>DATNIU010000224.1:0-24465 GCA_035604275.1 Streptosporangiaceae bacterium | reverse complement strand
CTGCCCGGATCGGCTTCCTGGGACCGGCTGCCCGGTTCGGCTACCTGGCAGGTCGGCCTGGATCGGCTTCCTGGGACCGGCTGCCCGGATCGGCGGTCCCGACCGGCTGTTCTGTCGCCTGCGCCAATCGGGCCGCAGTAGTCCGGGCGAATTTGTTCCCCCAATGCCTGTATGTCCGTGGTGCATTCTTCTGGGTTCCGGCAGGTTCCGGCGCGCAGGCGAAAAGACGGCGGTCAGATCTTGTGCTGCCGGCTAGCCGGTGCGCATGATCGGCTCACGGGTGAGTTCATGTGCTCCGGCCTTCGTGCCCCGCGGGCATGGTCTGGGCGCAGCGGTGGATCGGTCGCCGGGCAGGCGAGGCGGGCCGGGCGGCGACCGCGGCAGGAGGTGCCAGGCAGATGGCGGTCAGGGCGGACAAAGCAGGACAGCTGACGCTGCATCGCAACCTCAGCGTCTGGGGAGCGATCGGCATCTCGATGGCCCTGATGGCGCCGTCGATGGCGGCAAGCATCAATCCGCAGGCGTCGGCGACCACGGTCGGCCGGGCCACTCCCGTGGCCTTCGCGCTCGCGTTCGTCGGCGTGCTGCTGGTGGCCTATACGTTCGTCCGGCTGACCCAGCGGTTCCACCACTCGGGATCGGTGTACGGGTTCGTCGGGGCGACGCTCGGTCCGCGGGCCGGTGTGGTGGCCGGCTGGGCGCTGTCCGGGACCTACATCTTCTATGCCGTGACGACAGCGATGGCCGGCGGCCGGTTCGCCTCCAACTTCCTCGCGGCGCTCGGGATCTGGAAGAACCCGCCGGCCTGGTCCGGGTTCCTGCTCGGGGCGATCGGGCTGGCGCTGATCTGGTGGATCGCGATCACCCCGGCGCGCAGCGGCACCAGGCTGCTGCTGGCCGCCGAGGGAATCACCGTCGCCCTGATCGTGATCGTGATCGTGATCGTCTTCGCCAAGCTGGCCGGTCACTCGGGCCCGGGCAAGCTGGGCGTGGACTGGTCGATCTTCAGCCTCCCGTCGGGAACGCCGCTGTCGGCGATCTTCCTCGGGGTCGTGTTCGGCTTCCTGTCCTTCGCCGGCTTCGAGGCCGCGGCCACCCTGGGTGAGGAGACGCATCACCCCAACCGCGACATCCCGCGGGCCATCCTCGGCGTGGCGATCTTCGGCGGGATCTATTTCTTCGTGGTCACCGCGGTCGAGGTGATGGGCTTCGGCACGTCTGCCCACGGCATTACGAAGTTCATCGGCTCGACGTCGCTGATCGGCGATCTCGGCACCGCCTACGTATCCTCCTGGATCGGCAACGTGATCACGGTCGGCGCCATGGTCTCGGCCTTCGGCTGCGCGCTGGCCTGCACGGTCGGCTCGTCCAGGCTGATCTTCGCGATGGGCAGGGACGGCATCCTGCACGGGCGCCTCAGCGGCGTGTCGCCGCAGCGGCGCACTCCGATCATGTCCACCGGCGCCGTGGTGCTGACCGCCTACGTCATCATCGCCTTCACCTGGGCCGTCCTGCGGGGCGACCCGTTCACGCTGTTCGCCGAGGCCGGGACGATCGGGACGCTGATCCTGCTCGTGGTCTACATCCTGGCCACGATCGGGATGGTCCGCCTGGTGTTCTTCACCGGGCAGACGGTCGTCCGCAGGTGGGAGCTCGTGATACCGGTCCTCGGCGTCATCGTGCTCGGCTACACGCTGTTCAGGAACGTCTGGCCGCTGCCGACCGGGGTTGCCTGGTGGGGGCCGTCGGTGGCGATCGGCTGGATCGTGGTCGGGCTCATCTGGGTGCTCGCGCGGCCGGCCGCCACTCGTCAGGCCGGCGAGCTGCTGACCCGCGCCGAGGGACTGGCCAGCCCGGCGCCGGCGGCGTCCGGCACGGGCCGGCCAGACCGGATCAGCTGACGCCCGGGGGCATGTGCCGCTCGAACCAGCCGGTCATGCGGGTCAGGCAATCGGCGGCCGCGGGGAAGGCGCGGACTCCGTGCCCTTCCTGCGGGTAGATCACCAGGACCGACTCCGTGCCGTGGCTCAGCAGCGCCTGGTGGAACTCCCGGGCCTGACCTGGCGGCGTGCAGCGGTCCTTCGCGCCGGCGATGTTCAGGCACGGCGTGCGCGCCTTGCTGGCGTGCAGCACCGGGCTCCTGGTGTGCGCGAGCGTGCCTGGCTGCTCAGGATCGGCGTGCAGGAACGCGTTGCCCCAGCCGCCGATGTTGGAGGTGAAGGACTGGCTGTACCAGTCGGTGACCGGCGAGATCGGCACCGCGGCGGCGAACCGCTGGTCCTGGGTCACCAGCCAGGACGACATGAACCCGCCGTAGCTGCCGCCCATCAGGCCGATCCGGGCCGGATCGATGATGCCCCGCTCGGCCAGGGCGTCGATCCCGGACAGAAAGTCGTCACTGTCCGCGCCGCCCATGTCTCCGACCACCCGCCGGGCAAATTCCTGGCCGCGTCCTCCGCTGCCCCGCGGATTGGGATGCAGCACCGCGTAGCCGCGCGAGACCAGCAGCGGCACCGCCGGCGTGCGCATCGACCACTTGTCCCGCCAGGCCGCGATCGGGCCGCCGTGGATGCTGACGATCAGCGGGAACGGGCCGTCGCCTGGCGGCAGGCACAGCACGCCCTCGATGGTCAGCCCGTCCGGCGCCGGCCAGGAGATGGCCTGCGCGGTGCCGGCGATCGAGAGCAGGTAGTCGGTGCCCGCGTGGGCCAGGGACGCGAGCACCTCTTCCTTGTCCCGGCCGACCAGGGTGACCTGAGGGGGCAGATGATAGGCGTCCTGGACCACCACCACCCGGCCGTCGGCCGTGAACGCCCCCTCTGGGTAGCGGCCGCCGCAGGAGACCGCGGTGGACAGCAGTTCGGTCACGGTTCCGGTCGCGAGGTCCGCCAGGCCGGCCACCGAGTCGAGGTGCCGCTGCCCGAGGTAGCCGAGCTGGCCGCTGCCGATCCACTGCACGCTGGTGACATCGACGCCCGAGGTGTCCAGCACCTCGCGCGCCCCCGACGCCAGGTCGATCAGGATCGCGTCGCCCGCGACGATCCAGCGGTCACTGCAGACGGCCTGCACGACGGCGACCCGGCTGCCATCCGGCGAACCGCACGGCAGCCCGAGCTGGACGTCGCTGTGCAGCAGTTCACGGCTGCGGCCGGTAGCGCAGTCGATCAGGGTGAGCGCCGCCGAGTACCAGTCGTCCTCGCCCGCCCTGGTGCTGGTGATCGCCACCACCTGATCCGGACCGCACCAGCCCGCCTCCCAGCAGTTCAGGCCGTCGGGGGACAGCCGTGACAGCTCTCCGGTGTCCGCCGCGTACAGCCACAGTCGGCGCCAGGCATCGTCGGGCACGCCCGAGTCGACAGCCGGATGCCAGGAAGGCAGCTCGTCCGCCGCGCCCCCGTTCCGTCCCGACCCCTGCCCGCCGGATAGCTCGGCACCGAGCCCGGCGACGCCGAGCAGGATCTGCCGGCCGTCTGGCGACCAGTGGGCGTACTCGATCGTTCCCGGCACCGCCGGTGCGGCGAGCGCCTCGCCAAAGTGCCCATCGGCGAGCAGGAAGAGCTGGAACACACCGGGCGCGGCGCGGTCGGACAGGAAGGCCAGCGTGGTTCCGTCCGGGGAGAAGCGCCCCCAGCGGGCCGAGCCGGACCCCGCGGTCACCTGGCGCAGCCCGCCGCCCTCGACCGCGCAGATGCTCGTCCGCGGGACGCCGGCCAGCTCGTCGAAGATCGAGCCGGTGACCACGATCCGGGTTCCGTCGGCCGTGACATGCGGTTCCGAGGCGTCGTGCGGCAGGCCGAAGGTCGGCTCATGCAGCTGCCGCAGATGCTCGGCGACCGCCGCGTATTCGGCACTTTCCCAGATGACACTCGACACGAATGCTGGTCCTCTCGCTCGGAAAACGCGACAACGGCGACCTCGGCAGCCGTCCGGCGCAGTTCTCTGGCATAACTGAATTGCCGGGTTACCGAATTGACTCTTCGGATACTGTCGAGACTACCGAGCAGGCGCGCCGAAGTCCTGCTGTCCTCGTTTCAGCCGTGTGGGCTGGGTAGTGCCACGTCAGCCGCTGCACGGCCGAGACCTGAGTCGGCGCTACTGGCAGGACCGGTCGCCGTCGGGACCGTTTCTTGAGTACCGATCGGAGAGTTCCATGAGCTTGCCCGCCTGCCAGCAGCGGATTCTAGACAGCATTGCGGGAGCGCTGCAGGCACGCGATCCGCGGCTAGTTTCCATGTTCGCGATCTTCACGAGGCTCACTCGAACCGAGCCGATGCCTTCGAATGAATCGCTCAATGGCAGGCATCACCTTCGGCATACCGTGCGGCGGATGCGGCGGCTGGCCGCGCGCAGGCCGAAGCTGCGCGCACTGGTGATCATTCCCGTGGTCCTCGCGGGCATCGTCGGTCTCGTGATACTCGGGCCAGTGGCAGGTACCGTGCGCTCGTGCGGCCACGGGCTGGCCGCACGGACCTACGTCGATCTGGCCGGCCGGTTCAGCACGTGCCGGACCGGGGCAGGCGGGCAGAACGCGGGAACGCCCATCCGCCCTCGCTGAGCACCTGCCAGCTTCAGCGCGATCGGCGTCCCCGCACGCTGCCCCGGCTCGCGCCCGGCACCGGCTGGGCGCACGGGGGACTGATCCGGCCCGGTTCAGGGCCGGGGCTGCGCTTGCCGGCCGGGGACGACCAGGGCGCTCTCGTAGGCGATGACGACTAGCTGAGCCCGGTCGCGGGCGCTCAGCTTGGTCATGATCCGGCTGACGTGAGTCTTGGCGGTCAGCGGGCTCAGGTGCAGCCGGGCGGCGATCTCGTCGTTCGACAGGCCGGCCGCGACCAGCGCCAGCACCTCGCGTTCCCGCGCCGTCAGGGGATCAAGGGCCGTGCCGGTCACCGGCGAGGCCGAGCGCTCAGGACGGCTGGCGAGGTCGGTGATCAGGCGCCGGGTCACGCCCGGCGAGAGCAGGGCGTCACCGCGCGCGACGACCCGCACGGCCTGGATCAGCTCGGCCGGCTCAGAGTCCTTGACCAGGAAGCCGCTGGCTCCGGCCCGGATTGCCTGGTAGACGTACTCGTCGGATTCGAACGTGGTCAGGATAATCACCTTGACCCCGGCCAGGTCGTCGTCGGCCGCGATCCGCCGGGTCGCCTCAACGCCGTCGACGCCCGGCATCCTGATGTCCATCAGCACGACGTCAGCGCGCTCCCTGCGGGCCAGGTTAACCGCCTCCGCTCCGTCGGTGGCCTCGCCGACCACCTCGAAGTCACCGGCCGCCTCGAGCAGTACCCGGAAGCCGGCCCGGATCAGCGCCTGGTCGTCGGCGAGCAGCACGCGGATCACGATCTTGTGCCTTCCTCAAGCCTGGCGGGTTCTGGCGCGGCCAGGTCCTGGGCGACTCCATGCGGGGCGGCTTCGGGTGCGGCCTGATCCTGTGCGGACTCAGGCTCGGGCCGATTCTGTCCGGCTTGCTGCTCGGCGGTTTCAGGTTCCGGCCGGTCAGGGGGGACTGAAGGCCGGGCGGGTGCGGCGGGTCCGGCTGACTGCCGCACGTCGGCGGGCAGCCGGCCTTCGATCGGCAGCCGGGCGCTGACCAGGTAACCGCCTGGTCGTCCGGGGCCGGCCCGGACCGTGCCGCCGACGGATGCGGCACGTTCCCGCATGCCGATCAGCCCGTGTCCGGTGCCCTCGCTCAGGCCGGCCAGAGCCCCCCGGCCGGTGTCTGCGACATCGATCGCCAGCTCGTCGCCGTCGTAGGTCAGGCAGACCATGGCGGAGGCCGGCCCGGCGTGCCTGATCGCGTTGGTCAGCGACTCCTGCACTATCCGGTAGGCGGCGAGATCGACCTCCGCTGGCAGCGGGCGTGAGTCCCCGGTCACCGTGACGGTGGTCGGCAGCCCGGCCTGGTTGGTCCCGGCGACCAGGGCGTCGAGCTGGGCGAGTCCGGGCGCCGGCCGGGTGGTCTCGGCCTCGTCGGCCTGGCGCAGCACATTGAGTACCGCGCGCAGCTCGCGCAGGCCGTCCTTGCTGGCGGCCTTGATCGCGCGCAGCGCCGCGGCCGCGGCATCGGGCTGCTCGGCGAGCACGTGGGCGGCGACCCCGGCCTGCACGTTGATCGTGGCCATCGTGTGCGCGACGACGTCGTGCAGTTCCCGCGCGATCCGCAGCCGCTCCTCATCGACGCGCCGGCGGGCCTCGTCCTCCGCGCGGCCCTGGATCGAGGCGATGTACTTGCGGCGGTTGTTGACCGCGAGCCCGGCGAACAGGGCCGCCGCGATCAGCCCAGGGATGAGGTCGAATCCGCCGCCGAACGTGCCGAACGGGTTGGCCGCCGCGGTGGCCGCCATCAGCGCCACCAGCGTGACGGCCGCCGCGGCGAACGCGCGGCGGACGCTGCCGGTCTGGGCGACCGCGTAGAGGGCAGCGGTCGGGAGCAGCAGGGACGCTCCGTTCACGTAGCCGAGCAGGCTGTAGGTCATGACCGCCGCGGTTGAGATGGCGAGCACGGTCAGCGGATAGCGCCGCCGTCCGGCCAGCACCAGGCCCGCGACTATGACCAGGAGAAACGCGACCGTGGGAGTGTGCGGAAGAGGGTGGCCGTTGGCGATCTTGTCGGCCGGATTGCCGGGATGCGCCTCGCCGTAGGAGCCGGCGAGCATCACGATGGTCATCGTCACGGCGAAGACCGCGTCGCGAGCAGGAGAGGCGCACCACCATCGCCATGCCGCCCGAGCCCGGTCCATAGGCACAGCGTAGGCACGTCCTGGGGCGGAGTCGTCGTCTCGGAGTAGGCAGCGCGGCTACTTCCCGTGGAGTAGCCAGGCCCGGCCGGTGGCACTGGTGGCAGCGGCCCAGCCCGGCGCCCGGCGATCTGGCAGCCTTCTCTAATGGCACATTTCGACCAACCCCCGGCCGCCACGGAGCAGTGCTGCTGTCCGTTCGATGGCAGGCGCTGGTCCCGGCTGAGGAAGCAGGCGAGGCGGTAAAGCGTTAGGTGCCTGAGGAATTCCCCGCGATCCTTATCGCGTGCCGCCGAGCCAGGCCCTGGAGACTGCTGCGTTGACGCCCCCACTTGCTGAGCTGCGCGCATGCCTGTCCGGGCTGACGCTCGCAGATGAGCGCCGACTGGGCCGGCGGGTCGAGCAAGCAGCCGCGATGCGGAACGCGGAGGCGCGCGAGCGAGCGCTCAGCCGGGTGCTCGTCGAGCTGGAAGCGGCAAAGGAACGGATCGAAGCGCGCCGGCGGGCGGTGCCGGTGGTCTCGTACCCGCCAGAACTGCCGGTAAGCCAGCTGAAAGACAAGATCGCGGAGGTGATCCGCGATCACCAGGTGGTCATCGTCGCGGGGGAGACCGGTTCGGGCAAGACCACTCAGCTGCCGAAGATCTGCCTGGAACTCGGCCGGGGTGTGACGGGCCAGATCGGCCACACCCAGCCCCGGCGGATCGCAGCCCGCGCCGTGGCCGAGCGGATCGCCGACGAGCTCGGGACCGAGCTCGGGACGACGGTCGGCTACAAGGTGCGCTTCGCTGACACGTCAAGCGATGACACGATCGTCAAGCTGATGACCGACGGCATCCTGCTTACCGAGATGCAGCGTGACCGGCAGCTGCTGCGTTACGACACCCTGATCATCGACGAGGCGCACGAGCGCAGCCTGAACATCGACTTCATCCTCGGCTACCTCAGGCAGCTGCTGCCCGCCCGGCCCGACCTCAAGGTGATCATCACCTCGGCCACGATCGACACCGACCGCCTCAGCCAGCATTTTGCCGGAGGCGAATCAAGAAAACACAGCGCCGGAGGCGAATCGAACAAGCACAGCGGCGGAGCCGAATCAAGAAAACACAGCGCCGGAGGCGAATCGGACAAGCACAGCGCCGGAGGCGAATCGGACAAGCACAGCGCCGGAGGCGAATCGGACAGGCACAGCGGCGGAGCCGAATCAAGTAGGCACGGCGCCGGAGGCGAATCGAACAAGCACAGCGGCGCGCCGGTGGTCGAGGTGTCGGGGCGGACATATCCGGTGCAGGTGCGCTATCGGCCGCTCGCCGACCCGGACAATCCGCGGGACGAGCCAAGGGATCAGGTGCAGGCGATCTGCGACGCCATCGATGAGCTGCGCGCCGAAGGGCCTGGCGACATCCTCGTGTTCCTCAGCGGTGAGCGGGAGATCAGGGATACGGCCGACGCGCTGGCCGGCCAGGACGGCCTGGAGGTGCTGCCGCTCTACGCCCGGCTGTCGGCGGCCGAGCAGCACCGGGTGTTCCAGCGGCCGTCCGGTGCCGGGGAGCGCGCAGGCCTGCGTGTGGTGCTGGCTACCAACGTGGCGGAGACGTCCCTGACGGTCCCTGGCATCAGGTACGTGGTCGACCCGGGCACGGCCAGGATCTCCAGGTACAGCCAGCGGACCAAGGTCCAGCGGCTGCCGATCGAGCCGGTCTCCCGCGCGTCGGCAGAGCAGCGCAAGGGCCGATGCGGCCGCACCTCGGACGGCGTGTGCATCAGGCTCTACACCGAGCAGGACTTCGCCTCCCGGCCGGAGTTCACCGACCCGGAGATCCTGCGCACCAACCTGGCATCGGTCATTCTCCGGATGGCGGCGCTCGATCTGGGCGAGGTGGCCGACTTCCCGTTTGTCGACCCGCCCGATTCTCGCAACGTCGCCGACGGCATCCGCCTGCTTGAGGAGCTCGGCGCCTTCCCGCAGGCGCGCGGCGGGCACCGGCTGACCGATACCGGGCGCAAACTTGCCCAGCTCCCCGTGGACCCGCGACTCGGCCGGATGATCCTGGAGGCCAGCAAGAACGGGTGCGCCCGCGAGGTTCTGATCATCACGGCCGCGCTGTCCATCAACGACCCCAGGGAGCGGCCCGCCGACGCCCGCGCCGCGGCCGACGCCATGCACGCCCGCTTCGCAGAGCCAGGGTCCGACTTCCTCGGCTACCTCAACCTGTGGGCCTACCTGCGCGACCGGCAGCATGAGCTGTCAGGATCCGCGTTCCGCCGGATGTGCAGGCGGGAGTACCTGCATTACCTGCGGGTTCGTGAGTGGCAGGACGTGTGTGGTCAGCTCCGGCAGGCCGCGAGCGACCTGGGTATCACGGTCGGCCGTGCCATCCGTGACAGCAAATCACCGCTGGCGGAGATCGCGGACCGCGTGCACATGTCGCTGCTGGCCGGACTGCTGTCGCAGATCGGTATGCAGGAGACCGATCAGAAGTCGCCGGGCTCCAGACGGCGTCCGCTGGCCGAGTTCGCCGGGGCGCGCGGTGCCCGGTTCGCCATCTTCCCGGACTCGGTGCTGGCGAAGAAGCCGCCGCGGTGGGTGGTGGCCGCGGAACTGGTCGAGACGTCCAGGCTGTGGGCCAGGACGGTGGCGCGGATCGAGCCCGAATGGGCGGAGCCGCTGGCCGCGCACCTGGTCAGGCGCGGCTACAGCGAGCCGCACTGGGACGCCAGGCGCGGCGCCGTGATGGCGTCGGAGAAGGTCACCCTGTACGGGCTGCCGATCGTCGCGGCGCGACAGGTTAACTTCGACCGGGTCGACCCGGCGGCGGCACGGCAGCTGTTCATCCGCAGCGCGCTGGTAGAGCGGGACTGGCAGACCCACCACCGGTTCTTTGCGCGCAACCAGCGGCTCATCGAGGAGGCCGAGGCGCTGGAGCGCAGGGCCAGGCGGCGGGGTCTGGTCGCCAGCGACTCGGCCCTGTTCGACTTCTATGACCGGCGGATACCGGCGGACGTGACGTCGGCCAGGCACTTCGACACCTGGTGGAAGAAGACCAGGGCGGCCGACCCGGACCTGCTGAACCTGTCGCCGGCCGACCTGGCCGGTCCGTCCGCCGACCAGGTCGAGCCCGCCGACTATCCGGGCAGCTGGGGATCGCTGCCGCTGTCGTACGAGTTCGCTCCCGGTCAGCCCGACGACGGGGTGACCGTGGACATCCCGATCACGAAGCTCCAGCAGGTCAGCGACACCGAATTCGGCTGGCAGGTGCCCGGCCTGCGCGAGGAGCTGGTGACCGAGCTGATCAGGTCCCTGCCCAAGCAGCTTCGCCGGGCGTTCGTGCCGGCGCCGGAGACGGCGCGTGCCGTGCTGGCCCGGCTGGACCAGCCGCGCGGTGACCTGCTGTCCGCGCTGGCGGCTGAGCTTGGCCGGATCGGCGGCGTGCCGATCCCCCGGGACGCCTGGGATCTGTCCAGGCTGCCAGCGCACCTGCGGATCACGTTCCGGGTGCTGGACGGCGAGCGCGTGCTGGCGAGCAGCAAGGATCTGGCTGTGCTGCGCGAGGAGCTGCGGCCGCGCCTCCAGGCCGGGATGACCGCCGCCGCCGCTGGCCTCACCCGGTCCGGGCTCAGGAACTGGGCCGAGGTCGGCACGCTGCCCAGGGTGCTGCCCCAGGGCGAGGTTCGCGCCTACCTGGCACTCGAGGACGCCGGGGACGCCGTCGATATCAGGGCGTTCGAGACCGAGTCCGAGGCTGCGCAGGCGATGCTGCGGGGCAACCGCCGTCTGCTGCTGCTCGCCGTCCCGTCCGGCGCCCGCTCGGTCGCCAGCCGGCTGCCGGTCAGCGAGAAGCTGGCGATGAGCCGCAGCCCGTACCCTGGCGCGATCGCGCTTCTGGACGACTGCGCGGCCTGCGCCGCTGACCAGGTGATCGCGGCGGCAGGCGGCCCGGCCTGGAACGCCGCCGGATTTGAGGGCCTGCTTGAGGCGGCGCGGGCCGGGCTGGCGGTCGCGACGGTGGGCGTGGTCAATGCGGTCGCCCGGGTTCTCACGGAGGTCCAGCAGATCGAGGTAGCCCTGGGCCGCACCACCAGCCCTGTCCTCGCGCCCGCGGTCGCGGACGTGCGCTCGCAGCTGTCCGGCCTGATCTACCAGGGGTTCATCGCTCAGACTGGCTCGAACCGGCTGCCCGACCTGATCCGCTACCTGCGGGCCATCAGCTGGCGGCTGGAGAAGATGCCGGAGAACCCCGGCCGGGACGCCGACCGGATGGCGATCGTGCATGAGGTGAGCGGGGACTACCAGCGGGTTCTTGAGGAACTCCCGGCATCGTCGCGCCGGGATGCCGATGTCCGGCAGGTGCGCTGGATGATCGAGGAACTGCGAGTCAGCCTCTTCGCCCAGACGCTCGGGACGCCCGTCCCAGTATCGGAGAAAAGGATCCGCCGCGAGCTGGATCGTTTGACGGCCGTGTCCTGACGATGCCGGTACGCCTGCTGACCAGCGCGGGAGACTACCTGCCGTTAGATATCAGCCGGTTGTGCACAGGGAGCCGGAAAACCCGGTGCGTTGTCCTGAGCCCGGCGGTTACCGTTGGCCCGCCAGCGGAGGTAGCCATGGAGCAGATCAGCAAGAAGCTGATGAACTGGGCGTCGGTCCTGGACGACGGTACCCTCCAGCAGGCGCAGCGTGCGGCCTCGATGCCGTTCATCTACCCGCACCTGGCCCTGATGCCCGATGCGCACCTCGGCAAGGGCGCGACCGTCGGATCGGTTATTCCTACTCTCGGCGCCATAATCCCGGCAGCCGTTGGAGTTGACATCGGATGCTTTCGCGGCGACACGCAAGTGCCACTCTTGAATGGAAGGCAGCAGTCGCTGCAGGATCTTGCCGAGGGAACTGGCCCTTACTGGGTTTACTCGCTTAATGCGGACGGGCAGATCGTGCCGGGACTAGCTGTCGCGCAGAGGACTCGTTGCTCCGCTGAGCTGATAAAGGTGGTCGTTTCCGGGGGTGACGAGATCCTTTGCACTCCTGATCACCTGTTCATGATGAACGACGGAAGCTACCGGGAGGCCACGGCACTCCGTTTCAATGACAGCCTCATGCCCCTGTACCGAAGATGGCAGACGCGTGACGGATACGAGAGTGTCAGCACAGGTAAGGGGTCTTCACGGCAGACCCACAACCTGATCTTGGACAAGGGTGCGCACTCCAGCCATCATCGGCGAGCCAGGCCTTCGTTTGACAACGGCTCTCCAGCGTTCCAGGCGAGGCGCCTCGCGGGGATCCGGCGGTCGAATTCAGAGCCGGGAAGACAAGCGCAGATGGCGGAGGTCGGAGCCAGGAACATCAGCCGGTATATGGCCGAACGATCGGATCATTTCCTTGCGGCTGTGGCCGGCAACGGACGCCGCGGCGCACCTTACCTCGTACGGTTCAACACGTCCCCGCGCATGTGCGACGACTGCGGTGAGGTGACG
Source organism: Streptosporangiaceae bacterium (assembly GCA_035604275.1). Classification (GTDB taxonomy): domain Bacteria; phylum Actinomycetota; class Actinomycetes; order Streptosporangiales; family Streptosporangiaceae; genus Chersky-822. Next base: position 12,259 of record DATNIU010000224.1, on the reverse strand, counting down.
GCGAACCCGGCGGCCTTGCGGTGGCACAAGCAGCGGGTGCATAGCTGTAACCACAAGGTGATAGCCGTGGAGTCGGTTGGCGAGCGGTCCGACGTGTACTGCCTGCAGGTGGCCAAGTACCACAATTTCGCGCTAGCGGCCGGCGTCTTCGTGCACAACTGCGGGATGATCGCCGTGCGTACACAGTTCACCGCCGAAGAGGTTCGTGCTCGTGGCAACCTGACGGCGCTCCGTGAGTCGATCGAGCGGGCCATACCGCTCTCTGCCGGGAAGTACAACACCGCGATGTACAGCGGGCAGACGGCCGGCCGGGTCGAGGTGCTTGAGCGGCGCGACGGCGCGGAGAGCGCCGAGAAGATCGCGCCGAACTGGCGGCTGCAGCTCGGCTCGCTCGGCTCGGGCAACCACTTCATCGAGGTCAGCCTGGACGAGGGGGACCGGGTCTGGCTGTTCCTGCACTCCGGCTCCCGTGGTGTCGGCAACAAGCTGGCGCAGCGGCACATCAAGATCGCCCAGGAGCTGGCGGCGAAGTGGTGGATCTCGCTGCCCGACCCGGACCTGGCGTACCTGGTGGAGGGAACCACAGAGTTCTGGGCCTACATCAGGGATCTGCGCTGGGCGCAGCACTTCGCGCTGCTGAACCGCGAGGAGATGATGCACCGGGTGGTCGATTGCACCGCGCAGTGGATCGGCCGCGACGTCGAGGCGAGCGAGACGGTGAACACTCACCACAACTACACCGAGCGGGAGACGCACTTCGGCAAGGCGGTATGGCTGTCACGTAAGGGGGCCATCGACGCCTCCGAGGGAATGCCGGGGCTGATTCCGGGCTCGATGGGCACCCGCTCCTACGTCGTGGTCGGCAAGGGCAACCGCCTCGCGCTGAATTCAGCGCCGCACGGGGCAGGCCGCCTGTACAGCCGGTCCAAGGCGCGCAAGACGTTCACCCGTGACCAGCTCGACGCCGCAATGCAAGGAATCGAGTGGCGCCACACCGACGCCTTCCTCGACGAGATCCCCGGGGCTTACAAGCCGATCGATCAGGTCATGGCAGACGCCGCCGACCTGGTCGAGATCCGTCACACCCTGCGCCAGATCGTCAACGTCAAGGGCGACTGACCTGGCGCGGCCTGGCTGACCGGGAGCCGGCGGCGGGCGCGGGCTGGCCGCTGTCGCAGCCGGCATCTGGCAGCGCGGCTTATCGGGGCTCGCCGGGTCCTCGAGGAACGGCTACCGGGCGGGGTCGGCTGCCCGGAGCAGGCCGGCGCTTCGGCGAGTGCTCGCTGGTGAGCCGATCCGACCAGTTCCTGGCCCAGGCGTCCAGCGGCTCGAGGGCGGCACCGAGTCCTGCTCCCAGGTCGGTCAGCTGATACGGCTCGTTGTCGTCGCGGCAGATGAGACCAGCTTCGGTGAGTTCCCTGAGCCGGTCGTAGAGCACGCTGGAGGACATCCGGTCGCACCTTGCCTGGAGCGCTCGTGCTCCGAGCGGACCGTGCCGGAGTTCCCACAGGATGCGCAGTGCCCAGCGGCGGCCGAGCAGATCGAGCGCCGCCATCAGCGGCCGGCCGGTCGCCGAACCGCGTACTGCCGCGCCCGGTCGCGGTGCCGCTGACGCCATGACCCACGCTCCTTGTGTTTCGGTATTCGAAACGCTACCGTACGATCCAGTGCATCGGAAATCGAAACACTGGCAGCCCGGTGATCACGGAGAATCAGTGGCGCAGGGCGCGGACGATCCTCCGCGATCATGGGCGGGACGGGAGCGTTTCATGGGTGGCATGGAAGCGTCTTCGGGCGGGACTAGAGCGTCTATGGATGGGACTGCAGCGCCTATGGGCGGGACGGGAGCGTTCGGAGCCAGGATCGAGCCCGTGCGGCCTCCGTATGAACCCGAGGTCGGCGAGCGGCTCGAAGCGATGATGCCGCCGGGTGTGCCGCCCATCGGGCTGTTCCGCACGTTCGCCAGGAACCTGCCGATGACCGCCGCGATGGCCGGATGGGGCGGCTACGAGCTGAGCAAGCGGCTGTCGATCAACATGCGTGACCGCGAGATCATCATCGACCGGACCTGCGCGCGATGCGGCTGCGAGTACGAGTGGGGCGTCCACGTCGCGTTCTTCGCCGACCGGGCCGGGCTATCCGGCGAGCAGGTCACGTCCCTGGCGCACGGGGACTCCTCGGACGCCTGCTGGGCCGGCGAGCGCGACCGGCTGCTGATCCAGGTGGCCGACGTCCTGCATGACACCGCGCAGATACCCGAGGACCTGTGGCAGCGGCTGACGGCGGTGTTCAGCGATGCCGAGGCTCTCGACATCCTGCTGCTCTGCGGCTGGTACCACGCGATCAGCTTCGCCGCGAACGGCGCCCGGGTCGAGCTCGAGGAGGGCGCGCCGCGTTTCGCCGACCTGCTCCCGCGCGCCGCCACGAGTGGCTGACCGCTCCTGGCAGATCGCAACTAACGTGAGACGTAGTAACGTATTGCGTAGTAACGTACGACGTAGCAGTTCACGACGTGCTGCCAGGCCGGCCGGCGACTGCCCCGTCGTAGCGAACAAGATGCTGTTCGCGGCTCGCGAGCACCGAGGACGGTGGAAGCGTGATCCCCGAGAGACAGGTCCCTGAGCCCGGGTCCGCGCTGGCTGTCGGCGATCCGGCGAGGCCGGCGCTCAGGCGGGCCATCCTCGGAACGCTGCTCGCCGCGGCCGTGTTCTCGGTCTTCACCGGGCCGGTCAAGCAGGTCTCCGTGCTCTACGATCATGCCCCCTGGCTCGACGACCCCTACGACACGGCGGTGTCGTTCGCGATGTTCTTCGTGCCGCTCTTCGCCGCCTGCTGCCTGGTGCGGGTACCGCTGTGCCGGCGCTCGGAGCCGCTGCCGCTCGCGCGGGTAAGGGATCTGCTGCGCAACTGCCGGGTCGTGCTCGGCGCGATGTCGGTGACGCTGCTGACCGAGTGGTCCAGCGTGGCCAGCGGAGCCAACCAGCCGCAGTGGAACTGGGCGACCTGGCTTCAGGTCGGCCTGCTCGCCGCGATGACAGCCCTGACCGCCGGGGCCGTCATCGCCGTGTACCGGGTTCCGGCGCTGCCACGGCCAGCACCTGCCGCCGCGAGCACGGGCCCGGACTGGCTCACCGACGCGTTCGCCGTCGCTGCCCGGTACGGCGACCGGCTCGGTCCGCTGCGCCGGCCGGTGCTCGGCGCGCTGAGCTGGACCGAGTCGCACCTGGCGGCGAAGGTGCGCCGGCACCCGCTGTGGTCCGCGGCGTTCGCTTCCGTGGTGTTCGGCGTCGCGGTAGGAGGGTTCCAGGCGACCAGAGAGGGTTACCTCGCGCCGGCCACGCTGCTGGTGATCACGCTGCTCGGCTGCGGCATGTTCGCCTTCCTGGCGGGGGCAGGATCCTATATCGGGCTGGTCAGGAGCGGTGCGGAAGTTGGCGGCGGCAGGCGCCGCGCGCTGGACGCGGGCGTGCTGGCGTGCGTCGGCGTGCTCGTGGTCTTCGCGTTCAGGAACTCGCTGTGGTGGATCGTCGGCAGCCGCGCTGCGGTGGCCAGGATCCCGCAGGCCTACGCGCTGATCGGGCTCGCCGCCGCCGCCTTGTTCGCCGTGGTATTCGCCGTCGAGTCGCTAAGCAACACCCATGGCAGGACGCAGGCATAACGCCGGCGGTGTGCGGCCTTCCCCTACCGCCGAGCCGCCGAGCGAGGAGATCCGTGCCTGGATGAAGGCGCGCTCGGCCGCGGGCGGCTGGAGTTCGAGCGCCGTCCGGTAGGCGGCCACGGCCTCCGCAGTCTGGCCAAGCCGGCTCAGAAGATCGGCCCGCGCCAGGTAGAGCTGGGGCCAGCGCCGCAGCTGAGGATGTGCGCTGACGGCGTCCAGGATGACAAGCCCGGCCGCCGGCCCTCGGCCATCGCCACCACGATCGCCCGGTTGGCCTCGACGACGACGGTGGGCTCGTGCCGGATCAGCTCGCCGTACAGGGCAGCGATCTGGCGCCAGTCGGTCTCCTGCGACCGCGCGGCGGTGGAGTGACAGGCCGCGATCGCCGCCCACAGCTGGTACCGGCCGGGGCGGCCCTTCGCCAGCGCCGCGCGCAGCAGCTGGTCGCCCTCGGTGATCATGAGCCGATTCCACCGGCCGCGATCCTGCTCTTCGATCAGGACGAGCTCTCCGGCCGCCGTGGTGCGGGCCGGGCGGCGGGCGTCGGTGAGCAGCAGGAGCGCGAGCAACATGTACTTCATCTCAGCCTCCCGGTGACCGGCCCGATACCGGCGTCTACTAGTAGTCGAACACCGAGCCGCCAGATGGACAGATCCGCACCGGCCCGCGGCGGCGAACGGCAAGGCGCGGCTGGCAGAGCAGCGGCCGCCGGAGCAGCGGCGGGCAGAGCAGCGGCGGGCAAGGCAGCGGACGACATTATCCGGCTAGGTCGCGAGGAGGACCGGGCATGATCGAGGCGGTCGTGTTCGACCTTGACGGAGTGCTCGTCGATTCCGAGCCGGTGTGGGAACAGGTGCGCCGGCAGGTAGTGGCGGAGCACGGCGGTCGCTGGGCACCGGATGCGCAGCGACGGCTGATGGGCATGAGCACCGGGGAGTGGGCCCGTTACCTCAGCGAGGATCTCGGGGTCGGCCTGCCGTCCGCGGCGGTCGCCGCGCTGGTGATAGAGCGGATGGCGGCCCGCTACACGCAGCAGCTGCCGCTGATGCCGGGTGCCGTCGAGGCGGTCCGCCGGCTCGCGGCGCGCTGGCCGCTCGGGCTGGCGAGCTCTTCGCCGCCATCGCTGATCGGCACCGTCCTGGACGCCGCGTCCCTCCGGGAGTCGTTCGTGACCGCCCTGTCAACCGAGCAGGTAGCGCGCGGCAAGCCAGCGCCCGACATCTACCTGGCGGCCGCAGACCGGCTGGGCTGCCGGCCGGAGCACTGTGCCGCGGTGGAGGACTCGACGAACGGGCTGCGTTCAGCCGCGAGCGCCGGACTGCGGGTCATCGCCATCCCGCACCCCAGGTACCCGGCGGAACCGGACGCGCTCGGCGCCGCCAGACTGGTCCTCGCCAGCCTCGCCGAGCTGACGCCCGGCGCCATCACCGGGCTGGCCGCCGAGCCGACGGACTGCTGATCGCGGGATTCGACGGTATAGCGGCAAAAAATAGCTCCAGCGCCGGTCGCCTGACCGCGCTCAGTGTCCGACGCGGCCAGTGGATGCCGTCGTATTTCCCCGGGCTCGTCGCTCGCTGTCCCGGCCGCGGCGCTCCGCCTGGTACGCCCGTCCGGCCGGGCCTGACTCGACCTGCGCGGCCTGCACTGCCTTCAGATAGACCTCCTGCCCGACGACTGTTGCCGAGCGCTGCCCGGCCTCGTGGCGCATGATGGCTGCGTGGCAGACGACGCGCATGGTGACCGTGAACCTGGCGGCCGACCTGGTGGCACGATGACGGCCGACGTCCTCGCCGAGGCCAGGCGGATCGCCGATGACGTGCTGTTTCCCGCGGCGATGGCAGTGGATGAGGCGGACACGCTGCCGGTCTGGCAGCTCGACGCGCTTGCCGCCGCCGGGCTCTACGGCATCTTCGGGCCGGCCGAGGCGGGCGGCCTGAGCCTGGACTTCCCGGCCGTCTGCGCGGTCGTCGAGGAACTGGCGGGCGGCTGCCTGGCTACCGCGTTCGTCTGGATCCAGCACTTCGGCCTGCTCGGCGCGCTGCTCGACGACGACGCTCCGGCGCACCTGCGCGATCGGTGGCTCGGGCCTGCCTGCCGCGGCGAGCTCCGCGGCGGCATCGCCCTGGCCGGGCTGCTGCCCGGGCCGCCCGTGCTGCGTGCGCGGGCTGTCGGCGACGGCTGGCTGCTCGACGGCGCGGCCCCGTGGGTCACCGGCTGGGGGCTGGTCGACGTGCTGCTGGTCTCGGCGCGGGGACCCGGTGACACGATCGTCACGGTGCTGCTCGACGCGGTCGAGCAGCCCGGCCTGACGATCGCAAGGCAGCGCCTCGCCGCGGTGCACGCGAGCGCGACAGTGCGGCTGGACCTGGCCGACGTCCTGGTGCCCGACGGACGGCTGGTCGGCCAGGCGTCCTTCGCCCCGTCGGGCTCGCTGGCCGGGCCGGCGCTGCGCGTCAACGGGTCGCTCGCGCTCGGCCTGGCCGGCCGATGCGGCCGGCTGCTCGGCGCCAGTCCGCTCGATGCCGAGCTCGACGAGTGCAGGCGGCGGCTCGACCTGGCCGGGACCGAGACCATCCAGACCGCCAGGGCAGCGGCGGCCGAGCTGGCGTTGCGCGCATCGGCGGCTCTGGTCGTGCATGACGGCAGCCGGTCGATCACCAGGGACCAGCACGCCCAGCGCCTCGCCAGGGAGGCGCTCTTCCTGCTGGTCTTCGGGTCGCGGCCGGGTATCAAGGCCGAGCTGCTGCGGCGGCTCGGCGCGGCGGGCTGAGCGGGCGCGCGGGTCGCGGATCAGGCACGGGCCGGCCGTCGCGGACATCGCCGGGCGGCCCGCCGGCCCGGGTTGCCAGCTTGGGCCGACCCCCGTGATCCCTGATATCAAAAAGAACTGCCGGACGCCTGAGCACCTCAGAGCGAGATCGTGCCGGAGCTGCCTAGGCGAGTTCAGGCGCTGCCTGCCCGGGTGGCCTCGGCTGCCCGGCCGGGAGCGCGGCAGCCTGCCAGGCCTGGAAGCCGCCCGCCACGTCGGTCGCCCGGGCAAAGCCGAGCAGCTGCAAGGTGGCCGCGGCCAGGCTGGACTGATAGCCCTCGTCGCACAGCAGGACGACATGATCGTCGAGCTGCGGCGCGTCGGGATGGCGATGCGCGCTGGCTGGATCCAGCCGCCATTCGAGGACATTTCGCGGGATAACGAGCGCGCCCGGGATGGCGCCGTCCCTGGCGATCTGCGAATCGGAGCGGATGTCGATGAGCGCGGCCCCGGCCCGCATGGCGCTCAGGGCCGCCACCGGATCCAGCCGATTCAGGCGGCGCCGTGCCTCGGCGAGAAGCTCATCGATCGTGGTTCGGGCCGGATCGCCGGCCATGCCCGCCGTTTCCGCGGGGTCATCCGTTGTCATTCAGTCATAATCGTGGCTGAGGTCGACGATGCAGAAGCGATTGCCGTCAGGATCCGCCAGCACGACAAGGTCCGGGTCGGCCGGATAGCTGTCCAATCTCGAAGACCACGGTGCCCGGCTGCACGGACACCCAGCTGAAGCCGAGGGTCGCAGCGATCGGCGGTGCGGGCAGCCGTCCCGCGATCAGCTCGGCGAAGAACGACATGCCGTCAAGCTCGCGGGCGGCCGCCGCTGAGAGCGCGGGATCGTCCCACTGGTAGCTGCGCCGCCACGAGGGCTCGCCTGGGCCGGTTCCGGCCGCCGGTTCCGGGCGGGCCGGGCTGCGGGTGGCTGGTGAGTTGCGCACGGGGCTGTTCCTCCTGGAGTCGCGGCAGCCTGGCATGGATGGTGAGGCAGTCCTGCGAAAGCTTGGTGCGCACGACGGGCCAGTGCGCAGTGATCATGGCGATCGCCCGCTGGTTGCCGGGCAGCACGTCCATGGCCAGGGTGGTCGCGCCGCTGGCCCGTGCGGCGGCGATCAGCGGTCGCACCAGGGCAGCGCCGACCCCCTGGCCCTGCCACGCGTCGGCGACCACCACGCCGATCTCGGTCTGGGTGGCGCCGTCCTGGCCTGCCCGGCCGACGGCCATGGCGTGCCCGATGACGGTGCCGCGCAGGACCGCGACGACGCAGTCGGCCCCACCGCCGCCGGACAGCAGGCCGAGCATGGCCGGGGTGATCGTGACTCCGCCGAAGAACCTGAGGTAGCGGGTCTGCGCGGACAGGCTGGCGAAGAAGTCCCCGAGCGCTGCCAGGTCCGCGGCGCAGGCCCGCCGGACCGGGACGGCAGCGCGGCCCGCTGGCCCGGCATGCTGAGTTCGGTTCACGAACCCAGCATGGCCGCGATTGCTGAGTCTGTCAACTAGACCTAGCATGGCATCATGAGACGGCCCTGGGTTCTGGACTACGACACGGCCAGCTGCACGATCGGCGCGGCCGTGGCGATCATCGGGGAGCGGCCGACGTTCCTCGTGCTGCGCGAGGCCTTCAACGGCGTGCGCAGGTTCGAGGACCTGCAGCGCCGCACCGGCGTGCCCCGGCAGGTGCTGAGCGACCGGCTCGCCCGCCTGGTCCGGGAAGGCCTGCTGCGCAAGGTTCCCTATCAGGAGAGCGGCCAGCGCGGCCGGTTCGAGTACCGGCTTACCGACAAGGGCCTGGATCTGTACCCGGTGCTGGTCGGGCTGATGCAGTGGGGCGATAAGCACGCGGCCGGCCCGGCCGGCCCGCTGGCCATGCTCACCCACCGCGACTGCGGGGCGCCGGTGCGGCTCCAGCTGTCCTGCCAGGCCGGGCATGTCATCGAGTCGGCCCGCGAGGTCACGCCGCTGCCCGGGCCCGGCGCCCGCAGGATCGCCTGACGGCCTGCCCGGGATTGCCCGCAGCCTGGTGTCGGGCGAAAGGACAGGCCGCAGCTGTGACCCGGGCCGACCGTGACCGGGATCGCCGGCGCTTCAAGGTCAACTGGAGGCGTGCCTGGCGCGTCTTACTGCTAAGTCGATCCGTCCGCGTCAAGCTCCGCGGCCGTTACCGTTACCCCCGATGCCAGCGACCCGGCTGTCCCGTTCAGTCCCAGGCTTTCCAGGGAGGGAGGTGGCCGCCCGGTGCGACAGCGTCAGGTCGTCACGCGTTCTGTCCGGTTGCTCGCCGCTCCGCTGCTGCTGGCCGGGGCGGCTGCCGGGGTCGCTCCCGCCGCGGCATCCGCGGCTTCCGCCGGTTCAGTCGGCCGGCCTGGGCTGGCCGGCCCGGCGGCGGCGTTCAGCGTCAGCGGCAGCCTGCGGGGCGTGGCCGCGGTCTCCGCCGGTGACGCCTGGGCCGTCGGCTACTCCGGCAGTCTCCCGGGTACCAAGACGCTGATCGTGCACTGGAACGGCACCGCCTGGAAGCGGGTGCCGAGCCCGAGCCCCGGTGCCGACGCCAGCCTGTACGGCGTGGCCGTGACCTCGGCAAGGAACGCCTGGGCGGTCGGCTGTTCCAACTGCTCCACGCCGGCCGGCAGCAAGGTCCTGATCCTGAGGTGGAACGGCACGGCCTGGAAGCGGGTGCCCGGCCCGGTCCGCGCTGGCGGCTACCTGCTGGGCGTGGCCGCCACATCGACCCGCAGCGCCTGGGCGGTCGGCTACAACTTCGGAGGCAGCTTCAAGGACCAGATCCTGCGCTGGAACGGCTCCTCGTGGAAGCACGTTTCCAGCCCGAGCCTCACGGGCAGCCTGCTCTCCGCGGTAGCCGCCACGTCCGCGCGCAGCGCCTGGGCGGTCGGCTCCGACGGCACCGGCGTCAGGACCCTGATCGAGCGGTGGAACGGTTCCGCGTGGCGGCGCGCAGGCAGCCCTGCGGCCGGCGGTCTGGACGGCGTGGCCGCGGTCTCCGCTGGGAGCGCCTGGGCCGTCGGATGCACCGCCAGATGCAACCGGACCCTGATCGAGCGGTGGGACGGCAAGACATGGACGCGAGTGCCAAGCCCGGGCCTGGCGGGCTTCGTGCTGCTCGGCGTGGCCGCCACATCCGCCCGCAACGCCTGGGCGGTAGGCAACGACGGCGGCGCCAAGACACTGACCGATGCGTGGAACGGCACGCTATGGAAGCAGGTGCCCAGCCCGAGCCCGGCCGGCGCCAGCGGGCTGTCCGCGGTAGCGGCCACCTCGGTGAGCAATGCCTGGGCGGTCGGCTGCACCAGCAACTGCACCAGGACGCTGATCCTGCGGTGGAACGGCACCGCCTGGAAGTGACCGGCGGATCTCGCGCGGCGTGATCAGCTGGGCGTGATCAGCTGGTCAGGTCGGCGGCCGTGAGCTGTGCGGCCCACCGCTCGGCAGCCCCGGCAGGTAACCGGGATCGGAGGCGAACCGCTCGATCACTCCCCGCTGAACGTCCATCGCCAGCAGCACGGTCGCGTCCATCGGCAGGCGTGGGTTCCTTCCTGTCGTTCCTGGCCCTGCTGCCTTATGGCCAGAGCCGCTCGGTCGCGAGCTCGGCGCCCGCGGCAAGCGCGTCAAGCTTGGCCCAGGCGATCTGCGGGTGCACCCGGCCGCCGAGGCCGCAGTCGGTGGACGCGATCACATTGTCGCGGCCGACGATCTGCGCGTACCTGACGATCCGGTCGGCGACCAGCTCCGGGTGCTCCACCACGTTGGTGGAGTGGCTCACGACACCGGGCAGGATCTTCTTGCCGTCGGGGAGCGTCACGTCCCGCCAGATCTTCCACTCGTGCTCGTGCCGGACGTTGGCCGCCTCGAAAGAGTACGCGCCGGCCTTTATCGCGAGCATGACATCGACGATGTCGGCCATCGGTATGTCGGTAGTATGCGGGCCGTGCCAGCTGCCCAGCACAAGTGGAAGCGGATCCGCTCTGCGGGCAGCCCGCGGATGGCGTGGTTGAGCGCCTCGACCCGGGCCATCGTGAACCGCTTGTAGTCCGCCACCGACGGCGCCGGGTTGATCTGGTCCCAGTTCTCGGCGATCGCGGGATCGTCGAGCTGAAGGATGAGGCCCGCGTCGATGATGGCGCGGTACTCCTCGCGCATCGCTTCCGCGCAGGCGTACAGCAGCTCGGTGTCGTTGTCGTAGTACTCGTTGCCGAACCGCGCGCAGCTGCCCGGCGCCACCGAGTTCAGGAATCCGTCGGTCAGGCCCGCGGCGTCCAGCGCGGGCCGCAGGTCAGCGATATCCCGCCGCACCGCCTCGTGTCCCTGGTACTTGATCGGTCCCCGGCAGACCGGCGCGGCCCCGCCCGCACGGCGCGGCAGCGCCGCTCCGGAGCCTGGGTCGCCGTAGGCCTCGCTGAACAACTGCCAGTCCCGGCGCTCGGCGAAGCTCGCCAGCACAACGTCGCCGGGCTTCGGCCGGGCCTGCTTTAGCTGATGCAGCTCGGCCGGCACCAGCTCGAGGCCGCCGAGCCGCTGGAAGGCATACGTCCACCACGAGCCGTAGTCGTAGCGCTGGCCCATCGAATGGCCGTACTCACCGTCGTTGACCAGGTCGATGCCGGCATCGCGCTGCCTCGCCACCACGTCGGCTACGGCGGCGGCCAGTTCGCGCCGGTAGCCGTCCTCGTCGGCAAGCTCGCCGCTTGCCCGCTGGTGATTGAGCCCGATCAGGTTCTCAGGCCGCGGCAGACTGCCGGCGTGGCTAGTCAGGATCCGGGCGGGCATCTCTCCTCCTCGACAGCCGTAGCCTGGTTCGCCGGCCACCATGGCGACGTCGGCCGAGCGCGGCAGAACCTTGCTGTCCCGCACTCCGACGTCACCGCCAGCAAGATGAGCGACCTCCACGCAGGTGCCGTACGCGTTGCACCAGGAACTGGTCCGCCAGACCGCGCGGGAGTACTCGTCCTGACGCGCACAGTCAAGCACACCGTCGGACAGGACGAACGCAGCCGGGAGCCGCTCGCGCTCGGTCGGCGGGCGAGTCCGTTGAATGCAGACGTCCTCGCGCCCGGCGGCGCGAGGACGTCTGCGGTTGTGGTTCCGGTGGGTTAGCCGGAGGGCGGCTCGCATGTCGGCAGCCCGGTCAGATGATGAAGTCCTTGAGGAACGTCACGGCGCCTGCGAAAGAGGCGCCGCAGGCCATGAAGGCGAGCGGCGGGGTAGCCGTTGCCCAGTACGTCAGAGAACCCGCGATGATCGAGATCGCTGCAGAGCTGAAGATTATCAACGCTGCCCTGACTGATATCATATCGTCCTCCTGTCAATTCGAATGCTGCCCTGTCCGCCCGCTGCGAATGAGCCTGTCTCGTGGTCATGGCAATATTGTTGTCGATCGCCGCAGCCGGAGATAGGAAGAGATGTCTTGAATTTCGCTGTGATTCTTACCTATGGTTCTCGTGAATGTCTTGCGGTCGGTGGATAAAAGCCTGCCGGCGGCTGGCTGTCATTACTAGGCGCATCAATGGCTTTCCGCCGCACCGGGAAGTGAGAATGCTAATTGCTGACCCGATATCACTGGCCGGATCTCCGCCGGGCCAGTCAGCGCTGGTCAGCCCGGCGCGGCGCGCTCCGTGCGCTGAGCCCGGATCGCTCGGGCACCTGGCGAATCGTGGCTGCCACCGTGACCCTGGCTGCCATCGCGGAGCCTCGGCCCGCGGCTCGACGACGCCTGCGAGGCGGAAGTCGAGCCCTGGGCAGCTGCCGGGTGGCACGGCAGCTGCCCAGGTGGCACGGGCAGCAGG
>DATNIU010000223.1:0-10583 GCA_035604275.1 Streptosporangiaceae bacterium | reverse complement strand
GGGAGACTGGCGCATCCTCTACGAAATCGATGATGACCGGCTTGTCGTGCTTGTCCTTGACATCCGGCACCGGAGCACTGCGTACCGCGAGCACTGATCGGCTCAGCCAGGCCGACCGCCGCTGGAGCAGCCGCATGGGGTAGCCGCTTGGCGGATGCTGCCGGCCAGGCGCAGCTTAGCTTCGCGGTCCTGGTAGTGCCAGACCTCACGGGCACGGATGCCCTCCTGGACCTGCCACGGCTCAGGCCCTCTGATGAGTGCCTGGAGCCGCCGGTTCTCAGCGCGCGGCCAGCTATCCCATGTGCGGATAGCGATAGTCGGCTGGCGGGACGAAGAGCTCCTTGATCGCCCTGGCATTTACCCAGCGGATCAGATTCAGGATCGAGCCGGCCTTGTCGTTGGTGCCGCTGGCTCGCGCTCCGCCGAACGGCTGCTGGCCGACGACCGCGCCGGTCGGCTTGTCGTTGATGTAGAAGTTGCCGGCCGAGAATCGCAGCGCCTTGGTGGCCGCCGCGATCGCGGTCCGGTCGGTGGCGATGATCGAGCCGGTCAGCGCGTAGGGCGCGATCTCGGCCGCCTGCGCCACCACTGCCTCGTAGTCGGCGTCGTCGAAGACGTGCAGCCCGAGGATCGGGCCGAAGTACTCGGTGCTGAACACCTCGTCCGTCGGGTCGGTGCACTCGAGCACGGTAGGCCGGACGAAGTAGCCGCGGGTCGCGTCGGTGGTCCCGCCGGCCAGCACCGTCACCGACGGCCTCGACCTGGCCCGGTCGATGGCGTCGGCGTGGATGTCGAATGCCGCCTGGTCGATGACGGCGCCCATGAACGTCGACAGGTCGGACGCGACGTCTCCCATGGTGAGGGACTCGACCGTGCCGATGAAGTCGTCCTTCATCCGGTTCCACACGCTGCGCGGCACGTATGCGCGCGAGGCGGCCGAGCACTTCTGGCCCTGGTACTCGAACGCGCCTCGGACCAGCGCCGTGCGCAGGACGTCAGGATCGGCCGACGGGTGCGCGATCACGAAGTCCTTGCCACCGGTCTCGCCGACCAGCCGAGGGTAGCCGCGGTAGCCGGCGATGTTCTCCCCGACCGTCCGCCACAGGTGCTGGAAGGTTCCGGTCGATCCGGTGAAGTGGATTCCGGCCAGGTCCGGGTGCGGCAGCGCGACCCTGGACACCGGGCGCCCGCCGCCGGTCACCATGTTGATCACTCCGGGCGGCAGGCCGGCCGCCTCGAGCACGCGCATCAGAAAATGCGCGGAGAACTGCTGGGTATGCGACGGCTTCCACACCACCACGTTGCCGAGCAGCGCAGGCGCCGTCGGCAGGTTGCCCGCGATGGAGGTGAAGTTGAACGGGGTGATGGCGAGCACGAAGCCCTCGAGCGGGCGGTACTCGAGCCGGTTCCAGGTGCCGGGCGACGAGATCGGCTGCTCGGCCAGCAGCCGCCTGGCGAAGTGCACGTTGAACCGCCAGAAGTCGATCAGCTCGCAGGCCGAGTCGATCTCCGCCTGCTGCACCGACTTGGACTGGCCGAGCATGGTCGATGCGTTGACCGTGTTCCGCCACGGGCCCGCGAGCAGGTCGGCGGCCCGCAGGAAGATCGCGGCGCGGTCGTCGAAGGACAGCTCGCGCCAGCCCGGTGCGGCCGCCCTGGCCGCCCCGATCGCGGCGGCGACGTCTTCGTCGGTGGCGGAGCCGATCCGGCCAAGCACGTGCGCGTGGTTGTGCGGCTGCACGGCATCGATCAGCCCGCCGCCGCCCATCCGCTGCAAGCCTCCGACGGTCATGGTCAGCTCGGCTGGCTCGCCGACCAGCTCCTTGATCTTCGCTTCCAGCGCTGCTCGCTCAGCGCTGCCCGGCGCATAGGTCCTGACCGGCTCGTTCGCCGGAGCCGGAACGCTGGTGACGGCATCGAACATCGATCGCTCCCATGGCTCGCGCAAGTGCACGCCGACGACCGCGGTCGCGGCAGATTTCATCGTCGCACGATCAGGCGGCGGGATCACGCCGAGGCGGCGGGATAACCGGTTCGCTCACTGCCCGGGCCGGTCAGCCGACCAGGTAGGTCAGTTCCTGGGTGGCATACCAGAGCAGCTCGTGACCCTCCGCGCCGTCCACGACGAACTTGGCGTCCTCGTCGCCGTCGTCGGCCGCGGGCAGGGCGGCCGCTGCCGCCTCCACGTCCCGCACCGCCACCACGTCGTCGACGTGGCCGGAGACGATATCAGTGAGCCGGACCTGGGTAGTGACCTCCACCCGGCCAGGCCTGTCCAGCCCGTTGCGGACGGTGACCGCGCCGTCGTCGATCTCGGCTACCAGGACGACCCGGCGGCGCGGCGCGGCCGGATCGGCATGCAGCAGCCGCAGCGACGCCCGGGCCGCCTGGGCCATCGCGACGTACTCGAGCTCCTCAAGGTCGCCGCTCGCGTACCACTCACGGAGCCCGGGCGTGACCGCGAACCCGCCTGCCGGCGCCGCGCCGATCTGGCCGGCCGCCAGCACCTGGGCCAGCGCCGCCAGCGTGCTGGGCAGGTAGACACGCATCAGGACCCCAATGGCTCACCGCACATGTGATGTGAAGTCCCCGCAGGCTCAGCAGCCACACCGGGGAGTGCTCCCGAGTCTGCCAGCGATCAGTGACCGGTGAACGGCGAATCAGGCGACCCGGCCAATCCCGCTGCGGTGCCGCCCGCGCGCTGGACCAGGTCAGGAATGGCAGGCGTGATCGGACCGGGACTCCTGACCGCTTTCGGCGAGTACGCCGATTCCGGCGGGCGGGCGAGCGCCCCGGTCACCGCGGCCACCGCGGCGTCGAGCGACTCGTGCTCCCAGAGCCTGATCACCGTCCACCCCGCCTGGCCGAGCGCCTCGTCGGCGGCCCGGTCCCGCTCGATGTTCCTGCGCAGCTTCGGCGCCCAGTACCAGGTGTTCGCCGCGGGCTGGGTGCCATGCTCGGGACAGCAATGCCAGAAGCAGCCGTCGACGAAGACAGCGACCTTCCTGGCCGTGAACACGATGTCGGGCCGCACCCTGACACCGGGCGCCAGATCCAGCCTGTGGTCCTTGCGGTACCGGTAGCCCCGGCCGTGCAGCGCTCGCCGCAGCGCGAGCTCGGGCCCGGTGTCGGTGCGCCGGTTAGCCCGCATATTGGCCGATCGCCCCGCGCTTGACGGCTGCGGATAGGGGCGCTTGCGCGGCGTCACGTCATCGGCCGCTGACCCGGCCGCGGCGTCAGCCTCGGAGGGCTGGAGGCCGGCCAGGCCGGCAAATTCGGGGTCATCCGCCATAGCGGATCAGGCTATTGCGACCCGGCCGGTTCGGCCACCGCTCCGGCGGACCGGATCGGGCCTGGCGCTGCCCCGCCCAGCAACCGGGACAGCTCTTGCCTGGTCAGCGCCGGCTCCCGATGATGCACGGCGACGAAGCCGAGTGCCCGCGCAGCGACAATGTTGCCCTCGATGTCGTCGATGAACACGCAACTGCGCGGCGGCAGCCCGAGCCGGCCGGCGGCGAGTGCGAATATCCGTTCCTCCGGCTTGCGCATCCCGACCTCGGCGGAGATCACCACGTCGTCGAACAGCTCGCCGAACAGATGCCGCGGGTACGCGTCCTGCGTCCCCCAGGAATTGGACAGCAGCCCGGTCCGCAGCCCGCCCAGGCGCAGCTCCCTGATCAGGTCGAGCATCTCGGTCTGCAAGACGGTCGCGGCGAACATCCTGCGCAGCAGGCCGGCCGCCTGAACCGGCCCGCCGCCGACCCTGACCAGCAGGCCGGCCAGGATCTGCTCGAACTCGGCGTCCGGCACCTCGCCGCGCTCGAGGGCGTGGATCGGGGACTCCTCGCCGCCCGGACCGTACGCCCGCTGGATCCACGGGCGCATCGCGGCGGCGTAGCTCTCCCGGTCGATCTGGTCCTGCTCAAGCCAGACCTGGACGGTCTCGATGATCGGGTTGGTCAGCACGCCACCCCAGTCGAGAATGACGCCGCGCAGCGGAGGGGATGGATCGGCCACGAACCCGATACTAGGTGACCTGGGCGACAGCCGACCGTCCGCTGGCTGGCAGAATGCCGGCTATGCGGCGAACGGCGGTAGTCACTGGCGCGAGCAGCGGAATCGGCGCGGCGACCGCGGAGCGGCTGGCCGGCGCGGGCTTCCGGGTCGTGCTCGCCGCCCGGCGGGCCGACCGGCTCGCGGCGGTAGCGGCCAGGATCGCGGCGGCGGGCGGCGAGTCGCAGGTGTCCGTGCTTGACGTGACCGACCGGCCGCAGGTCGACGCGCTCGCCGCGGCCCTGCCCGCCTGCGACGTCCTGGTCTGCAACGCTGGCGGCGCGATCGGCGCCGACCAGATCGCCGATGCCTCGCCGGACGACTGGCTGGCCATGTACCAGTCCAATGTGCTCGGCACGCTGCATCTCGTCCAGGCGCTGTTGCCCAGGCTGATCGCCAGCGGCGACGGCACCATCGTGCTGATGTCGTCGACGGCCGGCCTGGCCGCCTACGAGGGCGGCGGCGGCTACGTCGCGGCCAAGCACGGCACCCACGCGATCGCGGCCACGCTCCGGCTAGAGCTATGCGGCGAGCCGGTCCGGGTGATCGAGGTCGCCCCCGGCATGGTCAGGACCGAGGAGTTCGCGCTGAACCGGTTCCGCGGCGACGCGGAGAAGGCAGCCGCCGTCTACGCCGGCGTAGCCGAGCCGCTGACCGCCATTGACGTGGCCGACGCCGTCACCTGGGCGGTCACCAGGCCGTCGCACGTCAACGTGGACCTGATGGTGCTCCGGCCGCGTGCCCAGGCCGCCCAGCACAAGGTGCACAGGCAAACCTGAAACCCGCCGTTCATGAGCACCCGGTTTCAGGCTGTCTGGGTGACTTTGCTCAGGCCTCTCGGGCTGTCCGGGTCAATGCCGAGATGGCGGGAGAGCGCCTCGGTCAGCAGCTGGCCGGGAACGATCAGGCCGATCGGCGCGAGCCACTCGGGCAGCGCCGGGCCGGGCAGGGCCCGGTTGCTCGCGGCGGCCAGCGCGGCGCCGCCGCCGATGGCGTAGGCGCGCGCGCCCGCCCCGGTTACCCGCCGGGCCAGGCTGACCGCGGCGTCCAGCGTCGGGCCAGAGTTCGCGGCCATGATGATCGCCGGGGTGCGGGCGTCCACCACCGCGATCGGGCCGTGCTGGAGGTCGGCGTAGGAGATCCCCATCGCGTGCAGGTAGCACGCCTCCTTGATCTTGAGTGCCAGCTCGAGCGCGGCCGAGTAGGCCAGGCCGCGAGCGGACACCACCAGGCCCCTCACGTCGGCCAGCTCGGTGACGATCTCCGCCAGCGGAGACTGCGGGCCGAGCGTGCCGTCGAGCAGCTGCTCGATCGTCGCCGGCAGCTGCCGCAGCAGGCCGGCGTCGAGATCCGCGCCCAGGCCGATCGCGAGCACGGCGAGCGCCGCGAGCTGGCAGGTGAATGTCTTGGTTGCAGGAACGGCTCGCTCGGCGCCGGCCTGGGTGACGAACGCGACGTCGGCCAGCTCGGCCAGGGGCGATCCTTCGCCGTTGGTGATCGCGACCGTCATCGCGCCGCAGTCGCGCGCCCAGTCGAGCGTCTGCACGATCTCCTCGGTCCGGCCGGACTGGGACAGCCCGACGGCCATGACGCCGGACAGGTCGATCCGGCTGTGGTAGGTGGTCGCCACGGATGGCGAGCCAAGGCTGGCCAGCCTGCCGGTCCTGGTCTGGATCAGGTAGCTGCCATAGACGGCCGCGTTGTCGGACGTCCCGCGGGCGAAGAAGAGGACCTGGCGGGTGTGATGCGCCAGCGCGGCCACCTCCGCGGTGCGCGGCAGCAGCGCGTCGATCGTGGCCCGCAGGGCGGCGGGCTGGGCGAGGATCTCGGTCCGCATGTGAGTCGCCGGATGCTGATGCTCGGTCGCAGGGTCCACTGCAAACCCCGTCCTGTTCGCGCGCTGAGATACCCGATGGGCCTTCTGGGCAGTTACAGGCTAGTCGAGCCTGGTAGCCGCCTCACCGGACGGCGCGCCGCGCTAGGACTCCGCTGAGCGGTAGACCTGGCGGCCGGCGATCCAGGTCGCCTTGGTGCGCAGGTCGTCGCTCAGCCAGGCGAGGTCAGCGGCGGCACCGGCCGCGATCCGGCCGAGGTCCGGCCGGCCGATCAGGTCGGCGGGAATCACCGTGGCGGCGGCGACCGCCTCCGCCAGGCCGACCCCGGCGGCCACCATGTTCGCCACGGCGGAGTCCATCCGCAGCGCGGAGCCGGCCAGGGTCCCGTCAGCACGGACCGGCGGCGCCGCGGCGCCTGGCGGCAGCTCGATCGGCTGACCGCCGAGCACGTAGCGGCCCGGGGGCATGCCGGCACAGGCCGCGGCGTCGGTGACCAGGCAGATCCGGCCCGGAGCGGCGGCGAACGCGATCGCGGCCACCTGGCCGCTGACGTGACGCAGATCAGCGATCAGTCCGCTGGTGAGCCGGACGTCGGAGAGCGCCTGGCCCACCACGCCGGGCTCTCGATGGTGCATCGGGCGCTGCGCGTTGAACAAATGGGTCACCATCCTCGCGCCGCACATCGCCGCGGCGCTGACCTGATGCCCGGTGGCGTCCGAGTGCCCGACGCTGACCAGCACGCCGGCCTGCGCGAGCTGCCTGATCGCCGCCAGCGCGCCATCGAGCTCCGGCGCGAGCGTGACCACTCGCACCAGCCCCGATCCGGCCGCGAGCAGCTCGTCGATCAGGGCCGGATCGGGATCGAGTATCCAGGCGGGGTTGTGCGCACCGCGCCGGTTCCTGGCGATGAACGGGCCCTCCAGGTGGATGCCGAGCACCCGCGCGGCCGGCTGCCCGACCGACCGTCCGACCGTACCGGGGCCAGCCTGGCCGCCCGGCGTGCTCAGAGCCACCGGTCCGCCAGGGGCGGCGCGATCCCCCGGCTCAGCCGCCATGTCCGGGACGAACCTCGCCGCCCGGCGCAGCGCCGCGAGCAGTTCGTCCGGTGGGCAGGTGATGAAGGTGGGCAGGAACGCGGTCGTGCCGGTCTCCGGCAGCCGGGCGGCCACGGTCGCCCAGCCGTCGGCATCGGCTGCCTGGAGCTCGACCCCGAAGTAGCCGTTGACCTGGAGGTCCACGAGTCCGGGCAGCAGGATGCCGTCGGCAAGCTCGAGATCGGGACGGCCGGGTGGGCGGCCGGCGCCGACCTTGGTCACCCGGCCGTCCGCGCAGACCAGGTAGCCGGGCGCGAGGATGCCGATATCGCCGGCCGCCGGAATGATCCGGGACGCCGCGATCAGCATGAAGCTAGCTTCGCACCCGGTCGCCGAACGCTGGGCCGGCCGCCAGGCTGACCTGGCTCGCTGGCTGGCCTGACGGCTGCGCCCAATCGAGGAAGGCACGGATCTCGGCGGCCACGACCGCGGGCCGCTCCATCATCGCGACGTGGCCGACTCCGGGCAGGACAAGCACCCGGGCGCGCCTGAAGGACCGCGCCGCCTTCGCCGCCATCACCGGATTGACCAGCCGGTCGTGACTGCCGTGCAGCACCAGCGTAGGTGCGGTGGTACGGACGGCGTCCCGCCACAGCGATCTGGGGCCAGGCCTGAAGTACTCGCCGACCAGGCTCCGGGCCGACAGCACCAGTGCCTCGTTGGCGTACTCCAGGTCATCACGCCTGAGGACCTCGGCGATCTCCTCTGCTCTGCGCAGCTCGTGCACCAACCCAGGGTCGGTGTAAAGGTCCTTGAGCATCCGGTCGGTCCGCACGTCCGCGGGCAGCCGCCGTACCCAGTCCACCAGTCGCGGCCCGATGCCGGGGGCGGCCGCCATCGCCAGCCGCAGCGGCAGCGGGCGCGGCCGCAGGTCCGGCAAGGCGGGTGAGACCAGCGTCAGCGTACGCACCAGGTCGGGCCGCCGGCCGGCCACCCTGGTAGCGATCGCTCCGCCCATCGAGTTGCCGATCAGGTGAACCGGCCAGTGTCCTCGCCGCTCGATCAGCTCGATCACAGCGGCCGCGTGCGAACTCACCGAGTAGTGGCCGTCGGGCCTCGGCGGGGACCAGCCGAAGCCGGGCAGGTCGATAGCCGAGCACGCGAGCGGGGGGACTGCCGGGTGGTCATCGGAGCGCCGCGACAGCAGATCCATGAGGTCGGTCCAGTTCGTCGACGAGCCGCCGAGTCCGTGGACGAACAGGGCAGGCTCGGCGCCCTCCGGGGCCGGCGCGGTGCGGACGAAGACCTGTATGGCCGGCAGCTCGACAAGTTCTCCCGGCCACTGCGGCGCTGGCTGGTCGCTCACCTGCAACATGGAATCCTGCAACATGGAATATCGCCTCACTTCACCCAAACCGAGCCGACCGTCGGCTCATTCCTCAGCCACCCGTGCCACGTCGCCCAGGGCAGTGTCGATCGTGGCGGTTGGGAACAGCACGACCCGCGCTATCGGTTGCGGCATCGGCCAACGGCCCGATCACCTGCCAGGCACGGTCAGCCAGTCGGCTTGCGCCTGGCCGGGCCCGCCTTGGCCGAAGCGCGCTTGGCCGGCTCCGGCTTGGCGGAGCCGTCGTCCTCGGGCTTCGTGTCGGCGCGGTCTGCCTTAGCCGCGCGTGCCGAGCCGCTTCTCGCCGAGCCGGTCTTAGCCGGGCCGGTCTTAGCCGGGCCGGCCGCGGCCGAGCTGGCCTTAGCTCTTGCGGACCCGGCCGGCTTGCCCGATCCTGTCTCGATGGCTTTCGCCGCACCTGACCCTGTCCCGACCGCTTTGCCCTTAGTTACATTCTGGCCGGCCGCTGACCCCTCTTGCGCCGCGGCGAGGCTCGCCTTGAGCGCGTCCGCCAGGCTGACCGCCGGGCCGGCCGCGATCTCCAGGGTGCCGGGCTGAAGCAGCTCGCGGCCTTGCACCTTGGCTTCGACCAGCTCGGCCAGTGCTTCCCGGTATCCGTCCTTGTGCGCCCCGGGGTCGAAGTCGGCGGTCATCGAGTCGATCAGCGCGCCGGCCATCGTCAGCTCCTGCGCCCGAACCTCGATCTCCTCCTGAAGGAAGGGGAACAAGGCCGCGCGGACCTCATCGGGCCAGAGCAAGGTCTCGAGCACAAGTACCCCTTCCCGTGACCGCAGTGTCGCGAGAGACTCGCGCTGACGCAGCGCGACCTGCGCGACCGCCACCCGACCTGACCGCTCAAGCGCATCGCGAAGCAGCACGTAGGCACGCGCCCCTGCCGTCTCGGGCTCGACGTAGTAGCTCCGGTTGAACAGGATCGGATCCAGCTGTTCCGCCGGTGCGAAGTGCAGCACCTCGATGGACTTGGTGCTCGGCAGCGGCAAGTCGGCCATGTCCTCGTCCGCGAGGACGACCATCTCGCCGCTGGGCAGCTCATAACCCTTGGCCACGTCCTCGTACCTGACCTCCTCGCCGCACACCGAGCAGAACCGGCGGAACTTGATCCGGCCGCCGTCAGCGCGGTGCACCTGCCGGAACGAGATGTCCTTCTGCTCGGTCGCGGCGTAGAGTCGCACGGGGATCATGACCAGCCCGAAGGAGATCGTGCCTTTCCACATGCTGTGCATGACGTCTCCTTACCCAGGCGGATCGACTACTGATACAACCAGCGTTGTCCCAAAGTTGCTATTCGGCAATATGTTCGAGGACGCGAGTTCCTCGGTGCGGCGCCTAGCCAGATACAACCAGAGAGGTCGGCAGATGACTGACGCAGGACTGGACGAGCCCGTGCCCGATGTCGTCGAGCAGCGCCAGGAGGCGGTCCCCGGCGCCGACGAGCACGAGGATGCCGAGCTGCCCGACGAGCTCCCCTTCGAAGCGAACGAAGCCGACGCGGCCGAACAGGCTCGTGAGGTCGAGCTCGGTGAGGAGGATTACCGCTGAGCCGCACCCGCGGGAGACAAGAGCCGTTCACCCGGCCGTAAGATTTGACAACCGGGCCAGGCGCCCGAGCTCCTGCCGGACAGCATTCGGAGAATTCAGTGACCGCGACGCCGGAGGCCAGACCAGCCAGCACACGGCTGCCGCGCCCGGCACGGCGCCGGCAGCTGCTCGGCGCCGCCCGCGAGATCTTCGTCGCGCAGGGCTACCATGCCGCGGCGATGGACGAGATCGCGGAGCGGGCTGGGGTCAGCAAGCCGGTCCTCTATCAGCACTTTCCCAGCAAGCTCGAGCTGTACCTCGCGTTGCTCGACGAGAGCGCTGCTGAGCTAGTCAACGCCGTTTCCCGAGCGCTGGCGTCGACCACCGACAACCGTCAGCGCGTGCCGGCCACCTTCCGGGCGTTCTTCGACTATGTGAGCGGCGCTGGGGAGGCATTCCGGCTGGTCTTCGAGTCCGACCTGAGCAACGAGCCCGCGGTCAGGGCGCGCCTGGACCGGACGATGTTCGAGTGCGCCGAGATGATCAGCGAGTTCATCCGCGAGGACGCCGGCGTCTCCGACGACGAGGCCGACCTGCTCGGCATGGCACTCGTCGGGATGGCCCAGGTCAGCTCGCGGTTCTGGCTCAGTTCCGATCGCACGATCACGCAGAACGCCGCCGAGGACCTGCTCTCCAGGCTGGCCTGGCGTGGTATCAGCGGCTGGCCGCTGGCGG
>DATNIU010000222.1:0-13675 GCA_035604275.1 Streptosporangiaceae bacterium | reverse complement strand
GAGCCGCCCGCCGAGCCGCCCGCCGAGCCGCGCCGCCGGGCCGCCCGCCGAGCCGAGCTGCCTCATCGGCACCCAGGCAGCGCGCCCGGCCGGACAGTCCGGTCCGGCGCCCGGCGGCCGACTGCTCCGCGTCACCGCTCTCTGACCTGCTGGCTGTCCGGCCATTTTCTGGCTAGCCGCTGATCGGCTCGGCAGCAGTCCGCGTCGGCTGGCGGGCCGGCCGCGTCGGCTGACGGTACTCGGGCCACCAAGGAACTGGAAAATTCATCTGCCTGTACGGCCGCACCGGCGGCCCGGCGATTAGTGTGTGCACAAAGTCCACAGGCTGGCGCCGTACTGGTGCCGGAATCGGCTCCGGAGAGGGGCAGCGATGGGTGCGGCACGACTGCTGACGCGGCGGCTGGCAGCCGGGCTCGGCGCGATCTGCGCCGGCGCGGGAGTCGCGCTGACCGCGGCCGGAACGGCCCAGGCCGCCGTCCCCGATCACTGGGGATTCGCCTACGTCAGCCAGCCGTCGGTACCTGGCACCCCCGACCTGGCGCATCAGGCCGGGAGCTGGCCAGCCCCGTTCAAGGTGCATACCACTCCAGGCGTGGTCGGCCAGGTCATCGTGCGCTTCCCACGGATCGCGTCCAAGGGCGGAGTCGTGCACGTGACGGCGATCACGGACGAGCGGCCGATCTGGTGCCAGGTCCAGAAATGGGGGCCGTCCGGCACCGATGAGGTCGTCGTCGTGCGCTGCTATCAGGCCAGCGCGGGACCGGCGGTTCCGGTCTTCACGCCGTTCACGGTGATGTACACGACGAGTTCCAAGGCCGCGTTCCCGGCCGGCCAGGCGTACGGCTACGTCCATTTTCAGCCAGGACCCGGAGTCGTCGCCCAGTTCAACTCGGCTGGCGGGAGCAACACCGTCACCTCCGGCCCGGTCGGCGTCTGGGTCGTGACCATGCCAGGGCTCGGTTCAGCGGTGCAGTCCGGCGGCGTGCAGGTCTCAGCGGTCGACCCGGCGGGACCGGCCAAGTGCGAGCTCAGTGGCTGGGCCTGGTCGCCGGGCCGCCAGCAATTCCAGGTTCGCTGCTTCGACGGCACGACGAATCCGCTCAAGACCGGCTGGACGCTGAGCTACCAGCGCAAGCGGGCGATCACGGGCGGCGTGCCCAAGCATTTCGCCTATACGTTCAACAACAAGCCGCTGATCGCCGGGCCTTACGCACCGGCTCCCCCGCCGGTGAACTTCAGCTCGGCTGGCGCGGTGAACACCATCCGCAGCGCAGGCGCCGGGCTGAGCCTCGTCCAGCTGCCACGGGTGGGCGCGTCACCTGACGACGTGCTCGTCACGCCGTTCAAGGTAGGACCTGGCTTCTGCAACCTGGTGACCTTGTGGGCGCTCACCGGCGGAGTGGTGAAGGACGTCATCGTCAGGGACGTCGCGTGCTTCACGGCGACCGGGACACTCAAGAGCCAGGCATCGCTGATCAGCTACACGTCGGCGCACTGAGGTCTAGATCTCGCAGCTCAGCAGCGAGCCGGTCCAGGCGTCCACCCGGACGCCGCGGTGCACGAGTCGCTTGCGCAGCGTGGCCTCGATCAGGAAGCCGGCCTTCTCGGCGACCCGCCGGGAGGCCACGTTGCCGACTTCGGCCTGCCACTCGATCAGATCCAGGCCCAGATTCGCGAACGCCCAGCGGCACACGGCACGAACGGCGTCGGTCGCGACGCCACGTCCCCGCTCGGCAGGATCGACCCAGTACCCCAGCCTGGCGGCGCCGGCCGAATCCAGACCCAGGCCCACCCGGGCGAGTCGCTGGCCTGAGGTCTGGTCTTCGGCCACGAACTCCGCGCGCTGACCGCTGACCCAGCCCGCGATAGCGACCTCGGAGACAAAGAACGCGGCGTGCTCAAGCAGGTACGGCGACGGAACCGTGATGAATTGCTGAACGGCCGGATCCTGTGACACCCGGTGCACCCAGGGGATGTCCGCGATGCTGAACGGCCGAAGGACCAGCCAGCCGGCGTCGATCACCTCTCGCTCCACCAGCGCATTCTGACCGCGAGACGAGCTGCCGGGCAATGAGAAAGGGCTAAGCGGAAGTAACCGTTCCTATGCGGCCCGCGGCTGGTCGTGATCCTTGCCAGCGAGCGCGAGCTCCGACGTGCGGAGCGAGGTCTCGAGAACCGCCAAGCGGCGGCGCGGGTCCATCAGGTTCAGCCCCATCACGGCCAGGTCCTGCGGTCCCGGCGTGAGAATGGTGACGGCGATGCCGCGGTCGCGCAGCGAGCGGGCCTCGCGCAGCAGCGCCATCGTGATCAGCCGCCGCAGCCGCCGCTCGATCCGCTCGTGCGGCTTGCGCGGATGATCGGTCACCACGCTGGCCATCGGCGCCAGCACGTAGATCTCGTCCAGGCCAGCTGACGCCAGTACCCCGAGCGAGGTCGCCGACCTGATGCCGCCGTCGACGTAACGCCGGCCTCCGATCACGACGGGCTCAAACCACCCGGGAATGGAGCACGACGCGGCGACCGCGTCGGCGAGCCGCGCTGGCGGCGCGCCTTCGCGGCCGAAGACCACCCTGCGCCCCGAGTCGTAGTCCACGGCGACGATCCAGGTATGGTCGGCGACCCAGGCAGGCGGCACGCCGAATGGCGGCACGCTCTGGTGGGCGTGCCGATGCAGCACGTCCACCATGGAGCGCAGCCCGGCGTGCCTGGCCCGGCCCCGCGGCAGCCAGGCGCTCGCGCCGACCCACGGATGCACCCGATGGGGGGTCAGCAAGCTGGCGGCCATCAGCCGGGGCGAGCCGACCCGAAGCTGCGGAGGTGGCGGCAGCGGGCCGCTGTCCACCGCGTTGACGTGGTCCTGCAGCACGCCAGCGGCCTCTCCGCGCTGGAAGGCGATCAGATCGTCGACACCGACCCGGCAGCGCAGCGCGGCCGCGAGCACGCTGCCCGCGCTGGTCCCGACGATCATGTCGACATCGCTCATCGGGCATGGCATGCGCGCCTGCATCGCCGCAAGCGCACCAGTCATCCAGGCCGCGCCGAGCACTCCGCCCGCGCCAAGCACGAGACCTACTCGCGGGCCGGAGGCCCCAGATATCCGGTCAGGACCCATGATCACCCCCCAGATCCGTCGGGCAATCGTATGTGACGAATCGTCCGGTGTCAGCCCCGACGCTGTGAAGTATCAAACAACCGGGCCATGGCCGGTCATTCCGGCAGCTTTCCGGCTGGCTTCGCGCCCGCTTGAGACATCGGGCCGGAACAGACTCGTGCCCGCCTGGTCTTGACACGCCGCGATACCTGGGTTCGGCTGAGTGCAGCCGGCGTCGCGCGGATCCGGAGCCGGGTCAGTTGGGAGGTACCGATGACGCCAGCGGAGCTGAAGGCGGCGAGCAGGCTCGGTGCCAGCGTCTTCACGTCGGTCGTGTCCCGGGTCGAGCAGGTGCACCAGGCCGTAGCTGGTCGCGCGTTCGGCCAGATCCGGCGGCCGGGAACCTCGGTCAGCCTGATCCATGACACGGTCGCGCGAGGCGTCTACCGGGCGATCGGCGGGGCCGGCTCGGCGGCCGCGAAGGCGGGCGGTCAGGCGGTCATGATGCTGGGCATCGGCGGGCGGCCGGCGGATTCGACACCGGGCGGAAACCTGGCGCTCGCCACGCTCAACGCGGTCGCCGGTGACCGGCTCGGCGCCGACCTCGCCCCGCTGGCCATCGGCATGTCCGTACGCGCTGGCGGACGTGATGTCGCGCTCAGCTCGGGCGCGCTTGCTGCCGCGTTCCCGCACGCGACGACCAGGCTGGCGGTCTTCGTGCACGGACTCGCCGAGACGGAGAATTCCTGGGGCAGGCGGGACGACGACCACGCGCCCTACGGCCAGCGGCTGGCGGAAGAGTTTGGTTACACGCCCGTCTACATCCGTTACAACACGGGCCGGCACGTGTCGGACAACGGCCGGGACCTGGCCCTTCTGCTCGGCAGCCTGCTTGGCGAGTGGCCAGAGCGGGTGGACGAGCTCCTGCTCATCGGGCATTCCATGGGCGGCCTGGTGATCCGCAGCGCCTGTCATGACGGCGCGCGGTCAGCCGCTGCCTGGGTGCGTCAGGTGCGGCACGTGTTCTATCTCGGCTCGCCGCACCTGGGCGCGCCGCTGGCCCGCGCCGCCGGCCTGGCCGGCTGGGCACTCGGCCAGGTTGCCGAGACAAGGCCGTTCGTGACCCTGGTCAACGGGTCGAGTTCCGGCATCAAGGATCTGCGGCACGGTTACCTGCGCCAGGACGACTGGGCAGGCTGCGACATGGACCGCTGCCGGCGTGACCACCGGCAGGACACGCCGCTGCTGGCCGGGGCGAGCCATTACGCGATCAGCGCCACCATCACCGCCGATCCGGCCAGCAAGCTCGGCGCGGTGACCGGTGACCTGCTCGTCACACCGGCCAGCGCGCACGGCCGGCGTGGCTATCGCCAGCACGTCGCCTTCCCCGCGGAATCCGGCCGCAGCCTGGGCGGGATGCATCACCTCGACCTGCTCAACCACCCCGAGGTCTGGCGCACGATGCGCCGCCTCCTCGGCGGGGCCGGTTAGCGGCCAGCCGGGGAGCTACGGCCGGTTGCGGCCCAGCCGGTCGTGCGCGGCGACCCATTCGCCTGCCACGACGGCCGAGCCAAGCGAGATCTCGCCGCACAGGACCGTCGCCGCGACGATCTCGGCCAGCTTGCGCACCTGGCCGGCGCCGTAGCAGCCGAGCAGCTCCAGGCACTCGCGCTGGGTGGGCAGCCCGGTCCCGCCGCCGTAGGTGGCCACGATCAGGGCCGGGATCGTGATCGAGTAGTAGTAGCCGCCGTCGGCGAGCAGCTCGGTGTGCACCAGCGCCGCCGACGACTCGGCCACGTTGGCGATGTCCTGGCCGGTCGCCGCGAACAGCGCGGTGATCCCGTTGGCCGAGTGGTTGCCGTTGTTGTTCACGCCGGACATCAGGCCACCGAGATTGCTGACCTGGCGGGCCTGGAACAGCTGCTCCGGCGTGGTGTGCATGATCTCGCGAACCAGATCCGGCGGGATCGTCGCCTCCGCCGTCACCCGCTTGCCCCTGGTGCGGAGGATGTTGATCTGAGAGCTCTTCTTGTCGGTCGCGAGATTGGACTCCAGGCTGAACTGCCGGATGCCCGGGTACCGCGCGCGGATCCAGTTGCATGCCTGCCAGGTCGCCTTGCCGGCCAGGTTCTGCCCGGCGGCATCCCCGGTCGTGAAGTTGAACCGCAGGAACAGGAACCTGCTGGCCGAGAACTGCTCGATGTCATGCAGGCGGCCGGTACGGGTGGTCGATTCGGCCTCCTGCCTGATCGCGTCGAAGCTGGCCGTCACCCACTGCCCGAAGGCGCGCGCCTCCCGGGCGCTGTCGAAGCCGAACGCGGGCGCTCGCTGCATGACATCGTCCATCACCGTGGTCCGCACGCCGCCCGCGCGGTGCAGCAGCTTCATGCCCCGGTTGTAGCTGGCGACCAGGGTCCCTTCGGTGGTCGCGAGCGGCACGTAGAACTCCCCGCTGGCGTGCTCGCCGCAGACCAGCAGCGGGCCCGCGATCCCGATCGGCACCTGCGCCACGCCCACGAAGTTCTCGATGTTGCCGGCCAGCAGCGCCGGGTCGAAGGAGTAACTGGCGACGTGCTCCAGCTGGGCGCCGGCGGTCTCGCGGAGGAACTCACGCCGCCGCGCCGAGGCCGCGCGGCTGTAGTCGTCCGCGAACCGCGGGATCCTGCCGTGCTCCGCCGCGGGCAGCGTCATGGCGGCCTTCCTTCCGTCGCGTCACCGACCCGGCCGGGCGTGCCGGGCGTCACCTGGGGACCAGTTGGTCCTTGAGAACCTTGCCGAGAGCGTTCTTCGGCAGCTCGTCGCGGAACTCGATCACCCGCGGGTACTTGTACGCGGCCATCTGCTCCCGGCAGTAGGCGAGCAGATCCGGCGCGCTGAGCGACTCGCCCGGTCGCAGGATGACGACGGCCTTGACCTCCTCGCCGAGCCGCTCGTCGGGGATGCCGACCACGGCGGCCTCGGAGATCGCCGGATGCGCGTGCAGCACGTCCTCGATCTCGGGCGGGTACACGTTGTAGCCGCCGCGGATGATGAGCTCCTTCTTGCGCGCGACGATGAACAGGAAGCCGTCCTCGTCGATGTAGCCGAGGTCACCGGTGTGGAACCAGTCGCCGGTAAAGGCGTCGGCGGTGGCCTCCGGCCTGTTCAGGTAGCCCTTCATGACGTGCAGGCCGCGGGTGACCACCTCGCCCACGTTGTCCTTTCCTGGCGGCAGGACGTTGCCGTCTTCGTCCCACACCTGCGTCTGGGTCCCCCAGATGGGCTTCCCGACGCTGTAGGCGCGGCGCTCCGTTGCGCTCCGGTTGAAGGTCGTCGTCGATGCGGTCTCGGTCAGGCCGTAGCCCTCCAGGATGAGGACGCCGAAATGCCGCTCGAAAGCGTCAAGCACCGGCGCGGGTATCGACGCACCGCCCGAGATCGCGACCCGGAGCGAGGAGACGTCGTAGTTGTCCAGCTCGGGGTAGGACAGCAGGCCGATGAACATCGTCGGCACGCCTTCGAAGATGGTGGCCCGGTCACGCTGGATGGCGGTCAGGACGGCGGCCGGATCGAACCGCGGGATGAGCGACATCGTGCAGCCGAACCGCACGCAGACGTTCAGGATGCTGGACAGGCCGAAGACGTGGAAGAGCGGCAGGACCGTGATGACCACGTCGTCGGGCTGCACGTCGAACAGGCGCCCGGGGATATCGGCGTTCATGTAGAGCTGCATGTGCGTCAGCTCGGCGCCCTTGGGCCGGCCGGTGGTGCCAGATGTGTACATGATGACGGCCGTGTCGGCCAGGTCCCGCTGCGCGAGCCGGTGCCCGTTCGCCGGCCCGGCGAGCAGGCGCTCGAACGGCAGCGCGCCGTCCGCGTCGGCGGCATGGCCCACCGCGAAGACGTCGCTCACCCCGGCCGCCGCGGCGCCCTTCGCCGCGCCGCCGAGGATTCCCTCCCACGTGATCAGCATCCTCGCGCCGCAGTCGCGGAGCTGGAACTCCACCTCGGGCGCCTTGAGCATCACGTTCAGCGGCACGACCACGCCGCCGGCCTTGAGTATCCCGAAATACGCGACCAGGAACTGCGGGATGTTAGGCAGCTGGAGCCCGACGCCCTCGCCGGGCCGCAGGCCGGCCGTCTCCAGGCCGGCCGCCACCCGGTCGGACAGCGCGTCAAGCTCGCCGTAGGTCATCTGGCCTCCGGTGAAGACCGCGACGGCTTTCTCCGGCGTGGCCGACGCTGTCTCGGCCAGGATGACAGCCAGGTTGAAGTTCATGCCGTGCTCCCTTCCTCTCGCACCCCCAGTGCGCTCGCCCCGGGATCTGGTCGGGCGGCGGCCCGTCCGGACGAGGCAGTCGCCGCACCTGACCCAGTGCCCGCCTGTTCCAGCTTGCGCCCGCCGCCCGACGGCACTTACGGGCGTTCCTCCTGAACCGCCGGGACCTTAGCCACCTGCGGCCGCCCGGCCCGCCGATCCGAGCCAGTCGGTGATCGCCCTGACGCAGTCTCGCGGCACTTCGAGCTGGGGGACGTGACCAACGCCGGGAAGGACGACGAGCGACCAGGCCGGGTTCGCCCGGGCCGCCGCACGGGCGGCGGCGACCGGAACCAGCCGGTCGTGGCTGCCGTGCAGCAGCAGGACCGGGCAGGTGATCGAGCGGATGCCCTGGCGGTAGTGCTGGCCGCGGCTGTAGCCGGCGGTGGCGATGACCGAGCGTGCTGCTGCCGTGAAGTCCTGGCCGGCCTCGGTGAACGCGGCGCGCTCGCGCGCCACGCCGACATGCAGGGCCACCACGTCCGGGCTCACCCGGCTGGCATCGACGCAGCACATCGCCAGGATGCTGGCCACGGCCGCCTCCGGCGGCATGCGCCGGCGGCTGGCGACCAGCAGCCGGCCCACGCCCGGGGTGGCGTATGCGGCGAACATCGCGGTCAAGACGGGGTCCGGCAGCGCAGGCACGAACGGCAGCGCCGGGTCCAGCAGGATCAGCCCGGCGATGGCGGCCGGGGCGGCGCTGGCTTCGAGCAGCGAGATCATGCCGCCCATCGAGTTGCCCATCAGGATCACCGGGCCTGACGGCACCGACCGGATGAAGCGATGCAGCAGGCCGCGGTTGGCGGCGACGTCGGTGCCGCGTCCCTCCGATCGGGTGAGGCCATGACCGGCCAGGTCGGGCGCCAGCACCCGGAAGCGGTCGGTCAGCAGCGGCGCGAGCGCCGACCAGTTCACCGCCGAACCGCCGAGGCCGTGCACGCACACGACCGGCGGAGCGCCCGCCGGGCCGCCGAAGTCCAGGTAATGAACCTGACCGCCGAGGTCGATCCACCGTGATGCTCCGCCGGGCGGCTGTGCGGGCGGATCGGCGGACCGTGGGTTCGAGCCTGAAGTCATCTGAACGCCGAGCATAGCGCCGGCCGGCCGGTGCGCGGTTCGTGGTCAGGGACCGCTCAGCGCTCGGCCGCCGGGGCCGGATTCCGGTCTGGCCGGCGCGTCAGCGGATCACGGGCGGGGCCGCCGGGCTGGCCGGAGCTCATGGCGGACTCTCGGATCACCTCGAACGCCTCGGCGTACTGTGCGTCGCCGAATCGCGACCAGTACCTGGCAGTCGAGGTGATGATGTCCTGCTCCAGGTAGGCGCGGACCTCCACCTGCGAGACGAAGGCCTGGAGGGCCAGGATCTTGCGGTCGAGCTGCTCGTCGATCGTCACGAAGCGGGCCGGCCGGAACTCGACCGTCGCGGACGGTGTCTGGAAGCAGAAGACCCGCCCGACCTCACGCACGGCGACCATCGCCGCCCGGTGGACGTTGCGATGGTCCTGATGGACGTCGTGAACCGAGTGCGTGTAGATCACGGTCGGCCTGACGACCTCGACGACCTGGCCGATCACGCTGATCGTGGGATCGCCCTCGCTGATCCGCGAGTCCTCGAGATCCTCCAGGTACAAGGTGGCGCCGAGCGCACGCGCCGCCGCCTCGGATTCGGCCGCCCTCGTGCTGTCAGCACCGCCGCCGCTGAGCGTCAGGATCGATATCTCGTGGCCCATGTCGCGGTGCACGAGCAGCGTCCCTGCCGCGCCGATCTCCACGTCGTCGGGATGCGCGCCGATCGCCAGCACGGACTGCCGCGCGGCCCGGCCCCTGGCGACCAGGGAGGCGACGCTGGCCAGAATCTGATCGGGCGGCATCGTCTTGCTAAGGAACTCGTCCGCGTGATTGCGCAGCGCGCGGACCGCGTTGTCGACCGACGCGTGCGCGGTGAGCACCGCGACCGGAAGATCGGGCCTGACCTGCCGCAGCGACTGAAGCATCTCGAGGCCGGTCATGCCGGGCATCTCGACATCGGTCAGCACCAGATCCCAGATCTGCGAGGTAGCGTACTCAAGCGCGACCCCCGGATCGGGCGTGTGCGTCACGTCGAATCCGCCTCGGTCGCCGAGCAGGTGCGTCAGGAACCGGGCGGTCACGAGATCGTCCTCGACCACCAGGATCCGTCCGCGCGCTTCGTCGGCTCCGCTGCCAGTCATGTGCTCACACCTTCCTGCCGTGATCATCGGTACCGGCCATCACGCTCACGCCCGGCCTCCGAGCCGGGCCAGGCAGGCCGCGGCGATATCGCCGATGTCGACCTGGCTGAGGATCGCCTCGTGACGCTGATCCTCCGGATCAAGCGTCCGCAGCGCGCGCTCGTATGCGCGCCGCGCGGCTCGCTGATCGCCTAGCGCGTCACGGGCACGGCCAAGAGCGAAGGCCGCGAGCGCGAACGAACCGTCCGTGCAGAGTGCGCGGCGGAACGCAACTGCCGCGGCCAGGGGATCGCCTGCCTCGAGCCTGACGAGGCCATGAAGAAAATGAGCGTCCGAGTCGAGCGGGTCCTCCGTCAGCAGCGCCGCGAGCTGGGCCATGGCCGACGAGCGATCGCCATGACCTGCCGCGTCCAGCGCCGCTGCCAGTCTGCGCTCACGGGAACCGCCGGGCGCCGGCCCGGGAGCGCGACCCTCCCGCGCCAGCCGGCCCGGCGGGCTGGCCGCCGTGACGCCGGGCCGCGCGACCGGCCGCCTGAGGGCGTCGGCCGCGCCGAGCATCAGCGTGCCGCCAGGGCACAGCGACCGTTCAAGCGCGGTGATCACCTGCCCGGTCAGCGTCTGCTGGAAGTAGATGAGCACGTTCCGGCAGACGATCAGGTCGAAGCCGGTTTCGCCGGATGGCGGGATGGGGCCCTTGGCGAGGTTGTGGCGGCGGAACCGGACCAGCCTCCGCAGCCCGTCGTCGACGAGATAGCCGTCGTCGGGATTCCGGTCGAGATAGCGGCTGCGCAGCGGCTCGTCCAGTGCCCGCACGGCCCGCTCGCGGTAGCGGCCGGCCGTGGCGGCGGCCAGCGCCGCGCCGGAGACATCTGTTCCCAGGACGTCGACGGGCGCTCGTGCCGGGGCAAACGCCTCCGCGGCAAGCAGCGCGAGTGTGTAAGGCTCCTCGCCGGTCGAGCAGCCGGCGCTCCACACCCGGATCGTGCGCGACCCCGACGCGCGAGCGCTGCGAAGCAGGCCGGGCCAGGAGATCGCGACAAGCTGGCCGCCGTCCCGCAAGAAGGCGGTCTCCTGGACCGTGACCTCGTCGATCAGCCGCTCGATGAGATCACGGCCGCGGACCCGATCCGAGACCGCGGACAGGAAGCCGGCCGAGTCCAGATCAGGTGCCGCGCGGCGCAGGGCGGCATCAACGAAGGCGTGCCGCCCGGCCGACAGCGTGTTGCCCGTCTCGCGGCGGACGAGTTCGACGATCTCGGCGAGTGTCTTGCTCATCGGACCGCCGCGAGCGGCTCGTGACTCAGATTCACTAGGGCCGCGGCGATCTCGGCAGGGGAGAGCACCAGATCGACTCCGAGGTCGATGGCGACCTTCGGCATCCCGAATACCGCCGACGACTCCTGGTCCTGGGCCATGGCCAGCCCGCCCTTGCCGCGTACCGCGGCGGCGCCGGCGGCGCCGTCTGCGCCCATCCCGCTGAGCACGATCGCGACGCCCGCTCGCCCGGCAGCCGCCGCGATGCTCTCGAGCAGGACATCGCCAGACGGGCGATGGTGGCCGGTGACGGTATGCCTGTCGAGCGCGAGCAGGCCCGCCGAGGTGAGCTTCAGGTGGGCCCCGTCTGGTGCTATCCACGCGCCGCGGCCGGCCGGCGACCCGCCCCTGGCGATGGCGACGGGCAGCCGGACCGTCTGGTCGAGCCAGGATGCGAACCCGGCGACGAACCCGGCGCCGATGTGCTGCACGATCAGCAGCGGAATCGGGAAGTCCACGGGAAGCGCGTCCAGCAGGCGCGCCACCACCTGCGGGCCGCCGGTCGACGCGCAGACTCCGATCGCCGACGCGCGGCGCCCTGGATCCCGCACATCCAGGCCTGGCCCGGGTCCGGAACGCGGATGCCGGATCACGCGAGCCCGGCTGAGCGTCCTGACCCGCCGCCGGAACGCGACTCCGGCGGCACCTGCCGGGTCGCCCAGATCCAAATCGTCCTTCGCGACAGCGTCAAGCGCTCCGACGGCGAGCGCCGCGGCGGCCTTCTCGCTGGCGGCGCCTGCGACATAGGCGGAGATCACCAGGATCGGCAGCGGCCGGGAGCCCATGATCTCCTCGACAGCCCTGATCCCGTCCATGCCAGGAAGCTCGATATCCATCGTCACGAGGTCAGGACGCAGACGAGGCAGCGCGGTCACCGCCGCCTCGGCGCTGACGCGAACACCGGCGACCGAGATGTCCTTGTCGTACTCGAGCATCCGCTGCAGCCCGGCCGCGTATGCCAGGGAGTCCTCGCAGATCAGCACGCGTATCGCCGTCATGTCGTCACCCGCCGATCAGCTGCCCGACGATCGCGAGCAGGGTCTGCTGGTCGAAGTTCTGCTTGGCCATGTAGGCGTCCGCGCCTGCCTCGACCCCCTTTCGCCGGTCTTCCTCAGATCCGCGTGCGGTGACGATGATCACGGGAAGCGACGAGCGCGCCTGGTCGGCCCGGATCGCGCGGGTCAGGTCGAGCCCGTCGAGTTCGGGCATCTCAAGATCGGTGACCACCAGCGCGATCTCGGCGTGGCGGTCGAGTGCCCGCAGTGCCTCACGGCCGTTGCGCGCTGTCACTACGGGATAGCCGGCCGCCTCGAGGATGCTGCGCTGAAGCTCCCGGACCGTGAACGAGTCCTCGACCACAAGCACCGGCGCTGGCGCGGCCGGGTCGGCACCGGGCCGCGTGCCGGTCGCCGGAACATACCGCGCCGCGCGGGTCAGCATGGCGGGTTCAAGAATCAGCGCGATCTGGCCATCGCCGAGTATCGCCGTGCCGAGATAGCTGCCGGCCCGGCAGTGAAGCGGCTCAGGAGGCTGGATCACCACCTCCTCAGCACCGAGCACCCGGTCGCAGCTCGCGACGAGCCGGCGGCCGCCGGCCGAGATCGCGAGCGCCGGCTGCCGGTCGCCGGCAGGCGGCGCGGCAGCGCCGATGACCGCGGCGATGTCCGCGACCGGAGCGGGCCGCCCGCCGACTTCCAGGGAAGGCCGTCCTTCGAGCGTCAGCGTCTGGCCCACCGTGACGATCTCCTCCACCGCCACCAGAGGCACGCCGTACACGGCCCCGGCGCGTTCGAAGAACATGACCTCCATCAGGGCGATCGCCAGCGGGAGCAGCATGACGACGTCCAGCCCGCGACCGGGCTCGCTGCGGATGTCCAGGCTGCCGCCGAGCGCCTGCACGTGATTCTTGACGGCGTCGAGGCCGACACCGCGCCCCGCCAGGTCGGTGACCTCCGCGGCGGTTGAGTATCCGGGCCGTGCCAGCTCGTCCGCGAGCGATCCTTCCTGGCGGGCCCGCTCGATCACATCCTGCGAGACGCCCCGGCCATCGTCGGCGACCACGATCTCGACCAGGCTGCCGTGCGGCACCGCGCGCAGTTCCACATGACCGCGGGGCGGCTTGCCCGCCCTCTCGCGGTCGCGCGGCGACTCGATTCCGTGCGTGACCGCGTTGCGCAGCAGATGCGTGAGCGGCTCGTAGAGGCTCTCGATGATGACCCGATCTAGCTCGGTGTCGGCGCCCCTGACGACGAACTCGACATCCTTTCCGGCCTCGCGCGCGAGATCCCGGACCGCCCGCGGCAGCCTGCTGGTGATCACTGCCAGCGGGAGCGTCCGCATTCCGATCGAGGTGTCCTTGAGGTCGGCGAGCAACCGCTCACCGCTGGTCAGCACGTCCTCGGCGTGCTGCGACAGTTGCTGCTGCCCGCCGAGAGCGTGCCCGAGCTGGCTCCGGAACTGCATCAGCTGGCCGACGACGTCGAGCAGGTGATCAATCTTCTCGGCCGGGACCCTGAGCGGGGTGCGGCCGCCGTTCGGCCGTCGCGGCTCCTGGCCGGCCTCGTGCCCGTCCTGGCCTGGAGTGTCAGCCTCAGGTCCGCTGGTCCTGGCTGGCGGCAGCCTGGCCGACGGCACATCGGTCGGCGGCGGCCCGGCTTGTCGCGCACCACCTCGCTGCGGCCCGGCTCGCTGCGGCCCGGTGCGTTGCCCACCGGTGCGTTGCCCACCGGTGCGTTGCCCACCGGTGCGTTGCCCACCGGTGCG
>DATNIU010000221.1:0-9231 GCA_035604275.1 Streptosporangiaceae bacterium | reverse complement strand
CGGCCGGCCGGCGCGGCCCGCCGGTGCGCGCCGGGCCTCCGGGCCGGCCTGGGCTGCCCGGCCCGGCCGGGCGCACCGGGCTGGCCGGGCGTTCCGGGCTTACCGGGCGGCCTGGCCGAGGCTGCCTGGCCGGCCGGACCGGCCGTCCCGAGTCGGTGACCTGCCTGACGCCGTGCCGGGCGGCCTGAGGTGTTCCACGGCGGCTTCCGTCCTGGGCCGGTGTCCTGACCTCAGTAGTCATCGGCGTTACCTCCGTCCTCTCATTGGGCAATCCCGTAGCCGCTCATGCGGCGGCCCGCACGCGTTCGGCCGCTCGCAGCCTCGCCGAGGCCGCCCGCGGGTTCGCGGCGACCTCTGGCTCGGACGGCCGCTCGGCGCCGGAGGTCAGCAGCCGGAACGCTGGCCGGTGGTCAGGCAGCAGGACTGGCAGCCCCGGCGGTGTCGTGTCGGCGACCCGGCTCGCGAGCGACCGCTTGACGATCCGGTCCTCAAGCGAGTGGTACGCGAGGAAGACGATCCGGCCCCCGACAGCGACCGCGTCAAGGGCCGCCGGCGCGGCCCGCTCCAGCGCGCCAAGCTCGTCGTTGACCTCGATCCGTAGCGCCTGGAATGTTCGTTTAGCTGGATTACCGCCACTGCGCCGTGCGGGCGCCGGGATGGAGTCCCTGATGATCTCGGCCAGCCGGAAGGTGGAGGTGAGCGGCTGACGGGCTCGCTCGCGCACGACCGCGTCGGCGATCCGCCGGGCGAAGCGCTCCTCGCCGTAGTCCCTGAGTACCCGTGCCAGCTGGGCGGCCGGATAGGTGTTGACCACCTCGGCGGCCGTCAGCGCCCTGGTCTGGTCCATCCGCATGTCAAGCGGAGCGTCCTGAGAGTAGGAGAATCCGCGGCCTGGGTCGTCGAGCTGCGGCGACGACACCCCGAGATCGAACAGGACTCCGTGCACGCATCGCAGGCCGAGGCTGGCCAGGATCGCGGGGATCTCGTCGTAGGCCGCCTGCACCAGGGTGACCCGTCCGGCGTCGGCGGCAAGCAGCAGGCGGGACTCCTCGATCGCGGCCTGATCCGCGTCGATCCCGATCAGCCGCAGTTCCGGGTGATCGGCGAGCAGGGCGCTCGCGTGCCCGGCACGCCCCAGGGTGGCATCGACGAGCACGGCACCCGCCGCTCCGAGCGCGGGGGCGAAGATCGCGCGAACCCGGTCGAGCATGACCGGCAGGTGCGCGGCTGCCGCCGTGTTCATCGAGCCCCTCCTCTCGCGTCCTGGCGTTCCTTTCCGCGGTGCCCGGCCAGGTCGCCATCCGCGCCGTCGCAATTCCGCCTGGCGCCGGGGAAGGGGCGTCAGATGGGGCTGCCGTCCGGTGCGGGTGGAGACCTCGCCGGGCACTGGGCGCCGCGCTGGGCGGCGCCCCGATCACAGAACTCCTGGCAGCACCTCCTGCGATGCATCAGAGAACGCGTCCTCCTGCTGAGCCAGATAGGCATTCCAGGCCGCGGCGTCCCAGATCTCCAGGCGCGTATTCGCGCCGATCACGACGCAGTCGCGCTGCAGCGCCGCGTAGTCGCGCAGGGCGGCGGGGATGGTGATCCTGCCCTGCTTGTCGGGCAGTTCGTCGGACGCGCTGGCGAAGAACACCCGGCTGTAGTCGCGTACCGCCTTCGCGGTGACCGGCGCGGAGCGAAGCGCCTCGGTGATCCGGCCGAACTCCGCCTGCGGGAACACGTACAGGCAGCGTTCCTGGCCCTTGGTCAGCACTAGCCCCTCCGCTAGCTCGTCGCGGTACTTCGCTGGGAGGAACAGACGGCCCTTTTCGTCCAGGCGAGGCGTGTGGGTACCGAGAAACACCGGCCTCACCTCCCCTGTCCCCCACCACGGTGCCCTGTGGGGCCAGTCTCGCTCCACCGCGCACCACTGTACTCCACAATCCACCACCGTCAATCACCAGCGGACCGTAATTCGACTGCTGGACGCAAGAAACCCAAGGTCAAGCGAGTGGAGTGAAGTGGAGGCCGGATCCAGCAGGCAGACCTGCGATCTGACCGGCCGGGCGGCAGCGCGAGGCGGTCAGGCTGCCGTCGCAGATCGCTGTTATGCAGCGATATCCAATCCGTTGTTAGATCGAGGCATGGCTCCACGTACTGTCTGAACGCACGGAAAAAGGTCGGCCGCGGGCGGCGCTCCCCGGCAAACGGACAACACCCGGCGCGCTGCCGGGGTAAGGGAGGATGCGTGTCTGCTGAGACCGGCCAGGTCGAGCGCGCGCTTGACGAGCTGATTCCGGTGGCCCATCGGATCAGCGAGGTGATCAATACTGTAGTGGTCGGCAAGCCGGCCACGATCAGGCTGGCCCTGACAGTCCTGCTCGCCGAGGGCCACGCGCTGATCGAGGACGTCCCAGGGGTGGGCAAGACGCTGCTGGCCAAGGCGCTCGCCCGGTCGATTGACTGCTCGGTCCGGCGCGTCCAGTTCACTCCTGACCTGCTGCCCAGCGACATCACCGGGGTCAGCGCGTTCAATCAGGAACTGCGTGAATTCGAATTCAAGCCAGGGCCGATCTTCGCCAACCTGGTGCTCGGCGACGAAATCAACCGGGCTTCACCGAAGACGCAGTCGGCCCTGCTCGAGTGCATGGAGGAGCGCCAGGTCACCGTTGACGGCGCCACCTACGCACTTGAGCTGCCGTTCATGGTGATCGCGACTCAGAATCCGATCGAGATGGAGGGCACCTATCCGCTGCCCGAGGCTCAGCGAGACCGGTTCACTGCCAGGATCTCGATCGGCTACCCGGACATGGCGGCCGAGCTCGCGATGCTCGAAGCGCACGGGTCGCATTCGCCGCTCGATGAGCTGAAGCCGGCCGCGCATGCGAGTGACGTGCGGGCCCTGATCGCGGCCGTGCGCAGGGTGCACGTGGCCCCGCAGGTCCGGCAGTACATCATCGACCTGATCGGCGCGACCCGGGTCGCGCCGGCCCTCCGGCTCGGCGCCTCGCCCCGAGCGGCGCTGCACCTGCTGCGCGCCAGCCGCGCCTATGCCGCGCTCGAAGACCGCAACTTCGTGATCCCCGATGATGTCCAGGTCCTGGCCGGACCGGTGCTCGCCCACCGGCTGCTGCCCACGGCCGAGGCCGTCGTCGGCCGGGAGCTCCCCGAGCAGGTGCTGGCCAGGATCGTGGACCGGGTTCCGCTGCCCGGCCGCTAGCCGCCAGCCGCGGGCCGCCAGCCTGGCCGGCAGCGCGGTCAAGCACGTACATTGGCAGAGCAGCCGGAAGGAAGGCGCGGCAATGGGATCGGTTCTCGCGTGGTTCACGATCCGCGGGGCCTCGTTCCTCGCCGCCGGCGCAGTCGGCGTCCTGGCCGGGCTGATTCTCGGCAGCGACGCGATGACCAGCGTCGGCGCCATGCTGATCTGCCTGCCGGTCTTCTCGGCCATGACCGCGCGCCGGGCGCGCTACCAGCTCCGCTGCCAGCGCCAGATCAGCCCGTCACGCGTCGCGCCCGGCCAGCCGACTCAGGTTACCGTGCGGCTGGAGAACATCAGCCGGATCTCGACCGGGCTGCTGCTCGCCGAGGAGACGATCCCGTACTCGCTGGGCGCCCGACCCAGGTACGTCCTGAACGGCATCGAGCGAGGCGGCTCCCGCGAGGTCAGCTACCAGCTGCGCTCCGACCTGAGGGGCAAGTTCGTCATCGGACCGCTGCAGATCAGGATCGCGGACGTCTTCGGCCTGGTCGAGCTGACCGCCACGTTCGCCGCCCAGAACACGCTCACCGTCACCCCCAAGGTGGTGCCTCTGATCAGCGCGTCCACGACGGGAAGCTGGTCAAGCGACGGCGACGGCAGGACGCGGATGACCGCGGCGGCAGGCGACGACGATGTGATCCCGCGGGCCTACCGCGATGGCGACGAGCTGCGCAGGGTGCACTGGCGATCGACGGCCCGGTACGGGGAGCTGATGGTGCGCCGCGAGGAGCAGCGGTGGCAGGACCGCGCGGTCCTGATTCTTGACTCCAGGCGGGGAGCGCACGCCGGAACCGGCCCGAACTCGTCCTTCGAGTTCGCTGTCAGCGCCGCGGCCTCGATCGGCGTCCACCTGGCCCGGGCCGGCCTTGACGGCCACCTGCTCACCGACGCCGGGCCGCTGGCCGGATCCGCGATGTTCGAGGATGTGCTGCTCGACGCGCTGTCGGTGATCGTCCCGTCCCGCAACCATGACTTCGCCAGGACCACCGCGGCGCTGAGCACCATCGAGGGCGGGCTGCTCGTGCTCATCGCTGGCCGCCTGTCGCCCCAGGCCGCCAGGGAGATCGCCGTGTCCCGCAGGGACGGGCGCCAGGGGATCGCCCTGCTGCTGGCCGTCTCCACCTGGGACAGCCAGCCCGAGACCAACGGCCAGCAGCCAGCCGGCCACCCGCCCGGCAAGCAGCCAGCCGGCCAGCAGCCGGCCGGCCCGGCATTGCCCGACCAGCGATTCGCCGAGACGGCGGCTGCCGAGGCGGTGCTGCGAGCCGCCGGGTGGCGAGTGATCAGCATCGGCGCGGCGACCTCGCTGACCGCGGCGTGGCAGCAGCTGCCCAGGCACGGCGGCGTCGCCGCACCGCTCGGCCTGCCGGCCTGGGATGGGATGGCGACACGATGAATCACCGGCTGACCCTGGCCGCGGCCGTCGCGGTGATCCTGGCCTCGATCTCCGAGTTCGCCATCATCAGCGGCGCCGGCTGGCTGGTCGCCGCGTCCGGCGCCGTGGTGGTGGTCGCCCTGGCCGGAACGCTGACCAGGCTGACCGCGACTCCGGCGGCGATCGGCGCGACGCTGCTCGCCGCCGCCGCCGCCGTGCCGCTGTTCGAGGCGCCATCGCCGTACCTGAAGGCCGTCGGCCTGCTGATCGTGGCCATCTGCGCCGCCAGCGCCTCCCGGCTGCGACTGCTTCCCGCGCTCGCCACGCTGGTGACATATCTGGCGGCGCTGTTCCTCTACTGCAACGCGGTGCTGGCGGGCCGGCAGTCGTTCCTGAGGCTGCTGCCGACCATCGCGTCGCTACGGCACCTGGACCGGCTAGTCAGCAGCGCGACGGCGCTGGCCAAGCTCCCGCCGCCGGTGCCTGGCTCGCACGGAGTGCAGCTGCTCGCGGCCGGCAGCATCGGCCTCGCCGCTGTCGCCGTCGACATACTGGCCGTGCGCCTGCACCGGCCGGCCATCGCAGGGCTGCCGCTGCTCGTGCTGTTCATGGCGCCGATCACGACCGCCGCCAGGACGGGCGGCTTCGGCGGCGCCTTCACGTTCTTTGTCGCGGCCGCGGGCTACCTGGGGCTGCTCTCCGCTGACGGGAGGGACCGGCTGCGCGGCTGGGGCCGGGTGATCACGGTCTGGCACTACGCCGGGGAGGACGACCGGCTCGGCGGTGCCGAGGTGGGCGCCCTGGCAGCAACCGGCCGGCGAATCGGCCTGGCCGCCATGTGCATGGCCCTGGTCATCCCGCTGCTGCTGCCGTCCCTGCACATCCACCGGATCTTCGGGGGCGGCTCGGGGACCGGCACCGGCGCGCAGGCACACGACGAGGAGCTGCCCGACCCGGTCGACCAGCTGCACGGCCTGCTCGCCAAGTCCGCCAACCTGCCCGTGCTCTCGTACCGGACCAGCGCGGTCAACCCGGTCGCCCCGTTCCAGCCATCGGCGCAGTACCTCCAGGTGTACGTGCTCAATTACGATCAGGGCCGGGGGAGCTGGCAGCTCGTCGAGCCGGAACCGAGCGTTCCGGTCGCCGGCGTGGCGCCGCTGCTCACCGCGCCAGGATCGTCGGCAAACGGACCGCAGTTCCTCACCACGACCACCATCACGCTCGGCGCGGTCGACGGGTACGCGTCGCCGGTCTTCTTCCTGCCTGTGCCCTATTCGCCTGCCCGGCTGCAGATTCCCGGCAGCTGGCGTGAGTCCCGCGACACTCTGATGATCTTTACCGGCCAGGGCAACCGCGCGGGACTTCGCTACACGGTGACCAGCGAGGACGCAGACCCGACGCCGGCCATGCTCGAGGTTCCCCAGCAGATCCCGGCCGCGATCGGGACGGCCTACCTGGGCTTCAGCGCTACATCCAGCATCCTCGGCAAGCTGCGGGCGATCGCGCGCCAGATCACCGCAGGCGATCAGAACGCCTATGCCAGGGCCGTCGCGCTGGAGAACTGGTTCACTTCCGGCCACTTCACCTACAGCCTGCAGTCCAGGGTCCCGGACACCCCGGCCGGGCTGCTTCGGTTCCTCACCAAGGACCGGCAGGGTTTCTGCCAGCAGTTCGCGTTCGCGATGGCGGTGCTGGCCCGGCTGGTCGGCATCCCGTCCCGGATCGCCATCGGCTTCACGGCCGGCCAGCAGCGTGCCGACGGCAGCTGGCTGGTGACCGGAGGCGACGCACATGCCTGGCCGGAGCTGTACTTCAGCGGCGTCGGGTGGCTGCGATTCGAGCCAACGCCAGCCGGCATCTACGGCCAGGGCACCGCGGTGCCGCCGACCTATGTCACCGCGACCACCGGTCCCTCGACGTCCAGAGGCGGCCCGGGACCAGGCACCCAGACCACCGCGCCCTCACCCGGGCCAAGCGGCGCCATCAAGCCACCGCACGTTGAGGGTGCGCAGCCGGGCGATACCGGGGCCGGCCCGGTCACTCCGGTCAGTCACCCGGCGAGCAGGCTGCCGCTAATCCTCATCGCCGCGGCGATTCTGCTGCTGGCGGCGGCGGCGCCAGGCACCACCCGGCTCGCGATCAGGCGCAGGCGCTGGCATGCCGCCGCGACCGACGCCGGACGCGCCAGCGCGGCGTGGCAGGAAGTCTGCGACGACCTCGAGGACTTCGGGCTGCCGTGCCGGGCGAGCGAGTCGCCGCGCGCGGTGGCCAGGCGGGTCTGCTCAGGTACCGACGACGAAGAGGCCCGGCAGGCCGCCGGGCGCATCGCCACGGCCGTGGAACAGGCCCGCTACGCTCAGGATCCGGCCGCGGTCGGGCCGATCCGCGCGGACGTAGCTCTGGTCCGCCGCGGTCTGGCCCGCAGTTCCAGCCCGACTGACAGGTGGCGGGCCTGGCTGCTGCCCGCGTCCACGCTGAACCCGGTGCGGTCGGCGCTGCGTCAGGCGATAGGCCTGCTGACAGGCTGGATGCCGTCGGCACAGGAGAATGCGGCCGCCTGAGACAGGCGCCGACTGGTCTAGTTACCGCCGCCTTTTTAGTTACCGCGGCCTTCCTGGCGCCTCCGCCAGCGCTCTTCAAGCCGCTCGCTGAGTCCGGTGCCCGACCGCCGGCCGCGGCGCTTGTCCCGGCCGCCGCGCCGGTCCTTGCCGGAGATGCGGCCGGTGGCTATCCCGTTCATCCTGCGGTAACTGATGGCTGCCCAGTAGCAGGAGGCGAGCATGACGACGAAGCCGGCCACGCTGACCGCGATGTTTGTCGAGATGCCGACCGGCAGCAGCGCGATGCCGATCGCGAACCCGACGACCGCGTAGACAACGCGCCGCTTGTAATGCACCTGCGGATCAGCGGCGCGGACCGCCTTGGCGAACCGCGGGTGCTCGGCATAGAGCGCCTGCTCGATCTGCTCGAGCTGGCGCTGCTCGTGCTCGGAAAGCGGCACGGTGCCTCCATATGTCGCGCTGCCGGACTGATGAGGTTCGCCGGACGGCCTGGCTATCCACCAGAATACGAGCGTCAGAGCGTTCTGTGGAAGGGGACAGCGCAGCTCGCTCCCTCCGCGGGCTCCTGATCGGGCGCCAGCGACACTCTGACACCTCGTGCAACGTCCCGCTGCCTGCCCGATCTTCCCTCCGGCGGGCTCCGGGCCCGAGACCGCGTCCGGTGTCACGGCCTGCCCTGGTTCCCGCCATCGCCGGGCTCGACCAGCGATCCCGGCCTGACCGCGTTAGCGCCGAACCGGCGGGTGATCCGGTCCATCGCGCTCTCAGCATCCCGCCATGAGTCGGCTTCCTCGCCGAGCGCCAGCTGCGTGCCGGTGCCCGCGGCCGGAATCAGGCCGGTCACCCGG
The DNA here is from genome assembly GCA_035604275.1 of Streptosporangiaceae bacterium. Lineage (GTDB taxonomy): Bacteria > Actinomycetota > Actinomycetes > Streptosporangiales > Streptosporangiaceae > Chersky-822. The sequence goes on along the minus strand of DATNIU010000221.1, from coordinate 1,203 downwards.
ACGCCGACCAGTCTCAGCATGGCGCCGGAGCTCAGGCCAGACGCCGCGAACAGCTCGCAGGCGGTCGCGTAGATCTTCTGGGCCACGTCAGTCGGCTCGGCGAGCGTCCGCGACCTGGTGATGGTGCTGAAGTCCGACCGCCGCAGCTTGACCGAGACCGTTTTCGCCGCGAGGCCGGCCGAGCGCAGGCCCCGGGCCGTCCGCCCCGATAGCCGGAGCAGCTCGCGGCGGATCAGATCGGGATCGGCGATGTCGACCGCGAAAGTCTCCTCGGCGCCGATGCTCTTCTCCTGCACCTCCGGGGTTACCCGGCGATCGTCACGACCCCAGGCCAGGGCGGACAGGTGCGTGGCGGTCGCCCGGCCAAGCTCTCGCTCAAGCGTCGGCAGCGGGGCATGTGCCAGATCGGCCACGGTGCGCAGGCCCAGCCTGGCCAGCACCATGCCGGTCCGCTCCCCGACTCCCCACAGCGCGGACACCGGCAGCGGGTGCAGGAAGGCGAGCACTCCGTCCGCCGGGATCACGAGCAGGCCGTCTGGCTTGCAGTGCACGGAGGCGAGCTTCGCGACGAACTTGGTTGGCGCGACCCCGACCGAGCAGGTGATGCTCAGCTGCCCGCTCACCTCGCGCCGGATCAGCTGACCGATCTCCGCCGGCCTGCCGAGCCGCCGGACGGCGCCTGACACATCGAGGAACGCCTCGTCCAGCGACAAGGGCTCGACCTCAGGCGTAACCGCCCGGAATATGGCCATCACCTCGCGCGATGCCGCGCTGTACTGATCATGCCGCGGCGAGATGAAGACCGCGTGCGGGCAGAGCCTGCGGGCCCGGCTGATCGGCATCGCCGAGCGCACGCCGAACGCCCTGGCCAGGTAGTTGGCCGACAGCACGACGCCGCGACCGCCGGTATGGCCGACGATCACCGGCTGGCTGGCCACCTCGGGGCGATCCCTGATCTCCACGCTGGCATAGAAGGCGTCCATGTCGATGTGCAGGATGCGGCAGCCTGAATCGTCTGGCAGGTCATGCACCGCATCCATGCGCGCCTCCCGCGGCGCCGGCTGGCTATAGCCGAGGCGCCGGCTGGCTATAGCCGAACTGTAGCGCTGGCTACTGACAGCCAGGCTCGGGCGCGGGAAGCGCCCGCTATTCGGGCGGCCCGGCGACCTCTGATTCAGGCGGCCCGGCGACCTCTGATTCAGG
>DATNIU010000220.1:0-27842 GCA_035604275.1 Streptosporangiaceae bacterium | reverse complement strand
CACCCGGCGCGGCGGCACCCGGCGCGGCGGCGCCGGCGAGTGACGGCGAGCTGATCGACGCGGTCCGCGCGGGCGATGCGCAGGCCTATGGCACCCTCTACGAGCGGCACGCCCCGGCGGCTCGCCGGCTGGCCGGCCAGTTCGTCCGGAGCGCCGCCGACGCGGAGGACGTCGTGGCAGAGACGTTCACCCGGGTGCTCCGGGTGATCCGCCGCGGCGGCGGCCCGGCGCAGGCGTTCCGCCCGTATCTGCTCACCGCGATCCGGCGGGTGGCCTGTGACCAGCTCAGCGGTCAGCAAAGGCAGATTCCGACCGACGATCTTCCCGACCCGGGCCAGCCGTTCGTCGATCCCGCCGTCGCGGGCCTGGAGCGCTCGCTGATCGCGCGCGCCTTCATGTCGCTTCCAGAGCGCTGGACCGCGGTGCTCTGGCACACCGAGATCGAGCAGGCCAGGCCGGCCGAGGTTGCCCTAGTTCTCGGCCTGACGCCGAACGGCGTCGCGGCGCTCAGCTACCGGGCGCGCGAGGGCCTTCGTCAGGCATACCTTCAGATGCATCTGTCCAGCGTGAGGCGCGAGGAATGCAGGCCAGTGGCCGGCCGGCTCGGCGCTCATGTCCGCGGCGCGCTGTCGCGGCGGGACGCCCGCCGGGTGGAAGGCCACCTGCGTGGCTGCGCTGACTGCCAGGTCGCCTGCGCCGAGCTGACCAGCATCAACGATTCTCTGCGGGCGCTGCTCGCGCCGATCTTTCTCGGCGGCGCCGCGGCGGCGTACCTGTCGGGTGCGGGAGCTCACGCCGCGAGCGCTGACGCCGCGAGCGCTCACGCCCCGAGTGCTCACGCCGCGGGAGCTCACGCCGCGGCCGGGAACGGCATCGGCGGGAACGGCATCGGCGGGAACGGCATCGGCGGAGCCGGGCTGCGCTGGCTCAGGGCAGCGGTCCTGCACCGGCCGGTCCTGCCGGCCGCTGCCGGGGTCCTGCTGGCGATGGTGGCGCTCCCCGCGGCGATCCTGACCCACCGGCACCCTCCGGCTCCGGCCGGGCCGGCGGCGCACGGTGGCAGCCGGGTGGTCAGGCAGCTGCCCGCGTCGGCCGTCTCGCCCGGCGCGTCTCCCGCGTCACCGCTGACCGTGCCCTCCTCGTCTGCCGCAGCCACGCCGGGAAGCTCGCCGACGACCGCTCCCCGGCCTTCGCCGGCGCCCACGCCCACTCCGACGCCAGCGTCGTCATCGCCCGTGGTAGCGGCCCGACTGGGCCTGAGCATCGACGTGTCCGGGCTGCTCGGCCTGGGACTCGCCGCGGTCGTAGACGTGCACGTCGCGGACGCGGGCGGGGCTGCGACGGCCGGCCTGACCGCCAGCCTGACGCTGCCGGCCGGCACGGTGCTGCTCGGCGTTGCCGGCACCGGGCCGCAGACCTGGTCGTGTACCGCCAGTTCCGCGGGGGCGACCTGCGTGCACGGCCCGATCGCCGCTGGCACGGCGACCACAGCGGCCGTCCGTGTTCTCGTGGTCAGCCTGTCCGGGTGCGGCAGCCCCGTTCTTGCCACGGTCACCAGCGGAGGACTGTCGGCGGCCGACCAGTCGGCAAGCCGAGTCCGCTGCTGACCACTGCGGCAGCAGGCAGCGGGCAGGCAGGCAGGCAGGCAGGCAGCGGGCCGGCGGGCAGGCAGCGGGCAGGCAGGCCGACAGCGGGTCGGCGGCTGCCGGGCTCTGAGCCGTCCGAGGCAACCGCGAAGTTCCCGGAATCTCCCGCGTGATCACGGAGAATCGGGCCGTCGCAGCCGCTTGATCCGCGAACGATGCTGCTTGTCGGCGAGCCGCCGCTCGGCCGCTGCCCGGCTTGGCCGCCTCGGCCGCCGCGGCCGGGGCGGCGGCGCGGTCGCCTCGGTCAGCAGCTCGGCGAGCCTGGCCGCGGCCGCCTCCCTGTTGCGCAGCTGCGAGCGGTGCTCGGAGGCTCGCACGGTGATCACGCCGTCGGTCAGCCTGCCCCCGAGCGCGGTCAGCGCGCGCTCCTTCAGCGGCGGCGGCAGCGCCAGCGACGAGGCCAGATCGTAGGAGAGCTCGGCCCGGCTGTCGGTCGTGTTGACCGACTGCCCGCCGGGGCCAGGTGACCGGGAGAACCGCCAGGACAGCTCGTCCGGCGGAATCGTCGTGCCGCGCACCACGACCTCAATGCTCATCGCCGGCGCCAGCCCTGGGCGATCGCCGCGAGACCGGGTAGCCGGAGCATCGTCATGCACCCATTCTCGTTCAGCGCGGGCAGGCAGTGGGCTCGTCGGCCATTGACGGCACCAGCGGCTATGTGAGACTGGGCGGGTGAGCGACGAACCAGGGGCGCAGCCCGGCTGGGCCGGACCGGCCAAGCGCGAGTACTCCAACGTGCTGAAGATCAGCGGCGGCCCGTTCGATGTGATGCTGATCTTCGGACTACAGCAGCCCGCGCCCGAAGGCAGCGCCCAGCAGGAGCCGGGAGTCGCCGAGGTGACCCGCATCTCGATGAGCTGGGGACACGCCAAGTCGATGATTCCGCTGCTCGCCAGGGTGGTCGCCGACTACGAGTCGAAGTTCGGCGAGGTTCCGGCGCCTGGTTTCGAGAACAACTGGCGGGCCTGAATCGTGGGGTCGTCAACCGCGCCGCGCGGCGCCTACCCGATGCCGTCAGCCATTACCCCCGTTACCCCGCTGGTCACCGCGGGCGGCGCCAGCGAGACAGACGAGCAGCGGCTCCGCGCCTTGCGGGCCGGCGTCGTGCCGCGGCCTGACCCGGACGCCCGCGATCGGATGGCGACGATGCTCTACCACATCACAGGATGGGACCTGTTCGGCGCCGGCGAGCGCGCCTACGTGTCCCGACTGTGGGCGGAGGACTGGGACAGTCCCGAGGATTCGGCCTATGACCGGCCGTGACTCCCGGAGAGCTGCGGCTGGTCTGGTTCCCGTTCAGCCGGAACGAGACCGAGCCGTATAAGCGGCGCCCGGTCCTGGTCCTGGCGGCGTCCGGCCAGGTTCCCGACCGGGCGGTGCTCGTCGCGATGGTGACGTCGAACGGCCGTCGGGTGCTGAACCCGGGCACGGGCGATATTCTCGTCGGGAACTGGAAGCAGGCCGGCCTGCGCCGCCCGTCGGTCATCAGGTCGCGGCGGCTGTGGACGGCCGAGGAACGCGACTTCGAGGGGACCGTCCTCGGTTGTGTCGAGCTTTCGGTGCTTGACGAGGTGAGACGGCACGTCCAGGGCATGCTCGACACCCGATGACGGCAGCGTGGCGGCCTGGCCGCCGGCGTCAGGTCCTGGCGAGCCTGCTCGCTATCTCGGCGGAGCGGCCGAAGCTCCCCGGCTGGTAGCCGCACCATGGCTCCTCGGCGTAGGGGTCGCCGGTCAGCGCGTAGGCACGTGAGCGTGACCCGCCGCAGGCGGTCCTGAACTCGCACTGCCCGCACCGGCCAGCCAGCCGGTCGGGATCGCGCAGCCCGCGCATCAGCTCGGCGTCCCGGTAGATCTCGGTGAGCGGGCGGTCACGGACGTTGCCGACGTCTGCTGGCAGGAATCCGCTGGGGTGGACCGTGCCGACGTGGGAGACGAACACGAAGCCGCGGCCCGCGTTGACGTCCATCGGGGTGCGGCGCCGCGGGCGCTGGATCCCGGTCGCCGCCAGCGGCTCGAGCCCGGCGACCAGCTCGCGATAGAGCGGGCCGAGCCCGAGTGCGCGGACGTGATCGGCACCCTCGTCGGCCAGGATCGCGCGCTGGATCGCCACCCGCCGGAAATGGTGTCCCTCGGTCGTCTTGGCGGCAACGTACCGGCCCGCGTCATAGACGAAGTTCAGGACGTCCTCGACCTCGGCAGGCGCCAGGGACTCAAGGTCGCGCCCGCGCCCGGTGGGCACGAGCAAGAAGGCGCTCCAGGTCATCGCGCCGCGCTCGGCGACCAGCCGGACGATGTCCGGCAGGCTCGTCAGGTTATGGCGGGACACCGTCGTGTTCACCTGAACCTTCAGCCCCAGGCTGCGTGCCGCCTCCCACCCCCGCAGCGTCCAGTCGTAGACGCCGGAGACGCCGCGGAATCCGTCGTGCATGCTCGCGGTCGGGCCGTCCAGGCTCAGCGATATCGCCGTCGCTCCCGCGTCCTGGATCCGCGCGAGATTCTCCCTGGTCAGCGATGGCGTGCCGGACGGGGATACCGCCACCGGCAGGCCGGCCGCGACCGCGGCCCGGACGATCTCGGCGAGGTCGCCGCGGGAGAAGGGATCACCGCCGGTGATGATGAAGAGCGGGCGGGGCTGGCCGAAGGCGGCGATCTGCCCGGCCAGGTTCGCGGCCTCGGCGGTGGACAGCTCACCGGGATTCCTGGTGAGCTGGGCCTCGGCCCGGCAGTGCCGGCACGCGAGCTGGCAGGCTCGGGTGCACTCCCAGATCACCAGGAACGGCCGTGCGGTCAGGTCGTAATGCGGCGTGCGCACGGCTCTGGCCGGCGGGCGCTCGACTGAGGTCGCTGTCACGAGTGCCAGTCCATCGATCCGGCCGCTCCAGGGGAAGGGACCAACCGCGCACGATGGCAGGGACCTACGTCACCCAACCGCGCACGATGGCAGGGACCTACGTCACCCAGGTCGCTCAGCGCATCCGGCGGAACACGTCCCTGAGCCTGCCGAGGTCCCTCAGCCGTGCCTCATAGGTCGCGCCGACGGCCAGCAGGATGAGGCCGAGCAGCGCGATCGGCACCCAGCGGGGCACCAGTCCGGCAAGCCGGGCGATGGCAGGCGCAAGCTGGCGCCCGGCGTCGGTCACCGCCACCGCCGCCCCGATCAGCAGCGGCGCCCGCAGCCTGGCCCGCGCGCCGGCCAGCGTCACCCCGGCAGCGGCGAGACCGAGCAGCAGCGGCCGGATCCAGCCGTGATCCGACCAGGCCGCGACGAGGCTAGGCAGCAGCAGGACAGCCAGACCAGGGCCGTACCTCGGCCATGAGCCGGCTTCTGGTGCGCGGCGCGCCCGCTGCCAGCCGAACACGATCATGGTCACCGCCGCAGGCAGGGTGTACGGCTCTGGTGCGCGTACCCCGGCCGCGGCCAGCCCGACGGCAAGGGCCGCCTGACCCAGAGCCAGGGCTGCCCACAAGGCCGGGCGCCGGTCGGCGCGCACGGCGACGCCGCCGCACAGCGCCCCGGCGACCGCAAGGACGACGCTGGCATGCACGAGCTCGCTGAGACCCGGCAGCACGCCCACCGCCGCCACCAGCCAGCCGGCGATCTCGACGGCGAGGCTGACCTGCGGGCGCACATCCGGTGTGCGAGCCGCGGTCAAGCCGGTCGTCGCGGTCACACCGGCATCCGCCCCGGCGCCGGCGCCGGTACCTGGGTCCGCGGGCGGACGCGGGCTGGCTGCCGCGCCCAGGCCGGCACCGCTCCCCGAGCCGGCGCCCGCACCCACGCCAGCGTCCGCGCCCAGACCAGCCTCCGCGCCCAGGCCGGCCTCGACCAGGCACGCCGCCGTCAGCTGGGCACCGGCCGCGACGGCCAGCATCGTCAGGCCAGTCAGCCAGCCGGACCATCCGGCCGCGAGGGCCGACGTCCCCGCCAGCGCGCCGACGGACACGACGGACGCGGCTGCCGCTCCGACCCGGACGCTGGCCAGCCTGGCCCGCCAGGCGCACATCGAGTACGCGACGCTGAGGCAGCCAAGCACCGTCAGCGTGGCCGGGCGGGTGGCGAGCGCCCAGGGAAGCGCCAGCCAGGCCGCGGCCAGGGCCGCCGCGGCCGGCGCCAGGCCGCGGCTCGCCGCCGCCCAGGCGGTCAGCGCGAGGGTGACCGCGAGCAGCAGCGCAACCGTCGCGCTCTCGCTGAGCCCGGCGGCAACCCCGGCGGGCGCGGCGGCTACCGGCAGGACGACGGCCAGCGCGATCCGGCTTCCCTGGCTACCGCGCCACGCCCCGGCGCCGACCACGGCGGCGGCGGCGCAGACGGCAAGCACGATCATCGCGAACCGGAGGTCTGCCAGGTCAGTCGCGATACCTTGCCCTGCTCGCAGTCCGCTCCACGGGCTAGCGAGGTCGCGGTACGGCCCTGACACCGCGGCCGCGAGCGGGCGGAGCTGGGGAACCAGGGCAGCGACCGCGGCCAGGACGGCAACGCCGAGGGCGATCGCCCTGCGCTGCCCGGTCCGCAGCCATGCCGTCGTCGCGGCGAGCAGCGCCGCGGTGCAGGCGAGCACCGAGAACGCGTCGGCCTGCCGTGCGGTCAGCACCGCGGCGAGCACCGCCACCGGCACGGCGGCCAGGTCGAGGACGAGGGCGTGAGTCGGACGCGTCCGGCGGACCAGGGTCGCGATCGCGATGACGGCCATGGCCACGCCAAGCAGCGCGAAGGAAGCGATCTGCTCGGCGCCATGAACCGATCGCGAGTCGACGGCGAGCGGTACCGCGCATGCCAGGCCGGCGCTCGCGGCCACCGCCTGGGCGGTCGTCAGCACCGTCGGCAAGGTCGCGCTGGCACGCCACGCGGCGGCGCCGAGCATGACGGCGAGCACGGCCAGCTCGGCGATAGTAGCCCCAGGTCCGGTCAGTGACGACAGCACCGCGCAGGCCGCCAGGACGGCACCAGCCCAGGACGCGGTGCCCGCGAGCAGCCGATCGCTCAGCATGATTCCTGATCCGGTCAGCAGTGCCGCCAGCGCAGTCAGGATGACCAGGCCCGCCCACCCAGGCAGACCGGCGGCGACCGGGACGGAGCCGCCGACCAGTGCCGCGATCGCCAGGGCCGCGGCCGACCTCGCCACCGAGCGCTCCGGCGCCAGCACCCGCCACAACGTGATGCTGACGAGCAGGAGCACGGCCGGCCCGGTCAGCGTCACGGCGGAGCCGTTCCAGGTGGCAGCCGGAAGCCGTTCTGCCAGGCCGATCGCCGGGTTGCTGGCCCAGGCCCGGCCCAGATTGGCAGCGGGCGCGAACATGGCGACCAGCGCGGCCGGCATCGCCCACAGCCCCGCGGCGACGAGCACGGCGAAACCGCCCGCGACGATATGGCCGGCCCGCTCGGCTGACGGCTGCCTGGCAGCCTCGCCTGCTGAGGGTCGTCCCGTGACCTCATCCTGGTCCGACCCGGCCTCGGCAGCATCGTGCTGCTCAGGCGCTGACGCCATCCTGGTCAGGCCGCGTGCTCGTGAGGCCTGCCAGCTGGCCGTGGCGGTCACCAGGGTGCCGGCCACTGCGAACACCCCGACCGTCCAGTTGCCGGGCAGCTCGGCGGCGACGGGCAGCGCCAGCCCTACCGCGAGCAGGGCGCCGGAAGCACTCTGGACCAGCACATCTGCCGTCAGTGCTGCTGGCGGCGGCATCTCGGACTGGGCGGGCCAGGTCAGGCCGAGGCCGATAGCCGCGGCGGCCAGGAACGCGGCGGACAGCCAGAGCGATTCGCCGATACCGGAACCGACGATCGCCCCGACCGAAGCCGTCCCGATGCCGCCCAGCCAGCTGACAGCCGCCGCCGCCCACGCGGTCTGGTGCTCCGTCCGGAGCCGGCGCCTGCCAGCCCAGCCAGCCAGAACCAGGTCAGCGCCGGCGGTCGCGAGCACGGCGAGCGACAGCTCGCCGACGGTGTGCGTGCTCGCGGCGACAGCAAGCGGAATGGGCAGCTGAGCGAGCGCGATGGCTGCCAGCCGCGGACCACGCGGCGGAGCGACGGCGCCGTAGGCGGCCCAAGCCGCCGCCAGCACCGCGCATCCGGCCGCCGCGAACCCGAGGCCCGCTCCTGACGAGCCGGGGAAGAGGTGCCTGACCAGGTACGCGTCGGCCGCGGTGAGGGCCAGGCCGATCCCGGCGACCGACTCGGCGGTGGCGGTCAGTGCCCTGCGGGATAGCGGCCACGGCGCCGCGAGCGCGGCGATCGCCAGCGCGAGCAAGATCACGCCGCGCCCGGCAGGCCCGATGCTGCCCCAGTTCGCCACGGTGAAGGCGGCAGCGGCGATGATGACCATCAGGCCCCCCGCCGCGAGCAGCAGGTTCGCCACCGAACGGCGCGACAGTTCCGGCCGGGCCGCTCGCCTGGGGCCGGCCGGACCCTGGCCGGCCAGACCCTGGCCGGCCGCGACCGGACTAGCCACGGCCGGGACGCCCGGGCCAGGAACAGGCGCCACGGAGTCTGCCGGGACGGGCTGGACGGGGGCCGCCGAGGAACCCTGCCAGCGCTGGCGCCCCAGTTCGGCCAGCAGGCAATCACGCCGGGCGAAGAGCTGGCCGCGAGCCTGGTCGAGTCGCGCGAGCTCCGAGGCTATCCAGTACAGCTCGTCGGCTTCAGGACCGGCCAGACTGATCCCGCAGCCGGGGCAAGACAACCGAGCGCCCCAGCCGATCGGCGCAAAGCAGCCAGGGCAGTGGCCACCGTACCGCCGGGCTGTCACATCTGTTCCCATACTGATCACACTGGCGCTTGCCGATGGCCCGGCGATATCCGGCCGGCTACTCATCTTTCGAACGGTCAGCTACTCAGAAGGGCTGGGGTTTTCGGCGCCAATACGGCCCGGCAAGACGATCAGACGTGCGCCGGAGCTATTTTCACCGAAGATCCGGCTATGCGAATATTAACGGGTGTCTGCTCAGCCAGGCGGCAGCCGAATGGGGGCCGACCAGATCGGCGCGCAGGCGCCGTTGTGGCGGTCGATCGCCGTCTTCCGCTTCGCGTCGCTCGGCTACGCGGCGACGCTGCTGATCGTGGGCCGGGCGAACTACTCGCATCCGGCGCTCGCCTGGGGAATCATGGCCGCGATGACGGCCTGGACGGCCGTCACCAGCCTTGCCTACTCGGTGCCGGCCAGGCGCTCCCGCCCGCTGCTCGCCGCCGATCTGGTCCTGACGGCGGCGGCGCTGTTCGCCACATTGGGAGTGCAGTACCCGCAGAGCATCAAGGACGCGGTCATGCCGCTGACCGCCACCTGGGTGGCGGGACCCGTGCTTGCCTGGGCGGTGGCCGAGGGCGTCTGGGCGGGCCTGGCCGCCGGCGCCGTGCTCGGCGTCTGCGACCTCGTGCTCAGGCACCAGCACCTTCAGCAGGTCTATCGCAGCCCGGTATTGAACGGGTCGGTTCTGCTGCTGCTTTCCGGGGCGGTAGTGGGATACGTATCTACCCTGGCCACCAAGGCGGAGCGCGCGCTGCAGCGCGCCACCGAGATCGAGGCTGCGAGCAGGGAACGGGAGCGACTGGCCCGCAGCATCCATGACTCGGTGCTCCAGGTGCTGGCGCTGGTGCAGCGCAAGGGCGCTGAGGCGGGCGGCACCGCCGCCGATCTCGGGCGGCTGGCCGGCCAGCAGGGGGCCGCGCTGCGGGCGCTGATCGCCGACGGAGCGCAGGCCACACCGCCGTGCGGTGAGCTCGACCTGCGGGCGCTGCTCACCCGCGAGGCATCGGCCGCCGTGTCGGTGATCACGCCCGCTGATCCTGTTCTGCTTAGTGGCGAGATCGCCAGCGAGCTGACCGCCGCCGTCCGGGCGGCGCTCGACAACGTGCGGCGCCATTGCGGTCCGCGGACCAAGGCCTGGGTGCTGATCGACGACGAGGGGGCAGCGGTCGGCGTGACCGTCCGGGATGACGGGCCCGGGATACCTGATGGCCGGCTTGCCGAGGCGGCGGCAGACGGCCGGCTGGGGGTCAGCCAGTCGATCCGGGGCCGGATCCGCGATCTTGGCGGCTCTGTGTCGTTCACGTCATCCGCCGGCGCCGGGACCGAGGTCAGGCTGCGGGTACCGCGCGTAGAGCTGCGGGCTTAAGGTGCGGATGTGAGCGAGCCAGCGATCCGGGTGATGGTGGTCGACGACCATCCGATGTGGCGGGATGCCGTGGCCCGAGACCTCGCCGATGCTGGCTACGAGGTCGTCGCGATCGTCGGCGAGGGGGCCCAGGCGCTCAGGATCGCCGGATCGGTACGGCCCGACGTCGTCGTGCTCGACCTCCAGCTTCCTGACCTGTCCGGAGTGGAGGTGACCCGCGGCCTGCGCACCGCCTATCCGGATGCCCGGGTGCTGATCTTGTCGGCTAGCGGCGGACAGCGCGATGTGCTCGATGCCGTCAAGGCGGGCGCGGCCGGATACATCGTCAAGTCGGCCGGGCGGGCGGAGTTCCTTGACGCGGTGGGCCGGACGGCGTCCGGTGACGCGGTCTTCTCCCCTGGCCTGGCCGGCCTCGTGCTTGGGGAGTTCAGGAAGCTGGCGGCCAGCCCGGCGCCCGGCACGCCGCAGCTCACCGAGCGGGAGGCGGAGATCCTCCGGATGGTCGGGACCGGCCTGTCCTATAAGCAGATCGCGGAGCGGCTGGTCATCTCCCATCGCACCGTGCAGAACCATGTCCAGAACACTCTCGTAAAGCTGCAGCTGCACAATCGGGTGGAGCTTGTCCGCTACGCGATCGAGCACGGCCTGGACTCGGCCGGCGCCTGATCCCGGATACTGCCGGGGTTAACCCGGGTTTCCCGGTGGTCAGCCTCGAGCCAGCGAGCTGGCGGCGGCCGGCCTGGAGGCGCCGGCGCCGCCGGCGATGCGGCGAGTAGAACCGGTGTCCGGACGGCATTGTTCCGGCTAAGCCCGGCGACTTCGCGGTGCAGCGCCGGCCGGCGCCGGGGCCGGGACAGCTTCAGCCGGTCCGCCTCAGTCCGCCGCCCAGAGCGGCTCGAGTGCCCGGTCGATCGTCTCGGTCAGCGGTGCGAGCAAGGGCAGCACCGGCCGTGCCGGGGCGGCGTCGGCCACCTCGCAGCGGGCAAGCGCCGTCTGGTCGAGGAACCGGGTCAGCGGGGCGTAGCTGTGCCGGTCATCACGGGCCATCCGATGATGGTGCATCCGCAGCGGCGCGTAGAGATAGAGCTGATCGCGCGCCCTGGTCACGGCCACGTAGAACAGCCGTCGCTCCTCCTCGAGCCCGGACCGGCTGGCCAGCGCCATGTCGCTCGGCACCGCGCCGTCCACCAGGTGCGGCAGATGAACGACCGGCCACTCCAGGCCCTTGGCCGAGTGGATCGTGGAGATCACCAGGAAGTCGTCGTCCATCCGGGGCTGGCCGGCGAAGTCGGCCGCCGATACCGGCGGATCGAGCGCGAGCTCCACGAGGGCGTCGTGCAGCGACGGCCTGCTGGCCGCCGCGTCGGCGAGCCGCTTCAGGTCGCCAAGCCGCACGGCCGCATCCGGGTACCGCGCCCTCAGCGGGTCATCGAGCGCCGCCAGGATCGCGGCGGCTCGCTCGGCGGTCGTGTCCAGCGCCGCGGCGCCGATCAGCGCGCCGATCGTGGCGCAGAGCGCGGGCCTGGATCGCTGCGAGACCATCGCTGCGGCATCGGGCCATCGGCCGAGCGACCCTGGTTCGGTCACCCGGAGCGCGCCGATGATCCGCCTCGCGGACACCGGCCCGATCCCCTCGTGCAGCCTGAGCAGCCGGAACCAGGCGATATCGTCGGCCGGGTTGGCCACCACCCTGGCCGCCGCGAGGAAGTCCTTGACATGCGCCGCCTCGGTGAAGCGCAGGCCGCCGTACTTGACGAACGGGATGCGGCGCGCGGTCAGCTCAAGCTCGAGCACGTCGCTGTGGTGCGCAGCGCGGACCAGGACGGCCTGATCCTGCAGCCGCAGCCCGGCCTCGTGCGCATCGAGCACCCGGACGCAGATCTCGCGAGCCTGGGTGGCCTCGTCATGGCAGCGCACGAGCAGCGGTGGCTGGCCGCGCCCCCGGTCCGCCGCGAGGATGAGCTCAAGTCCCTCGGACTGCGGGCGGATCACGTTGGCCAGCTCGAGCACCTGCTGGCGAGACCGGTAGTTCCTGGCCAGCCGGGTCACTTTCAGGCCCGCGTAGGCGCTGCCGAGTGCCCGCAGGTGCGCCGGATCGGCGCCGCGGAAGCCGTAGATGGCCTGTGCGTCATCGCCGACGCAGGTCAGCCCGCTGCCGTCGGGCTGGAGCAGCCTGACGATGTCGGCCTGGATGGCGTTCACGTCCTGGTACTCATCCACGAGCACGGCGTCGAACATTCCGCGGAGCACCGGCCCCGCGCCCGGGTCGGCCAGCGCTGCCCGCCAGAGCAGCAGCAGGTCATCGAAGTCGACCAGACCGTGAGCGCGCTTGTGCGCCACGAACCCGCGGAACAGCCCGGCGAGCTGCGCGATGAAGTCGGTGCACCAGGGGAAGCTAGCCCGGACCAGATCCGCCACGGCTATCCCGGTGCTCACGCAGCGGGAGTAGATATCGGCGCAGACGGCGGCCCGAGGCGCCCGCCGCTCCGTGCCGACCAGCCCGTGAGCTTCCCTGAGGGTGTCGAGCAGGTCGGTCACGTCACCCGGGTCGATCACGCTGAAGGCCGGCGGCAGCGAGAACGACTCGGCGTGGGCCCGGATGATCCCGTGTGCGATGGCGTGGAACGTGCCGCCGCAGATCCGGTCGCCGCCATCCGGTCTGACGAATCCGGGCCGGCCCGCGGCGTCAGCCAGGCCCGCGGCGTCAGCCAGGCCCGCAGGGTCAGCCGGGCCTGTGGCGTCGGCCCCGCCGGTATCTCCGGCGTGCTGCGCCTGAGCCAGCTCGCAGGCGGCCGCCGCACGGGCGAGCATGTCGTCGGCGGCCCGCCGGGTGAACGTCAGCAGCAGGATCCGGTTGGCCGGGATGCCCTGGCCGCGCAGCCACGCGGCCCGCGCCACCAGCGTTCCGGTCTTCCCCGTCCCGGCCCCGGCCAGGACCAGCAGCGGACCGCTCCGGTGCGTGGCCACCCGGCGCTGCTCGTCGTTGAGCCGGTCGAGCACAGCGGCCGGTTCGAACATGGCCACGAATGTAGCGACCACCTCTGACAGGCCAGCGCCGCCGCGCCGCATGCTCCGCCTCGACCTAGTGGATTCGCGTGTTCATAGCGTTTTTTCATGATGGATTGCGGATTCCACCCGGCGGCCGGGGAGCGTGCGGCACGGCACGGCGCGGCGTAGCATTCCGGCACTGATGCAGCAGCCCGCTGCCAACAACCGTGCGCGCCGCCAGGCGAGATCGGAGCATTGTGAACGCGACGGAGAGGTCGGTGCTGGTCACCGGCGCCTCGGCAGGCATCGGCAAGGCATGCGCGGACCAGCTCTACGCGGCAGGCTGGACCGTCACGGGGGCGAGCAGGAGGGGCACCACGTCCGGCGGATGGACGCCGCTGGTGATGGACGTCGATGACGACGCCTCCGTGCGCGACGGCGTGGCCGGCCTGCTGGCCGCGGTCGGCCGCATCGACGCGCTGGTTGCCGCGGCTGGCTGGGGCCTGGCCGGGGCCGTGGAGAGTTCCTCGATCGAGGAGGCCAAGGCACAGCTGGAGACCAACTTCTGGGGCTGCGTGCGGGTCGTCCAGCAGGTGCTGCCCGCCATGCGCGCCCAGCGGAGCGGGCGGATCGTGCTGATCAGCTCGATCGGCGGGGTGCTCGGGGTTCCGTTCCAGGCCTTCTACAGTGCGAGCAAGTTCGCGCTCGAAGGCCTGGGCGAGGCGCTGGCCTATGAGGTCGCGCCGTTCGGGGTGCAGGTCACCCTCGTCCAGCCCGGCAACGTCAGGACCGACTTCACCGCCAGCCGCCGGATGGCGGAGGCCAGCGAGCACGACCCGGTCTATGGCGCCGCCCTGAAGAAGGCCGTCGGCCTGATGGAGCATGACGAGGCCAACGGCGTGCCCGCGGGCGACGTCGCCGCCGCGGTGCGCCGGATCCTGCGGTCCCCGCGGCCGCCGCGCCGGGTCTCGGTCGGCAAGGCAGGCGAGCGGGTCGGCCTGATCGCCAAGCGGGTGCTGCCGTTCCGGGTCTTCGAGGCCGCTGCCAAGTCCAGCCTCGGCGTCTGACCGGACCGGCCGGTCCGGTCACGCGGTCGATTCTCAGCCACTATGCACTGAGAATCGGCCACGATCATGAAGCCGAGGCGGACGGCGCCAACCCGGGTGGCGCCGCGGCAGGGGCTGGTCTGCCCGCTAGCGGCTGGCCCAGTAGCCGTCGGAATTCCTGGTCGCGGCCATGGCATCCGGCGTTTCGAACCCGGGAGCGAGCGAGGCCGAGGTACCAGGCAGTACCTGGTGGTGCTCGATGTTCAGCAGCCGTAGCCAGCTCTGCTGGCCGAAGGTCAGCGCGATGAAGCAGCCGAGCTCGACCAGCTCAGGCTCGGTGAACTCGCGATGCAGGCGCTCCCAGAGCGCGTCGTCGTCCGGCAGCCGCCAGGCGATCGCCTCGGCGTAGGCGAGCGCCGCCTTCTCCCGCTGGTCGAATCGGTCCGAGGTCTCGAAGTTCAGCAGGTCGTCGTACTTGGCCTCGGTGAAGCCCTGCTCGGCAGCCTGCACCGAGCGCTGGTTACCGCAGTACTCGCAGTTGACCGAGCGCGAGATATAGACCCGGCACAGCTCCTTGATGCGATGGTCGCAGACCCCGGAGCGGAAGATGTCCTTCCAGGACCGGGCGAACGACCAGAAGCAGGCCGGCACGTGGGCCCGGACCGCCGAGCTCTCCGGGCGCGGCGTGCCCTCCCGACGGCACCGATCCAGCTCGGCCCGCATCTCGTCGTCCATCTGATCTAGCGGCACGTAGCTGATCCGCTGCCTGGTCCCCATCTCAGCCTCCTCCGGCCCGGTTCGCGCATCCGCGCTGCCCGGAACACCCAAGCCGAGTCTCGCAGCGGCCCCCACAGCATGCAATCGAGTGCGCCCGCGCCTACTTCATCGAGTCGGCGCGGGCGAGCAGCCTGGACAGGAGCCCGGGCTTAGCGGGACCGGTCCTGCGGTAGGGCTCGGCCAGGCCCGCGGCCCCTGGCGCCTGATCAGCCGGCTGACCGCACAGCATGCCGGTCACCTGCCGACGGAGCCGCTCCGGGCTGGCGCCAAGTCGGCTGAGCACCTGCCCGACGGGTCCCGCGTCATCGCGGAGCAGGGCCAGCAGGATGTGCTCGGTATCGATGTAGTCGTGGCCGAGCTGGGTGGCCTCGCGCAAGGACAGCTGGAGCGCGCTCCTGGCCTGCGGCGTGAACGGCATCTGCTCAGCCTGCGGGACGTGACCGCGGCCGACGATCTCCTCGACCTTCTGGCGCACCGACTCCTGGCTGATGCCAGACGACGCCAGCGCCTGGGCTACCCCGCTGCCCTCATGGATGAGGCCGAGCAGGACGTGCTCGGTGCCGATGTAGTCGTGGCCGAGCATCCTGGCCTCTTCCTGAGCCAGGACCACAGCCCGCCGCGCGCGGGCGGTGAATCTCTCGAACAAGGCCCCGCACCGCCCTTCTCAGTTCATGCCTTCTCGGTTCATGGCCGCACCTGTGGGCAACACGATACATCTCGTTACCGATTTGCGAGGTTATATTCTGGCGCCTTCTCCTGGCGGGCCGAACCTGGTGCAGAGAGCGCGGCCCTAGATGATCCGCAGCGCCTCGGCCGGCGCCAGCCGCGCCGCCCGCAGCGCGGGGTAAAGGCCGGCCACCGCGCCGAGGCCGAGCGCGATCCCGACCGCGGCGAGCAGCACAGGCACCGGCACGACCGCGCTCCAGTTCCGCGCCGCGGCATAGACCGTCGTGGCGAAGCCGCCGAGCACGGCGCCGGAGGTTCCGCCCGCCACCGCCAGCAGAGCCGCCTCGGCCACGAACTGGATCCCGATGTGGGCGCGGCTGGCGCCGAGCGCGCGCCGCAGCCCGATCTCGCCGCGCCGCTCAAGCACGGCGATGACCATCACGTTGGCTATGCCGATGCCGCCGATCAGCAGCGCGATCGCGCCGAGGCCGAGGAACAGGCCCTGGAAGGCCGCGGACGCGTCGGCCCGGGCGGTGAGCGCGTCGGCCGGGTTGGCCACGGCGACATCCTGTGGCGCAGCCGGATCCGCCGTCGCGGCGAGCACGGCCGCCACGGCGCTCACGCTGGCCGGATCAGCGCGCACGTAGATCTGGACCGGCAGCCCCGCGGCGTGCAGCAGATGCTCGGCGACACCGAACCCGATCAGCGCGGTCCGGTCCAGCTCTGGTGCCAGCGGCAGCGGGTCCAGGATCCCGACGACGCTGAACCAGTGGCCGCCGAGCCAGACCAGGACGGTGCCGTCGGCCCGGTCGATGCCGAGGGCGCCGGCCGCGTCCGAGCCGAGCACCACAGCGGGAAACCGCGAGGTGGCGGCGGACAGGAAGGCGCCGCGGGCGAGCTGTCCCTGGAGCGTGGTCAGCAGGTGGGTGTCTGCCGCGTAGACGGTGATCGCCTCGGTGTTCACCGAGGGGATGCGGTCGTTCCGGTACACGCCGGCGTTCACGTCCCCGATCGCCGAGGCGGCGGTGACCGGCCCGATCCGGCGCACCATCGCTGGCGCGGCACTCGGCAGCGTGACGGTCTGCCCGACGAACGACTGGCCCGGGGTCACGGTCAGCAGGTTGGTGCCGAGCGCGTCGATCTCGGCGACCAGCTGAGCCCGGCTGGAGCTGGAGATTCCCAGGACCGACACCATGGTGGCGATGCCAAGCGCGATGCCGGCGGCGGACAGCACGGCACGAGCCGGCCTGCTTCGCGCACCCAGCGCGGCCAGCGGCCCGATGTCCTGAGCGCGGAGCCGGCTGCGCGGCTGTAGCTGCGCCACAGCGGGCGCCCGGCGCCGTCTCATGCCGGACCGCCGCCGCTCACGACAGCTCCGCCGCTCACGACAGCTCCGCCGCCGACGATCTCTCCGTCGCGAAGCCTGATCGTCCTGGACGCGGCCGCCGCTATCTCGGGGTTGTGGGTGACGATGACGACGGTGGCGCCGTCGGCGTTCAGTCCGGCGAGCAGTGCCAGGATGTCGCGCCCGGTGGCGGTGTCCAGGCTGCCGGTCGGCTCGTCGGCGAGGATGATGGCCGGGGTCCCGACCGTCGCCCGCGCGATCGCGACCCGCTGGCACTCCCCGCCGGACAGCTCGCCGGGCCGGTGACCGGCCCGGCCGCCGAGGCCGACCCGGTCAAGCGCCTGTGCCGCCGCCCGGCGCCGCTGGGCGGCGGGCACGCCGCGGTAGAGCAGTCCGCAGGCGACGTTGTCGAGCGCGGACAGGCTGGGAATGAGGAAGAACTGCTGGAACACGAATCCGATCCGGCTGCCCCTGATGCCCGACAGGCCGCGGTCGGAGAGCCGCGCGACGGCCGCGCCGGCGACCCGCACCGTGCCCGAGGTCGGGCGCTCGAGCGTCCCGGCGATCGCCAGCAGGGTCGACTTGCCCGATCCTGACGGCCCGGCGATGGCGACGAACTCGCCCTCGCCGACGGCCAGGCTGACCGACCTGAGCGCGACGACCGGCGGGACGCCAGGATGCTCCTTGGTGACTTCCTCCAGCATCAGCGCGGTCACTGAGCCACCACCACCTTCCTGCCCGGCGCCAGCCCGGCGCCGCTGACCTGGACCAGGCCGCCGGCGAAGATCCCCGTGGTGACCCCGACCAGGCGGTGCGCACCCGACGGGGTCACCAGTTCGAGCCCGTAGCCGCCGCCTGCCAGCGCGAGCAGCGCCGAGACAGGCACCGCCAGGACGTGCCGGACTCCGCATGCAACGGGTGAAGCTGATCATCTCCCGATCGCCCTGCGCCATCGTCGGCGTGCCCGGGCCGGCGGTGCCGCCCGCGTGCCCCGGCAGGCTCGCGACGCCAGGCTGGCCGGCGGTTCCTGACGAGCACGCGGTCCCGAACAAGCCCGCGCAGACCACGGCGGCGCAGGCGGCGGCGATGCGGGCAAGCCCTGGCGCCGGCCTCGGCGTCCGGCCTTGCCCGGCAGCATCGCGTGAGTGACTGTTCATGAAAGGTCCTCCCTGCGGCTGGCGCTCGTGACCAGCCACGGGTAGTGATACGCCGGCGGCCATCACACCGGCGTCACGCCGGCGTCAAGCCGGATGGCATGGGCGGGCCGCCGGACCGGGAGAATGCCCAGGTCGGTGCCTGGCGCGGGGGACCGAAGCGGGCCCGCGTGTGATACGGCTGTGACCTTGGCTGCGGCAGGATGAGCTCATGCGGATTCTTGTCGTCGAGGACCAGGCCGAGCTGGCCGAGGACATCGCCGACGGCCTCCGCGACGCCGGAATGGCGGCCGACGTGGCCTACGACGGAACCGACGGCATCTCCAAGGCGCTGATGAACTCCTACGACGTGGTGGTCCTTGACCGCGACCTGCCTCGGGTGCACGGCGACGCGGTCTGCGCCACGATCACCGGCTCGGGCCGCGCGACGCGGATCCTGATGCTGACCGCCGCGGCAACCGTGGGCGACCGGGTGGACGGCCTCAATCTCGGCGCCGACGACTACCTGACCAAGCCCTTCGCCTTCGAGGAGCTGGTGGCCCGGGTTCGCGCGCTGGCCCGCCGCAGCCCGGCGGCGCCTCCGGTGCTGACCCGCGGCGACCTGGTCTTCGACCGGGCCCGCCGCCGGGTCAGCCGGGCCGGGCGGCCGGTCTCGCTGACCCGCAAGGAGCTAGGCGTCCTGGAGGAGCTGCTCGCCGCCGACGGCGCGGTCGTCAGCGCCGAGGACCTGCTCGAGCGGGTCTGGGACGAGAACGCCGACCCGTTCACCAGGACGGTCACGGTCACCCTCGCCCGGCTGCGCCGCAAGCTCGGCGAGCCCGACCTGATCGAGACCGTGGTCGGCAGCGGATACCGGCTGCCGTGACCGCGCGCCCGTTGCCGCGCTGGCTGCGGCGCTGCTGGCCGCAGAAGGTCAGGACCCGGCTGACGCTGCTTTATGCCGCGCTGTTCCTGGCCGGCGGGTCCGCGCTGCTCGGCCTGACCTATGGCCTGGTGGCGAGCAGCCTGCCGGTCAACCCGAAGCCGTCGGCCATCGCGGTGATGACCCGGGCCAGCTTCATCAAGCTCTGCAAGCAGCCGCGGCCGCCCCCCGCGGGCGCGGTCAAGATCGGTACCACGAAAGTCCCCGAGCACAGGCCAGAGCCGAAGAGAGTGGCGAAAGTCCCGAACTCGCTCCAGGCGAGATGCAAGGAGGCGTACTCGGCCTACGCGGCCGGCGCCAGCGCCGGCTCGACCAGCCAGCGGCAGCAGGCGCTGCACAACCTGCTGCTGTTCTCGCTGGCCGGCCTCGGGGTGATGACCGTGGCCTCCGGCGGGGCAGGCTGGCTGGTGTCAGGCCGGGTGCTCCGGCCGGTCCGGGCGATCACCGAGACCGCGCGCCGGGCATCCGAGCAGCACCTCGGCGAGCGGATCGCGCTCAGCGGCGCCAGGGACGAGCTGCGGGAACTCGCGGACACCTTCGACGACATGCTGGAACGGCTCGATCAGGCGTTCGCGGCTCAGCGCCGATTTGTCGCCGATGCCTCGCACGAGCTCCGCACGCCGCTCACCGTGATGCGGACCGCGATCGACGTCACGCTGGCCAAGCCGGCCCGGACGCCCGAGCAGCTCGATGCCATGGCGGCACGGGTGCGCGGCTCGATCGACCGGGCCGATGCGACGATCGACGCGCTGCTCACCCTGGCCATCAGCGACCAGGGCAGGCTGCCAAGCAGCGAGCCATTCGACCTGGCCACCGCCGCCGAGGACGCGCTCGACGTCGCGGCGGCCGAGATCGGCCGCCTGGGGCTGCGCGTGGACAGTTCGCTCGATCCCGCTGAGACCACAGGCGATCCGCATCTTCTTGACCGGATGATCAGCAACCTGATCGACAATGCCGTACGCCACAACACCCCTGGCGGGTGGATCACGCTGAACACCGGCCGCGATAGCGGATCCGCGTTCCTTCAGGTCGCCAACGCCGGCCAGGTGATCCCGCCGGATCTGGTGGCCACGCTCTTCGAGCCGTTCCGGCGCGTCGAGGCCAGGACGGGCACCCGCGACGGGGTCGGACTCGGCCTGTCCATCGCCCGGTCCATCGCCAGCGCGCACGGCGCGACGGTGACCGCGCGCAGCCAGTCCCAGGGCGGTCTGCACATCCGGGTCGAGCTCCCCTGCCGCGATGCGGGACCGGCTCACTGCTGACAGGCACCAGCACAGGAGCAACGACCGGTCCAGCCGACCGCCGCACCGAAGCGCGGCGCGGCAGCGGCCAGATCCGTGCCCGCCTTCCCGCATTGATCAGCCGATTGCTGGGCAGGACCCGTGATGAACGCAATACGTAGTAGTTCAGTTACACCTAGTAGTGGAGGATAGCACCCATGCCGGCAGCACTTGAAGCCGACGCGATCGGCCCGGTCGACGTCGCCGTGATCGCCTTCGAGGGAAACGACTTCAACGGCGACGTGGCGCCGGCGCTCGCTGACCTTCAGGCCAGCGGAACCGTCCGGGTCATCGACGTTGCCTTCCTGCGCAAGGAGGCCGACGGGGCGACCGCCGTGGTCGAGGTCGCCGACGCGGCCATCGCCGAGGCGTTCGACCGGATCACCGGCTCGCAGGTCGACCTGCTGAACGACGCGGACCTGAGCAACCTGGCGACCGCGCTCGAGCCCGACTCCTCCGCGATGGTCGTCGTGTGGGAGAACAGCTGGGCCACGCGCTTCGCATCAGCGGTCCGCGAATCTCACGGGCAGGTGGCGGTCTTCGAACGGATACCGCACGAGAACGTCGCGGCGGCCATCGCCGCGCTCAACGAGACGTAGGAGGACCACATGCGAGGAGGGGGAATGGGCCGGAGCGCCGGGCGTCCCGGCCTGATCGGGAGAGTGGCGAAGACGGCGGTCGTCGCAGGCACGGCGACAGCGGTTGCCGGCGTCGTGCACCGGCACCAGGAGCAGAAATCCGCCGATCAGCAGCAGCCAGCCGAGTCTCAGCAACAGCAGCAGGCTGCCGCGGCTAAGCAGCCGCCCGCGCAGCGAGCCCCGACGGACGAGTCAGACCGCCTGGCCAAGATCAAGGAACTGGGCGAGATGAAAGATCAGGGCCTGCTCACGGACTCCGAGTTCGCCTCGGAGAAAGCGCGCCTGCTAGCGACCTGAGCGATGAGCGGGTCAGGCTCGGCGCGGGAGTTCTGACCTGGTATGTAATGATGCTGCGGTGCCCCCGCCTGAACTGACGCCAAGCGAGCAGCGCCTGGAATGGACCAGGGAGGGCGCCTACCAGGTGGCGCCCGGCGTGCACCGGATACCGTTGCCACTGCCGTTCGACGGGCTGCGGGCGGTCAACGTCTACGCGATCGAGGCGAGCGACGGCCTGGTCATGATCGATTCGGGCTGGGTGCTCGATGCCACCAGGGAGCAGCTTGAGCGGTCACTGGCGCGGATCGGCGCCGGCCTCGGGGACATCCGCAGGTTCCTGATCACTCACGTGCACCGGGATCACTACACCCAGGCGATCGCGCTGCGCGAGATCTTCGGCTCGAAGGTGGCTCTCGGCGCTGAGGAGAAGCCCTCGCTCGACGTGCTGCTCGGCAAGGACTTCGTGACCATGTCGGCGCAGGCCGACCGGCTGATCTCGGCCGGGGCGCAGCCGCTGATCGACCAGATGATCGAGGCCGGCTTCCGGCGCCCGCAGGCCGACCTCGGCTACGGCGAGCCGGATGAGTGGATCACCTCAGGCCAGGTCTTCGACCTGGGCACCCGCACTCTCGACGCGATCGCCACCCCGGGCCACACCAGGGGGCACGTGGTCTTCGCTGACCGGGAGGCCGGGCTGCTGTTCGCGGGTGATCACGTGCTGCCGCACATCACCCCGTCGATCAGCTTCGAGGCCGCTCCCACGCCGCTGCCGCTGCACGATTTCCTTGAATCGCTCCGCATGGTCCGGCAGATGCCCGACCTGACGCTGCTGCCCGCCCACGGGCCGGTCGCTCCGAGCGTGCACGCCAGGATCGACGAACTGCTCGACCACCACGATGCCCGGCTGCGCGCTATCGCCGATGTGCTGGCCGACGGCGTCTCGACGGCCTACGAGATCGCCCTGGCGGTGCCGTGGACATCGCGCAACCGCAAGCTCGCCGAGCTCGACCTGATCAACCAGACGCTGGCGGTCGGCGAGACCGGGTGCCACCTGGACCTGCTGGTCGCACGGGGCCTGGCCAGCGCGGAGATGATCGACGGCGTGCGGCACTACCAGCCGGCCGAGCGGGCGGCCGCGAGCTAGCGGCCGGCCGCGAACGCCACCGCCAGCTCGGCGGCGAGCCCGGCGTTGTCGGCGATCAGCGCGCGGTTGACGGCCACGCTGCGGCCGTCGCTGAGCTCCTCGACCAGGGCAAGCACGGCGGGCGTCACGGCCTGGCCGGTCACGCCGTCGGCCTGCACCTGCTGAACCGCGCGGGAGATCGTGTCCTCAAGGTCCAGCCCGTTCTCCGGTGGCCTGGCCAGCAGCAGCCCGGCGGACGGGTTGAGTGCCCAGTGCGCCCCGGCCACCCGGGCCGCCTCGGCGCAGCTGGTGACGACCGCCGAGACCGGCGGGCCGCCCTTCGCCGTGTAGAACATCGGCAGGGTCGGCGTCCGCCAGCCGAGCACGGGCACCCCGAGCGTCTCGAGCAGCTCGGAGGTCGCGGCGACGTCCAGGATCGACTTGGCGCCCGAGCACACCACGACCGCCGGAGTGCGGGAGATCTGGATCAGGTCGGCCGAGATATCGAGGGACTGCGCGAAATACCGGTGCACGCCGCCGATCCCGCCGGTGGCCATGAACCTGATCCCAGCCTTCCGGCAGACAGCGAGCGTGCCGCCAACCGTGGTGGACCCGAGCGCGCCCTGTACCACGCAGGCCGCGATGTCGCGGGCCCCGACCTTGCGCGCCCCGGTCCCTGCGCTGGCGAACCGCTCAAGCGCCGCCCGGTCGAGCCCGACCCGGATCTCGCCGTCCAGCACGCCGATCGTCGCCGGAACCGCCCCGGCCGACCGCACCCGCTCCTCGGACTCCAGCGCCGCGGCCAGCCCCCGGCCGCCGGAGAATCCATGGGACACCAGCGTGGTCTCCAGCGCCACCACCGGCTGGCCGCTCTCGACTGCCGCCGCGACATCGCCGGAGATCGTGAGGGTGAACGTCACGGCATCGCTCCTATCGTCGCCACTGCCCGTGCCGCCGCCGCCAGGCCGAGCGCGACACCGCCGACAAGGTAGCCGGCCGCGAACGCGTCCCCGGCGCCGGTGGCGTCGGCGGCCTCGGTCCGCACGGCGGGATAACGCCGCCCGCCTGCCAGAACGCCGCCAGCGCCGAGCTTCACGATCATCTCAGTTCCCGGCAGGGCGCCGACCAGGTCGGCCTCGGCCTGATTGCCGAGCACCACATCAGGCCGCAGCAGCGCGATCACCTCACGGAACTCCGCCACCCCGTACCCGGCGATCGCCGCTGTGGACGAGAGGTCGACGCTCAGCCGGGCCGAGCGACTGGCCGCCGCCCTGGCAGCCGCCAGGGCCGCGCCCTGGACCGGATTCCTGATCAGGGCATAGGCCGACAGGTGCAGCCAGGCGCAGCCGTCCAGCCAGGCCGGATCGATCGCGTCGGCGGGCAGCAGCGGCCCGACTCCCCGGTCGGTGAGCATCGAGCGCGCGCCGCCGTCGGAGAGCGAGACGACGACACCGGTCCGGCCGCCGACGACCGGGCCGACCACCTCGACGCCCCGGCGGGACAGCTCTCCGGCGACCAGCCCGGCGGCGAGGTCGGTGGCACGGGCCGTGATCAGCCGGCTCCGCCCGCCGAGCGCGACGACCCAGGCCGCGACGTTCGCGGCCTGGCCGCCGAGCCCGACCGACGTGCTCGCCTCCGTGTCGGTGTCCGGCGCGAGCGGCCCGGCAAGCCGGACCACCACGTCCAGATGAGCATCCCCGAGCACGCAGATCAGCCCGGTCCCGGGTCCCACCGCTCCTCACCCCCGCCACCGCCGCAGCCGACCTGCACGTCTACCCGCCGCCCGGCGCCACTGCCGATCCCACCTGCCCCGGCGGCCGGATCAGCGGGTGAGAAGTATGCCGACGAACGGCTTCATTGTCGGCTGGGCCGTTCCGCCGGCCGGCTCCACGGTGATCCCGACCGTGTCGCCCTTGAGCACTCCCGATGCCACCAGGATCGCGGTGCCGCCCGGGGGCTCGTGTGCCAGCAGGCCCGCCGAGCGGATGTGCTGCACGCCCTTGACCTTCGCGCTGATCAGCCATACCTGGTAGACCTCGCTGGCCGGCAGAACCGGAAGGTTCCTCGCCAGCAGGATCATCCTGCGCTGCCCGGGCACGACCACGGCTGTGGCCTGGCCGCCGCGGGTCGGCTGGGCGAGCACCCGGACGCCCGGGCTGTTCAGCAGCTGGATCAGCGCGTGCTGCTCGGCCTTGCTGAGGCCAAGCGCCGCATTGCTGGTGCTGAGCTGGTGCTCGACCGAGATCAGCCTGAACCCGAGCACCAGCGCCAGGGTGGTCGCGACCGCCGCGGTGCCGATGGCCAGACCGGGCAGCAGTCCGACCCGGCGCTGTCGCTGTAGCTTGTGCGCCGGGCGCCGGCGGGACGGACGCGGCCCGGGCAGGCGGCGGGCCGGCCCGGCGGCCAGGCCAGCGGATGGCTGCACGGCGTGATCAGGCACTGCGTGATCGGGCACGGGCTGATCGGGCACGGGCTGATCGGGCACGGGCGGCAGCTGCTGGACCGACGGCGCGGCGGCGAGCACGCGCTCCCTGAACCCGGGCGGCGGCGGCGCGGAGACAGCCAGCGCGAACTCGGACACCGTCTCGCGCATGCCGCGCACCTCGTCGACGCATGGCCGGCAGGTGGCCAGATGCCGTTCGAACCTGTCCAGCTCAGCACCGGCCACCGCATCCAGGGAGTACACGCCGGTAAGGCCATGCGGGTCCCGGCCGAGTAGGTTCACCATGCCACCCCCAGGCAGCCGCGCAGCCTGATCAGGCCGTCCCGGACCCGGGTCTTGATCGTGCCAAGAGCCACCTTCAGGCGGACCGATACCTCCCGGTACGTGTACCCGCCGTAGTACGACAGGGTGATCGCCTCACGCTGCAGATCGGTCAGCGCGTCCAGGCAGCGCCTGACCCGCTCTGCCTCCAGGCTGGCCGCGACGGTATCAGCCACATCCTCGGTCGGCGGAAGCGGCCACGCGCCGGCCGACCGCTGCTCGCGCAGCGTGGCGGCGCCGGCCGAGCGGACCCGGTCGACGGCCCGCCGGTGCGCGATCGTCAGCGCCCAGGACTGCGCGCTCCCCCGAGCCGGGTCGAAGCGGGACGCGGTGCGCCAGATCTCGAGCAGCACCTCCTGAGCTACTTCCTCGGCCTGGGCCCGATCCCGGATCACCCGGCTGGCCAGGCCGAAGATCGGCCCGGCCAGCCGGTCGTAGACCGCCTCGAAGGCCGCCTGGTCACCTCGCGCCACCCGGCTGAGCAGCAACTCGAGAGGCGAGTCCCCGGCCGCCGGTGCCGAGGCACCGGCCGATTCGCGATCCGCCGGCGCCGCGGCGTCCGGCGGGGTCACCCCGTCCCGTGCTGTGCCGAACCTCGGTGCCGCGCTGGCCTGAGCTCGGTTTCCTGAGCCTGGCCCGGGCGCGGGGCCACCACGGCCGGAGCCTGGGCCAGATCCGGCCGGTGGCCCGTGCGGACCGGCCTGAGTCATCGCCATGACCCCCATTCGTCGCAGCCTGCAAGACGGATCGGTCACTAGCGGCAGCGTAACGTGAAGGCAGCGCGAACTGGAGGCGGCCGATGAAGCTAAAGCTCGACCTGCACGATATCTACAACCGTGGCAGGGATATTGACAAGGCGCTGCAAGACATCTTCGACGAGGCCGCGAGGACCAGGGCGCCGCTGGTCGAGATCATCCCAGGCAAGGGTTCCGGGCAGCTGAAGAAGCATGTCCTGCGGTTTCTCGACCGCAAGGACATCAAGCCGCTTTATCACCGGGTCGAGAAGGACTCCAAGAATTTCGGCCGACTGTTCGTCCACTTCCGGTGGAAGTAGGACAGGCCATTACGCCACCTGCGGCGTTCCTCGAATACCAGACCTGAGCTGCGAAGATACCTCTCGCAAACTCTCGCCAGATCTCAGCGCCTCTCGCCCTCATGTGCCCTGGATGTCCCTGATCATGGGGCACCCAGAACGACAACCATCCCGCAAACAGGCGGGCCGCCGCATGCGCTCCGAACGCTGCGACGGCCCTAGCTCACCCATCCCCGAGGAGGACGGATGACCATGGAAGACAAGGTAAACGACCCCGGCCCGGACACGGCTGCCCACCGGCCTGGTGACGATGGTCTGATGTCCGGCTGGATCGCGGAGGTTCACGGGCTGCGGCCGACCGCGGCGACCACCCACGAGACCGCCGCTGCCGCAGTGCAGGCGATACTGTGGTCGTCCTGGGGACGCAGGCTCGGGGCACGGGCCGCGTCGCGGATCTGCTGGACGGACAAGGCGACCCGGGCTGCCGCCCGGACGGGCGGTGGCAGGTGACCGGGGACCGCGCGCCCGCGCTCGCGGGCCTGCATGTCCTGTTACAAGGTGATGCCGTCCACGACGGCCTGGATGTCTCGCGCCAGCTTTGGGGATACCAAGCTGACGGCCTGCTAGAGGGCCGTCTCGATGTCGTAGGTGTCACCGCTGGAGATATCTGCGTCGTAGATCTTGCAAAGCGCCGCGTCGGCCGCCTGGCAACGTGAACAGGATAGCCAAACACGGGGCCAAGCCAGGCACCCGCGAAGCAAGGCTGAGCACGCCTGGACACGCATGTGACGAAAGTCAACGATTGCCAGACAAAGCGAAGCCCCGCCGGTCATCGACCGCTCGGAGTACCTGCGTCCGGCGTAAGCGATGTCCGCGCCATGCCTCCCGGAGGTCGTGGCCCTCGCCCAGCGCCCGTCACAGCGACGGCCCGCCGCCCCGTAGGGGGGTGGCGGACCGTCGCACGCTGGTACGCGCAGTGATCAGCGTAGCCGTTCCACGGCCAGGTAGTAGCTGAGCGCGGTAACCGAGGGACCATCGGGGATCTGCCCTCTGGCGGCGAGTTCCGGCACCGAGTCCAGCGGCACCCATTCCACCCGGCTTGACTCGCTCCGGTCAGCAGGCGGCCCCACGTGCTCAGGATCGCTGGCGGCGAACGCGGTGAATCGCATGTCGCTGATCCCGCTCAGGGCGTTGTAGCTGAGCATCTCCCGTACTGTCCGGGGCCGGTAGCCGGTCTCCTCCTCGATCTCCCGCCTGATCGCGGCGTCCGGGTCCTCGCCGGCGCTTGCCCAGCCGGCCGGGACCTCCCAGCCCCATGAGCCGGTGATGAACCGGTGCCGCCACAGCAGCAGCACCCGGTCCTGGCCGTCGGTGACGACGGCTGTGACCGAGGCGTGCGGGAAGTGCAGTACGTGATGCTCGAAACGGTCACCGCCGGGGATCTCGACGTCATCGAGTGATACCCGGACCCATTCGCTGGCATAGACGTCACGGTGCCCGTGCACGATCCAGCGCAAGACGCCTCAGCCTTCCGTTCCGGGGCGGCGGCTGACCTCCGCCAGGTGGCTGCCGAGATCGCTCACAGCCGGGATGCCTTCCCATCGCTGCAGGGACCGCTCCACCTCGCGGGCACGCCTGAGAACCGGCTGGACCGCAGACCTGCCGACCATGCCGAGCGCGGCGCTCCCGAACCGGGCGGCTTCCTCGGGCTCGCCATCCAGGGCGGAGCACTCAGCGAGGTCGAGCATGAGCAGCGCGCGGCCTTTCACGTCGGCGGCCGACCTGCGGGTCAGTGCGTCGCCGAGCAGGCTCCTGGCACGGCCGGTGTCCCGCAGCAGCAGCATGGCCGTGCCGGCCATCCCGCACAGCCTCGGCTGGTCGAAGAACTCTGTCTCGCCGGGCGGCCCGGTCGCCGCATCCAGGTGACCGCCGGCCCGGTCGAGGCTGGCCATTACCTCCCGGTGTCCCCGATGCTGCCCGCCGGCCCGCGCTGTCAGCGCGGCCAGCGCCCGCGCTGACAGCGCATCGAGCCAGGCGCGGCGGCGCGGCGCGCAGCCTTCTGCGGCATCCTGCGCC
>DATNIU010000219.1:0-8485 GCA_035604275.1 Streptosporangiaceae bacterium | reverse complement strand
GGTACAGCCAGCCTAGGGAGCTGACATGACATCAGCCAGCGCAGGCGGCACGCCGCATCACGTGATGGTGATCGACACCAACCGATGCGTCGGCTGCTGGACGTGCGCCGTCGCCTGCAAGGAGATTAACAACGAGCCGCTCGGCTTCTGGTGGAACCGCATCCTCACCACCGCGCCGAACGAGTCGACCACCGCCGCGCCGCCCGCCAGCGACAACATCGACGTGCCGCACGGCGTCTACCCGGACCTGGAGCTCGCCTACCTGCCGGTCGCCTGCCAGCACTGCAATGACGCCCCCTGCGTCAAGGTCTGCCCGGTGCAGGCCACCTTCCGCCGGGACGACGGCACCGTGCTGATCGACTACGAGCGTTGCATCGGCTGCCGGTACTGCATGGCAGCCTGCCCGTACGGCGTCCGGATCTTCAACTGGGGCGACGCCGAATACGCCCCGGGCGGGATCGTCGGCTACGGCAGGGACTACCGGACGGCCGACGGGCGGCTGGTCTTCACCGCCGAGCGGCCGAAGGGCGTCGTCGAGAAGTGCACCTTCTGCGTCGAGCTGATCGACACCGGCCAGGAACCCTTCTGCGTCCAGACCTGCCCCATCGGCGCCCGCGTCTTCGGCGACCTCGACGACCCGGGCAGCGAGGTCAGCCTCCTCGTGAACGAGGGCGGGGCGGTTCAGCTGCACCCCGAGCTCGGCACCGATCCGAACGTCTACTACGTGCCCGTGCGCAGGCGCGTGGCTCGCGAGACCTGAGGGAGTACGCCATGGCCGCAAGCACGGCATCGGTTCCCGTCCCGGCGGCGCGACCGGGGGGTGGGCTGCGCGGCGTCCGCCTGTGGTACGTCCTGCTCGCCCTGGCCGGCCTGCTCGGTGTCGTGGCGTGGATCTACGAGCTGCAGCACGGTCTGGCCGCGACCGGCATGCGGGACGTCGTGTCCTGGGGCATGTACATCTTCACGTTCGCGTTCTTCATCGGCCTGTCAGCGGGCGGCCTGATCATGGCCTCCTCCGCCGAGGTCTTCGGGATCGCGGACCTTAAGCCCCTCGCCCGGCTCGGCGTGCTGTCGGCGGCCGCGTGCGTCACGGTGGCCGCGATCATGATCCTCCCGGACCTCGGCCGTCCCGACCGGATCCTCAACATCTTCATTCACCCCAACTGGACCTCCCCACTGATCTGGGACATCCTGATCATCTCCGTCTATTTCACCTTCTCGGTGGTCGACCTTGTCGTGCTGCAGCGGCACGAGTCCGAGCCGAGCAGGCTCCGCAAGGCGATCAGGGTGCTTGCCTACGTGGGACTCCCCACCGCCGTGCTGCTGCATTCGGTGACCGCCTGGATCTTCGGCCTGCAGATCGCCAGGACCTGGTGGAACACCGCGCTGATGGCGCCGCTGTTCGTCGTGTCGGCGATCCTGTCAGGAACCGGCCTGGTCACGCTGCTGGCGCTGGCCGCCCAGCGCTGGGGCGGGTTCGCGCTATCGGCGCCGACGAGGCGGTGGCTGCGCGGATTCATCGCCATCGCGCTGATCGTGGACCTGTTCTTCGTGGGCTGCGAGTACGTCACCGTCCTGTGGGGCAATGTGCCGGCCGACCGGTCAGCACTCGACCTCGTCCTGCCGGGCGGAGCGTACGCGTGGACCTTCTGGGCGGAATGGATGCTCGGCGGGGTAGTCCCGCTGGCCTTCCTGCTGGCACCACGGCTGCGCCGGGTGCCAGGCTCGCTCGGCCTGGCCGCGTTCCTGGCCATCGCCGGGGTGTACGCCTTCCGCATCGAGCTCGTGGTGATCGGCTTCATCAATCCGCTCACCCAGTTCCCGCCCGGGAACGCGATCGGCACCTACAACCCGGCGACATCGTCATTCGAGCTGGTCGGACGTTATTCCCCCACCTGGGTCGAGTACTCGATCATCCTCGGGCTCTTTGCCCTCTTCGGGGCGATCATGACGGTCGGATACCGCCGCCTCTTCACGCCATCAGCGGCCGGGCATCCCGACCTGGGCAGGGCCGTGCCAGGTGCGGCGCCCAGCGTCTCCCGCGAACCTGGCGGCGGCGCGACTTCGCCAAGCCCCGCCAGCGACGAGCAGTGAGGAACCCCCCGATGCCAGCCCGCGAAGCCGTGACCGAGTCAGACACTAGCCAGCCCGCGAGCCCCGCGGATCAGCCGGGCGCCGGGCTTGACGCGGCCACCGCGGCGGCCGCGGCCGAGCTGCTCGCGCGCTGGTGGAGCCGTCCAGTGCAGGCCGAGGTTGCCGCGTGGCTCAGCGCGGCCGGGATCGAGTCCGACATCCGCCGCCGGCTGACCGGGAGTCAGGATCCCGGCGCCACGGGTCTGCCCTACTCCGCGGATCAGGTGCCCGCGCTACTTGACGAGTACGAGCGCCTCTTCGTCGGGCCCGGACAGGTCCCCTGCCCGCCGTATGAGTCGTTCTGGCGCGACGACGTCCCGATTGACCTCTGGCACAGCCTGATGGGGCCGTGCACGGCGGAGCTGCGTCAGCTCTACCGCGACGTCGGGATCGACCTGGCGCCGGACGCCGGCGAATTGCCCGATCACGTCGCGGTGGAGCTCGAGGCACTCGCCTACGCGCTGTCCGTAGCGGACTGCGACCGAGTGGCAGGGGCGCTAGTCTCCGATCATCTGAGCCAGTGGCTGCCTCGGCTCTGCCGCGCGGTGGCGAGCGAGGCCGGGCACCCGTTCTACGTCGGCCTCGCGGCGGTCACCCTCGACTGGATCGGCCACGTCGGGCGCTGGGTCGCACGGCCGGGTGAGGCCAAGCTCGGTACGCCGTGATGATCGCCGGCTCGTCCCCGTCACGTCAGGCCGGCATCGGCGACGAGCCAGACACCGATAAGACCGCGGTGCTGCTGTGCTCAGACCTCTGGGACACCGGCCATTGCCCGCTCCCCGCGGCAGAGATCGCTGCCGCGGTGCGCGGTCGTGCGCCCGGGGTGCGGGTGTTCGTCGTGGAAAACCTCTGCTCGTCACCCGCCGGGTTCACCGCGGCAGTACGGGCAGTCGGGGGCCGGCGGGTCGCCATCGGATGCCGTCAAGGCGCCGCCAGGCGCGATGAGATCGCTGCCCAGCTGCGCAAGGCGGGCATCCACCGCTCGGGCATTCGCGTGGTCGACCTGATGCCGGCCGGGCAGCCAGATCCGCTCAGCGTCGCCGGGCAGTCTGCTGCCAGGATCCTGGCTGCCGTCGCGCGAGTCTCCCACGCCGACCTTGACGCGCCAGTCCGCGAGCGCCCGGTTGGCGCCGCCGGGCCGGTCTCCCGCAGGAACCTGCTTCATGTCGGTAACCTGAGCCACCGTCCGGTCGCCTGCTGGGTCGATGACCGCTGTGACGGCAGCGGGTGCCGCCGGGCGTGTGTCGCGGCATGTCCGCATGGCGCCCTGCGGCTCACCGGCTCCGGGGTAGCAGTGGACCCGGCCGCCTGTACCGGGTGCGGCGCCTGCCTCGGTACCTGCCGCTCCGATGCGATGACGCTGAGCGGATGGTCGATCGGGGAGACCGAGGCAGCCGCCGACGCGCTGATCGCTGAGGCGCGGCGGCTTGGCCCGGCGTCGGTTCGCGGGGTAGCGATCGTTTGCGCGAGAGCCGTCGCCAGCGTGCCGGTCGGAAGCAGCTGGCTGCCGCTGGAAGTGGCATCCCTGGAGATGGCGTCGGCCGGCTGGCCGCTGCAGATCCTGAGCGCCGGCCTGGGAGTAGCGATCATCGGATGCGACGACGACGCGTGCGCCCGCCACGGGCGCGAACTTGACAGCATCTGCGCTGAGCTGGCCAGCCGGGCTGCTCCCGGGTGGCGCCGCCTGAGTGATCGGCTCGCGGGCTGGGAACCGGCGAACTTCAGCAGCTCAGAGCGGACCGACGTGCAGCCTGCTGCGCCGGTCAGGCTTCGCGAGCCTGCGGCCACCGCAACTGCCCTGTCCGCGCTCATCTCACGGGTCACTGAACCTGCCGTACAGACACCGGGCGCGGCGGCCGGGCCGGCCGCGCCGCCAGCCGACACAGACCGCAGCGGGCAGTGGCGGATCGAATCGCTGGCCGCGCCGCTCGGGGAGGTCATCGTTGACGCCGCTCGGTGCTCCGGGTGCGGCAGTTGCGCACTTGCATGTCCCACCGGCGCTCTGCAGGCTGAGCATACAGACGGACCGGCGCTGGCACTCTCAGTCGACGCATCCGAGTGCTCTGCCTGCGGTGTCTGCGTCGTCTCCTGTCCGGAAGGCGCCGTATCGCTTCGGCGAGTCCTCGATTCGGCCAGCCTGGTGGCCGGCCGCCAGGCGGTCGGCGAGGTTGTGGTCAGCGGTCGCTGCGAGTCCTGCGGCGGACCGCTCGCAGGCGGGCTGGCCGGCGGCGTCGTCGGGCTGCGCCTCGCCGCGTCGCATCCAGAGATCGCCGATCGCCTGCGGCACGAGGTTCGCTGCACCGACTGCCTGCTGGTGGCTCGCGTACCTGGGAAGCGGACCTCGCCAACCCGAGACGATGAGGCAGAACAGTGGACATGACTGAACTTGAGGCCGCCTATGCGGGCCTGCTGGAGGCCGCAGGCCGAGATATCCTCGCGATGTCATCCGGGGCGGAGTGGGGCGCCAGCACCGTGCTCGCTCATGTCATCGCCAGCAGCCGGATGCTCGCTGCCGCGAGCGCTGAGCTGCTGGCCGGACGGATACCGGTGGTCGACAACCGGCCAACCCAGTCCCGGCCGTATCTTGACGCGATTATTCAGGCCGCCGGCAGCCACGCCGAGCTCCTTGAGACGATGAGGAAGTCGGGCCTGGAACTCGTGATCCTCGCGGCTCAGCTTGGCGAAGGGCAGATCGCGACGAGCGTGCCCACGATCATCCTCGACGGCACTCGGATCCGGGTCGAGCGCCCGATAGCTTTCTCAAGCCTCCTCGATCCCGGCCACATCCGCGAGCACCTTAAGCAACTGCGCGCGCTACCGGAATGACCTCAAGGATCGTGATGGATGTCCGGTCAGGCAGGACGGCCCAGCCGAGAATCGCCTGCTTGCCCGAGGTCCAGTGGCAGCCACAGACCCTGGCCCTGCCATCCCATTCGAGGCACAGCAGGCACAGGGGGTAGCCGCACCTCAGGCCACAGTGACAAAGACAACCGCGACCCGCAGCTCGCGGTCGCCTGCGTCCGGCCCGATGTCGAGCACCTGTCCGTCTACGGTGCACTTGGAGTGCAGTATGATGCACTCATGGATGTGAGCACTGCCGCGCTTTCGCTGGCGATCGGCGGCCGGGTCAGGCAGGAGCGGCTGTCGCGGCGCTGGACGCTGGATCAGCTGGCGGAGGCTGCCGGGGTGAGCCGCCGGATGGTGGTCAACGTGGAGCAGGGCGCCGCGAATCCGAGCGTGGGGACGTTGCTGAGGATCAGCGACGCGCTGGGGGTCGGGCTGCCGGCGCTGGTGGAGCCGCCTGGGCCCAGGCCGGTGAAGGTCACCCGCCGCGGTGCGGGCGCCGTCTTGTGGAGCAGTGAGTCCGGTGGTCGCGGGGTGCTGGTGGCTGGCACCGGGCCGCCGGATGTGGTCGAGCTGTGGGACTGGACCCTGGGCTCCGGGGACCGCCATGTGAGCGAGGCCCACTCGGCGGGCACCAGGGAGCTTGTGCAGGTCCAGCACGGGACGATCACGGTCGAGGTCGCAGGCCAGCCGGTCACCCTGGATGCCGGCGACGCGGTCGCGTTCGGCGGCGACGTGGCCCACTCCTACGCCAATCCGGGCACGCAGCCGGCCAGGTTCTCGCTGGCCGTCTTCGAGCCGGGCGTGGGGCCGCGGCCGGGATCCCGGCCGGTGGTTACCGGTGCCTGACCTTGGCCCTTTCCTGGCCGGCGGCCATGTCGATGCCGCGGTGTTCGCGCTGCGGCCCGACTACCGCGCCCTGCTGGTGGCTGCCGGCGGGCTCGTGCCCGGTCCGAGCGACCAGGACAGTGATGCGCTGCTCCGGGCGGCCGGGGCCGTCGGGGCGCTCGCAGGCCGGCCGGCGGAGGAGCTCCCGCACGTGGCGGCGTGGCGGGAGGCTTACCGGGCGTTCGGAGCCAGGCCGCAGCGCACCCGCAACAGCCTGGAGGCGCTGCTGCGCCGGGCGGCGTCCGGGCTGCCCCGGGTGAACCGGCTCACCGACCTGTACAACGCGGTCTCGGTGCTGCACCAGATCTCGCTCGGCGGGGAGGACCTCGCCCGCTACGCCGGTGCGCCGCGGCTGGTCCGCGCCGCCGGCACCGAGCCGTTCGACACCGTGGCCGACGGCATCGCCGTAGTTGAGCATCCCGATCCCGGTGAGGTGATCTGGCGCGACGACGCCGGCGTGACCTGCTGGCGGTGGAACTGGCGTCAGGCACGCCGCACCCAGCTGCGCGAGGACACCACAGGGGCGCTGTTCATCCTCGACGCGCTCGACCCGGCGACCGACGAGGCGCTCCACGCCGCCGCCGATGACCTGACCGCCCACCTGGCCCGGCTCGGACCCGGCGTCCGGGCCGTCCGCCGCCTGATCGCCGCCGCCGCGGCGCCCGGTGAAGGAGACTGACATGCTCATCCACCCGTGGGACGCCGCCATCGACCCGGCGGAGTGGCAGGACTGGCTGGCATCCGCCGACCGGTTCGGGATCCTCGCGGTCGGCAACCTCGACCCGGCCCGGGCCCGCTGGCGCTGCCCGTCCACTTCACCGCCGCCGGCGGCGAGCTGCTGATCCACCTGGCCCGGCCGGACCCGGTCTGGCCGCACCTGGAGGCGGCGGCCGAGGTACGGCTGGCCGTGACCGGCGACTACGCCTGCATCCCGGCGTACTGGCTGGCCAGGGCAGGCGGGCCCGGCGAGGACGGCGTGCCGACCAGCTACTACACCTCCGCGCAGTTCGTCTGCCGGCCCACGGTCGTCGACGACCCCCAGGGCAAGGCCGAGATCCTCGCCGCCCCCGGCTCGCTGACTTCCAGCCCGAGGGCCGCCACGCCGCCGTGGCCGCCGGCGCAGCGCCGTACGGACGGATGCTGCCCGGCGTCCGCGGCGTCCGGCTCAAGGTGCAAGAGTGTGGCTGGATGTTCCATGGGCGTTTGTTCGGCCGGTGGTGGAGGTGGTCCAGTGGTATGGTGATGTCTAGTCAGTCTAGATTCAGGAGTCCGGGATGCGGTGGCAGGTTCAGGACGCCAAGCAGCGGTTCAGCGAGCTGATCCGCACGGCCCACGCGGACGGTCCGCAGGTCGTGACCCGTCACGGTGAGGAGATAGCCGTGGTGATCGACATTGCCGAGTACCGGCGGCTGAAGGGGGAGACCGCGGAGTTCAAGGATTACCTGCGGTCGGGTCCCGGCTTTGACGACCTGGACCTGGACAGGTCCGGCGAGCTGCCGCGAAGCATCGACTGGGCAAGTGAGGCATGACCTACCTGCTCGACACCAACGTGGTATCGGAGCTCCGCAAGCGCTATCCAGATCCGCATGTGCTGGCCTGGTACGGCGGCGTCGCCTCAGCGGACCTGTTCATCAGCGTCCTGACCATCGGCGAGATCCGGCTGGGCGTCGAGCGCCTGCGCAGGAAGGACCCCGCTCAGGCGGACCTGCTGGAGCAGTGGCTCGGTGGCCTGCAGGTGATCTACGCGGACCACATCATCGACATCGACACCGCGACAGCCGATCAGTGGGGCCGGCTCAACGTCCCAGACCCGCTGCCGGTGATCGACGGCCTGCTCGCGGCGTCGGCGAAGGCGCGCGGATGGACCATGGTCACCCGCAACACCGCCGACCTCGCCCGCAGCGGCATCGCGGTCATCAACCCGTTCGATCCGCCCGCGGGCAGCGCCATGGCAGCAGAACCAGCGAAAGTTCGCCCATGAGAGGCCTGTGAGGCGCCTGGAGGTCTGGCGGGGTTTTACTTTGCCTGGAGTCACCCCGCCGACAGCGGCCGCTGGGCCGGCGCTCGCCGGGCAGCTGGTGTGAAGACAACGGTGTGCACCCCCGGTTCGCTCATTCCCCGGCGGCGCGGCGCGCGGCCAGATCGGCCGCGACCTGCTCGGCGGTGAACACTCGCCCGGCACGGGCGTCAGCGAGAGCGTCCCGCAGGTCGCTCACCAGCTGCGGGTCCGCAGCACCGCCACGGTCTCGCGCAGCCTGGCCAGTTCCCCGGACGGCACGACGTCGGCTACGTGCTGACCGTGGGCGATGACCGAGACCGTCTC
This sequence comes from Streptosporangiaceae bacterium, assembly GCA_035604275.1. Classification (GTDB taxonomy): domain Bacteria; phylum Actinomycetota; class Actinomycetes; order Streptosporangiales; family Streptosporangiaceae; genus Chersky-822. Next base: position 297 of record DATNIU010000219.1, on the reverse strand, counting down.
ACCGCTTTCTGCCCGGCGCACGATCTCCGCCCCAAGGCGGCTGATCCTCGGCCCGCACGGACATGACTGGCTCGCTCACGCTCTCCAGCACAAGCTGTCACCACGACGGTGACCCGCCAGCCGCGACGCGCATACGCCCGCTGGCATGATCCGCTCGTGGCGGGTCATGCCAGCGGTCCTTTCAGCTTCATCGTTGGCTGGTTGCAGCCCGGCGGCGGGAACGGCCGCGCGCCGCGCCGGCGCCGGCTTACGGGTAGGGCCTCCGGCCTGGTTGAACAGCCAGCCGTGGTGCGCCCG
>DATNIU010000218.1:0-3473 GCA_035604275.1 Streptosporangiaceae bacterium | reverse complement strand
GTCGCGTCAAGGCCCGCCACCCAGACCCGCATCCCGGTCGCCGCGCCGAGCCGCACCAGCGCCGTCGCGATGCTGCCGAGCCGGCCGCAGACGACCATGTCAGCGCCGGGCCTCAGGCCCGAGTTGACGAAGAGCATCCGGTAGGCGGTCAGCCATGCCGTGCCAACGCACGCGGCCTCCTCGAACGAGAGAGACGCCGGCTTGGGAACGACGTTGCGGGCCGGCACGGCGACGGCGACGGCGAAGCTGCCCTGGTGGCGCTCGCTGAGCATGGTCCGGTCCGGGTCGAGTGACTCCTCGCCCAGCCATGCCGGGTCGCTGACCGACGGGAGGAGCACCACCTCGGCACCATCGGCGAGCACGCCGGCCCCGTCGCAGCCGAGGATCATCGGGAACTGGCCGGGGCTCATCCGGACCCCGCGAAGCGTGATCACATCGTGCATGTTCAGGCTCGCGGCCCGCATGCTCACGCGGACCCATCCCGCCGGGATGCGCGGCTCGGGCCGGTCGCCGACCACCAGGCTCGCGATCGGATCGCCGGAATTCGGCTCGCTGGCGTAGACGGCGAGCATCCTCCTCCGCCTCCCTTCCCGGCCGACCTTCCCGGCCGACCTTCCCGGCTGACTCCCTGGAGCAGCGGATCACACCGCGTCGACCACGTCCTCGTATCGCAGCCGCGGCAGGCGGGCGTACCGCTTGGCCAGCGGATGGCCAACGTTCATCACGAGCAGCGACTCCAGGCTGCCGCCGGGAAAGAAATCGCGATCGAGCGCGGCGGCATCGAAGCCGATCATCGGGCCAGCGGCGAGCCCTGCCGCGCGGACGCCGATGATGAAATAGCCGATCTGCAAGGTGGCGTTGAACCTGGCCTGCGTGACGCGGCCCTCGCGGTCGGCGGCCAGGACGTCCCTGAGCCCGGGCGCATGCGAGAACACCTGCGGCAGCCGCTCGTGGAAGTCGATATCCGCGGCCAGGATCAGCGTCAGCGGCGCACCGGCCGTCTTGCGCCTGTTGCGCTCGTTCAGGTGCCTCAGCAGGCGGTCCCTCGCCTCCCGGCTGCGCACGGCGATGACCCGCAGCGGCTGCTGGTTCAGCGCGGTAGGCCCGAATTTCACCAGGCCGTAGACGGCCCTGAGCTGCGCCTCGCTGACCGGATCATCGGTGAACTCGGTCGCCGACCTGGCCTGGCGGAAGAGCAGATCCTGCGCGGCGGGGTCGAGCACGAGATCCGCTGCCTGCTCCAGTGTGGTCGCCATGACGCCTACCGGGGTCTGCGCAAGATCACTGCCTGCGACATGCAGGGGGAGATGGGGCTGACGAACAGGCTCGGCAGCCGCGCGATGATGTCGCCCGGATCGAACTCAGGGAAGCCGAGCAGCTCACGGGCGTCTCCTCCGGCGAGATCGAACCCGAGGCCGTCGAGGAGCTTGTGCATGTCGTGATTGGTGCCCCAGAAATTCGCAGGCCGTAACCCGAACGGCCTGACGTCGAGGAACAGGTCGACCGTGAGCAGGCAGAGTCCGCCAGGGGCAAGGAGCCCGCGGATGGCCTCCAGCATGGCCCTGGCCTCGGCTAGGTCCATGTGCTCAAGCACCGACAGGCAGAACGCCCGCTCGAACGACCCGCCGGCTAGCCCGCAATCCTGGACCGGCTGCGGGATCAGCAGGACGCTCGTGCCGAAGAGCTTGTTCAGCTGAGCGTGGCTGGCCTCGGTCAGCAGATGGGCGGCCGGGCCCTGGCCCAGGGACCACCTGCTGTCGCCCTGCGCGGCGGGATCCACGTTAACGACGTCCGCGCCCTCCATCGACAGCACGAACTGAAGGCCGCCCAGCCCGCCGCCGACATCCAGGATCCGCATCCCCGGGACCGCCGCGGCGCCGAAGTACGCCCACGGATACTCGAACCGCCTGGTCTCGCTGACGTACTGGAAGCCGAAGGGACCGTAACGACCAGGATCGGGATCATCGAGCCGGTGCTGGACCATCAGCGGACGCTCGACACGCCGGCCGCTTGGCGCCCCCCATTTGGAGTTCCAGGCCGCATATTCAGCCGGAAGCGGGACTTTGGCCAGCATCACGTGACTCCCTGCCGCTGATGACCGGCGACCGGGTGGCACGCCGCGAGCTCCGCCAGCGCGGCGACGGCCCGCGCCGCTGGAGGCTGGTCGAGCATCTCGGCGCGCAGCCGGGCGGCCGCCTGCCGGTACGCCGGGTCTGACATGATCGCGGCCAGCTGCGAGCGGAGCGCCTCGTCCGTTTCCTCGCCGACCCGGAGCACCGCCGCGGCGCCGGTCTCCGCCAGCTTGGCGCAGTAGAACAGCTGATCGGGCAGCTGCGGGAGGACGAGCTGGGGGACGCCGAGCAGCGCGGCGGTGAGGATGGTGCCGTTGCCGCCCTGGTGGACCACTGCGTCGCAGGTGGGCAGCAGCAGGTGCAGCGGGACCGACTCCACCACCCGGACGTTGGCCGCGACCTTCCCAAGCGTCGCCACGTCCCGCGCGGTCAGCGAGACGACGATCTCAGCGTCAAGGCCTGCGGCCGCGGCGATCACCCGCGGCGGGAGGAACATCTGGTCACCGGTCAGCGTGCTGGTCGAGGTGCCCCAGGTGACGCAGATCCGGCGGCCAGCCGGCGGGTTCCTCAGCCAGCGTGGCAGCACGGCCGGGCCGTTATAGGGGGAATAGCGCATCCGCAGCCGGCGGATGTCGGCCGGGACCTGCATGCTGGGCGGGCAGGGGTCCACCGTGGCCGCGCCGAGCGTCTCGACGGTGTCCAGCCCTAGCCGGTCGCAGATCCGCGCGAGCGCCGCGGGCTCGAACTCATGGCTCTGATAAGGAAAGTCGACGCCGTGGATATGCCGGACGGCGGGAGTGCCGGTAACGGCCGCGGCCAGCGGGCCAGCGAAGCTCGTGGCCTCGTGGACGATGACGTCCGGCCGCCATGACCTGGTGAGCGCGATGGTGTCGTCGACCATGGCATCGGCCAGCGCGACGTACAGGCGGACGGTCGCCGCTCCCTTGGGCGCGAGCTCGGCCCACTCGACCGGCCGGCCCTGCTCGGCGACCCAGGCGAAGAACGGGCGCATGACCCGCAGCACGTCCACGTCCTCGCCCACCGGAGCGGCGGTCAGCCCGGCCTGCGTGATGACCTCGGTGAGCCCGGGCTGGCTCGCCACCCGCACCTCGTGACCGGCTGCCCGCGTCGCCCATGCCAGCTGAACGAGCGGGTAGAAATGAGAGGGCCAGGCCCAGGTGACGAAAAGCGCCCGCACGGCCCGGTCACCTCACGGCCAGCTGGCCGGGCGCGCTCCGCATCGCCGGCGGCGGTCCGCAGGGGGGCGTCCCGGTCCGGGCGAGTCGTTCGAGCACAGGGACGACGTCGGCCGGGGCTGGCAGGGCGAGCGCCTCGGCCGCGAGCTCGCGGGCGGCGCCCTGGCATGCGCGGTCGCCGAGGATGATCCCGGCATCCGCGGCG
>DATNIU010000217.1:0-9755 GCA_035604275.1 Streptosporangiaceae bacterium | reverse complement strand
CACCGCCAGCCACGCCACCGCCGACCACGCCACCGCCAGCCACGCCACCGCCGACCACGCCACCGCGAATCGCTCCTACGCCGTGCAGGATGAGGTCGAGAGGCCGGGTGGCAGTCACGGCCGGATCCTTCTGCCGCAGGGAGCCCGCGGCGGTATTGCGCGGGTTCACGTACGGCGGACGGCCAGCCTCCGCCTGCCGCTCGTTCAGCTGGTGGAAGGCCGCGACCGGCAGGAATACCTCGCCCCTGACCTCCAGGGTGCGCGGCCAGCCAGACCCGGCCAGCCGGGCCGGAACCGAGGAGATGGTGCGGACGTTCGCGGTCACGTCCTCGCCGGTGACACCGTCGCCGCGGGTCGCCGCCCTGGTCAGCTTGCCGTCGGTGTAGACGAGCGCGACCGCGAGCCCGTCGATCTTCAGCTCGCACAGGAACGGCCCGGTGCCGCCGAGCCGCTCAGCCCGGGCTGCCCAGCCGTCGAGTTCTGCCGCGGAGAACGCGTTGTCCAGGCTGAGCAGCCGCTCCAGGTGCTCGACCGGCGCGAATCCGGCCGCGATCGTGTCCCCGACCCGCTGCGTCGGTGAGTCGGGCGTGCGCAGCTCGGGGTAGCTGTCCTCGAGCCCGCGAAGCTCCCGCATCAGCGCGTCGTACTCGGCATCGGAGATCACCGGAGCGTCGAGCACGTGATACCTGTGATTGTGCTCGGCGATCTGCTCGGCCAGCTCCGCGTGCCGGTGCCTGACCTGGTCGTCGGGCCCCGACTCGCCCGGCGCGGCCTCGCCCGGCGCTGGCTCCGTCAACGTATGCCCTCCTCGATCAGCTCAGGGATCATCCGCGCCGCGGTCCGGCACTGCGCGAGCACGCTCCGGGCCCTGGTCGGCGACGCGCCAGCGAGGCCGCAGGCCGGCGTGACGACCAGCTGCCCGGTCAGCCGCCCAGGCGGCAGCCCGATCCGCAGCCACAGCCCGATCACCGCTTCGGCGGTCTGGATCGCGGCGGCCTCTGCGCCGGCCGGGCCAGCTCCCCGGCCGGGCGCCTGAAGGGCCGGCACGGCACCGGCGAACAGCCCGAGCCCGGACTCGGCCGCCTCCCCGATGGCATCCTCGTCCTGACGCCGGACCAGACTCAGATCGAATGCCACGGCTCCGGTGCCGGACCTTGTTAGGCAAGAAAAAGGCACTTCCGACGCGCAGCAGTGCACCTGAGTCGGTGCCTGTGCCGAGGTCAGCACCCGCCGCAGAGTGTCGGCCGCCACGGACGCATCCACCGCTGGAAGTCGGCGCAGGCCGCTCGCCGTCGGCACGGACCCGGCCAGCACGCCGGGCAGCGCCGGCTCGTCGAACTGCACGAGCACCGTAGCGCCCGGCAGCCGCCGGCGCACCGCCGCGACGTGCGCCGCCACCCCTTCGGCGAGCGAGGCGAAGAGGTCAGCGGCGGCGCCGGGATCGGCGAGGGCGGGCTCGACGCTCCGGCTGCACTCAAGCGTGGCGGCCAGCGTCCAGGGACCGCAGATCTGGATCTTGAAGCTGCCGCGGTATCCCTGTGCGGCGTCCTCCATCGCGTCCAGGTCGGCCGACATCAGGCCAGCCGCCCGGCGGAGATCGCGTCCGGGTCGCGCCGCGAGCCGCCAGCCGCCCGCCGTCGTCTCGACCGGCATGTCCACGAGCAGCGCGGCGGTCCGCCCGATCAGGTCGGCGCCGGGTCCGCGGGCTGGCAGCTCGGGCAGGTACGGGAGATCGGGAAGCTCCCCCAGTACGACAGCCATCGCCTCGGCCGGATCGGTGCCGGGCATCGAGCCCATACCTGTAGCACTCCCGGCAGGCCATCCGAACAACTGCCCGTCGCGGCTCACCCGGCACAGCTTACAGCCGTGATCACGCGGGACGGGGCGATCAGGACGGGGCGAGGCCGCCGACCGGGTGCGAGCACCGCGTCGCCGAGATCGTGGCGCTGCCGAGAACCAGATCGCCGTCGTAGAGGACGGCGGCCTGGCCTCTGGCCACGCCGCGGGCCGGGCGGCGCAGCCGGATCCGCAGCGACCCAGCCTCCAGCCAGCAGGTCGCCGGATAGGCCTCGCCGTGCGCGCGCAGCTGGACCAGGCAGTCGATCGGCTGCCCGGGCGGGTCGCAGCCGGTCCAGACCGGGCGGGCCGCCGTGATCTGGTCCACGTCGAGCAGCTCGGCGGGGCCGACCCGGACGGTGCCGGAGACCGGCTCGATGTCGAGCACGTACCGCGGCCTGCCGTCCGGCGTCGGCTCGCCGAGCCGCAGCCCGCGCCGCTGACCCACGGTGAAGCCGTAGCTGCCTTCGTGGCTGCCGATCCGCCTGCCGTCGTGGTCCACGATCGGGCCAGCGGCCGAGCCCAGCCTGGCCTGGAGGAACCGCCTGGTGTCACCGTCGGGGATGAAGCAGACATCGTGGCTGTCCGGCTTGTCGGCGACCGCGAGGCCGCGCCGCGCCGCCTCGGCCCGGACCTGCTCCTTGGTGCTGTCGCCGAGCGGGAACATGGCCCGGCGCAGCTGCGCGCTGGTGAGCACCGCGAGCACGTAGGACTGGTCCTTGGCCGGATCGACGCTGCGGACCAGCGCCGGCCCGGCCTCCGGCACGGCCGATGAGACCGGCCCGGCTTCCGGCGAGGCCGGCCAGGCCGCCGAGGACGCGAGCCTGGCGTGATGGCCGGTGCAGACCGCGTCGAAACCGAGAGCTACCGCGCGGTCGAGAACGGCGGCGAACTTGATCTTCTCGTTGCATCGCAGGCACGGGTTCGGGGTGTTGCCGCGCGCGTACTCGGCGACGAAGTCCTGCACGACGTCCGCGTCGAAACGCTCTGCGAGGTCCCAGACGTAGAACGGTATGCCGATCACATCGGCGGCCCGGCGCGCGTCCCGCACGTCCTCAAGCGTGCAGCAGCCGCGCGCGCCGGTGCGGTAGGAACTCGGGTTTGCCGACAGCGCCAGGTGCACCCCGGTCACCTCGTGCCCCGCCTCCGCCGCACGGGCGGCGGCGACGGCCGAATCGACGCCGCCCGACATGGCGGCGAGCACCCGGAGAGCGGTCACGACGACATCACCGGCCGGCCCGCCTGGCCCGGTCGACGGCCTCGCCGAGCACCGAGCCGAGCGCCTCGACGTCGGTCTGGCTGCTCGTGCGCCCGAGCGAGAACCGCAGCGAGCCGCGGGCACGCGCCCGGTCGGCCCCCATGGCCAGCAGCACGTGGCTGGGCTGGGCAACCCCGGCCGTGCAGGCCGACCCGGTCGAGCAGGCGATGTCCTTGGCGTCGAGCAGCATCAGCAGGGCGTCTCCCTCGCAGCCAGGGAACGAGAAGTGCGCGTTGCCCGGCAGCCGGCCCTCCCCCGGTTCCGCGCCGTTCAGCAGGGCGTCGGGCACAGCCGCCCGCACCCGGGCGATCAGCTCGTCACGCAGCCGCGCGATCCGCGCCGCGTGCTCGGCCCGGCTCGCCGTCGCGATCTCGACCGCGACCGCGAACGCCCTGATCGCGGCCGTGTCCAGGGTGCCGGACCGGACATCGCGCTCCTGACCGCCGCCGTGCAGCACGGGCACCGGGTCCTCGCCCCTGACCAGCAGCAGCGCACCGGCCCCGACCGGGCCGCCGATCTTATGCGCCGTGATCGTGAGCGCGGTCACGCCGCTGGCGGCCAGGTCGACCCGAAGCTGGCCAGCCGCCTGGACCGCGTCGCTGTGAAACGGGATGCCGTGGGAGCGCGCTACCTCGGCAAGCTCGGCGATCGGCTGGACGGTGCCGACCTCGTTGTTCGCCCAGATCACGCTGACCAGAGCCACGCTCGCCGGGTCGCGCTCGATCGCCTCGCGCAGGACGGCCGGGCTGAGCCGGCCGGCGGCGTCCACTCCGAGCCACTCGACGCTGGCGCCCTCGTGCTCGCCGAGCCACCGCACGCAGTCGAGCACCGCGTGATGCTCGGTCGCCGTGGCAAGGACCCGCGGGCGGCCCGGCGGATCTGACCCGCGGCCAGGCTGCCGCGCCCAGTACAGCCCCTTGACCGCCAGGTTGTCCGCCTCGGTGCCGCCGCTGGTGAACACCACCTCGCTGGGACGGGCGCCGAACGCCTGCGCGATCTGCTCGCGGGACTCCTCGACCACCCGCCGGGCACGCCGGCCGGCGTTGTGCAGCGAGGAGGGATTGCCGGTCTGAGCGAGTTCCTCGGTCATCGCCGCCAGCGCCTCGGGCAGCATCGGCGTGGTCGCCGCATGATCGAGGTAGACGAGAGCGCCAGGATCACGCCGCGACGGGCTCACTGGCTCCGAGCGGTCGCTGACGACTTCGACGTTCCCCATGGTGGTCCAAGCCTAACGGGCAACCCTGGGCCAGTCGGCCGGTCAGCGTGCGCTGGTCAGCACAATGCCGGTCACATTCATGATCATGGAGAGTTCCCGCCCTGTCTGGCGAAACCGGCCATGATCACGAAGTGGTCAGCCGGCCCGCTTGGCGATCTCCTCGACCAGCTGCGGAACCACCTTGAACAAGTCTCCCACCACGCCGAAGTCGGCCAGCTCGAAGATCGGCGCCTCGCGATCCTTGTTGACCACCATGATCGTCTTCGAGGTCTGCATCCCGGCCCGGTGCTGGATCGCGCCGGAAATGCCGACGGCGACATACAGCTGCGGTGAGACCGTCTTGCCGGTCTGGCCGACCTGGAACTGATGGGGATACCAGCCGGCATCGGTAACCGCGCGCGACGCGCCGACGGCCGCTCCGAGCGAGTCGGCCAGCTTCTCGATCAGCGCCATGTTCTCGCCGGAGCCGACTCCCCGGCCGCCGGAGACCACGATCGACGCCTCGGTCAGCTCGGGCCTGGCGCTGCGCTCCTGCACCACCCGCTCGACGACCCTGGCCTGCTTAGCGGCATCGCTGACGGCGAAGCTGACCGGCTCGATCACGGCGGGTCCTGCCGCGGCCTCGGGAGTGATCGCGTTCGGCCGGACCGCGATGATCGGCGTGCCGGAACGGACCCGCGACCTGACGTTGATCGCGCCGCCGAAGTTGACCTGCTCGGCGGTCAGTTCGTCGCCGAACCCGATCACGTCGGTCAGCAGGCCCCAGCCGGTCTTCACGGCCAGCCGGGCGCCCACTTCCCGCCCCTCGGCGGTGCCCGCGACGAGCACGGCGGCCGGCGAGTGCTGCTTCGCGAGCTCGGCGAGCAGCTCGGCCTTGGGAGCGACCACGTAGTCGTCGAATTCCGGCCCGTCCGCGGCGTAGATCTTCTCCGCGCCGAACTCGGCCAGGCTGCCCTGGGCGGCCTGCGCGCCCGGTCCGGTCCAGACGACGGCGGGCTCGCCGAACCGGCGCGCCGCCGTCAGCAGCTCGCAGGTGACCTTCTTGACGGTCTCGCCCGCGTGCTCGGCAAGTATCAGGATCTCAGCCATTGACGGCCACCTCGGCTCTTGATCGGACAGCTCGGTCGGACAGCTCTCGGTCGGACAGCTCTTCCTCGGACAGCTCTTGCTCGGACCAGCAGGATCCGGCCGCTCAGATGAACTTCCGCGCGGCGAGGAACTCGGCTGCCTGGCTGCCCCCGTCACCCTCGTCGGTCACGATCGTGCCCGCCTGCCTGGCCGGGCGCCTGGCGAAGCTGAGCACCTCGGTCGCGGCGCCGGCCAGGCCCACCAGCTCGGGCTCGATTCCGGCATCGGCCAGGCTGAGCGCCTCGACCGGCTTCTTCTTGCCTGCCATGATCCCCTTGAACGACGGGTAACGCGGCTCGTTGATCTTCTCGACCACGCTCAGCACGGCGGGCAGGGTGGCCTCGACGGTGTCGTAGCCGTAGTCGGCCTGGCGGCGGATGGTGACCGCGGTCCCGTCGATCTCCACCTTGGCCGCGTAAGAGAGCTGCGGCACGCCGAGCCGCTCGGCCAGCATCGCCGCGAGCACGCCGGTCCGCGCATCGGTCGACTCGCAGCCGAGGATGACCAGGTCGAACCCGATCCGGCCGAGAACCTGCGCGATAGCCGCCGAGGTGCCGAGCAGATCCGAACCAGCCAGGGCGTCGTCGACCAGGTGCACGCCCTTGTCCGCGCCCATCGAAAGCGCCTTGCGGATCGACTCGATCGCGCGCTGCGGGCCCATCGACAAGATGGTCACCTCACCGCCATGCGCCTCGGTCAGGCGCAGCCCCTCCTCGATCGCGTACTCATCGATCTCGTTGATCAGGGCATCGGCCGCGTCACGATCCAGCGTGGAATCCGAGGCTCGCAGCGTGCGCTCCGTCCCCGTGTCGGGTACCTGCTTCATGCAGACGACAATGTTCATGACCGGCGCGACCTCCTCATCCCTCAGTGCCCGGGGTTCCCGGACGGCTCAGGACCGGCCAGGCGGATATCTGGCCGACCGACCGGACGCCGGCCGAGTGCCAGCCTGCCAAACGAGCGCAGCGGCCGGCCTTCCGGGTCCTCGCTAACGTCCTCAGACACTATGTTACCGACAAGTAGCATAACGGGTGTCAGGCCTGCCGCTCCGCGGCCGTTACCACATTGGCCAGCAGCATGGCCCGCGTCATCGGACCGACGCCGCCCGGCATCGGCGCCAGATACCCGGCCACCTCGGCCACGGCCGGCTGAACATCGCCGACCAGCCCGGCATCGGTCCTGGTGATCCCGACATCGAGCACGGCCGCGCCGGGCGCGATCATGTCCGGCGTGATCAGGCCGGGCTTGCCGGCCGCGGCCACCACGATGTCGGCGCCTGTCGTGTGGGCGGCCAGGTCAGTGGTGCCGGTGTGACAGAGGGTCACCGTTGCGTTCTCGCTCTTCCTGGTCAGCAGCAAGCCGAGCGGCCTGCCCACGGTGATGCCGCGGCCGATCACCGTGACGTTGGCACCGGCGATCGGGACCTGGTACCTGCGGAGCAGCTCGACGATCCCGACCGGGGTGCACGGCAGCGGCCCGGGCTCGCCGAGCACCAGCCGGCCGAGGTTCATCGGGTGCAGCCCGTCGGCGTCCTTGCCGGGGTCCATCAGCTCGAGCACCGGCTGGCTGGCCAGCCCGGCCGGAAGCGGCAGCTGAACGATGAACGCGGTGCACGCCGGGTTGGCGTTGAGCTCCGCGACGACATCGAGGACCTGCTGCTGGCTGGCCGTGGCCGGCAGGTCATGCCGGAAGCTGGCGATGCCCACCTGCGCGCAGTCCCGGTGCTTGGCCGCCACATAGACGGCGCTGCCAGGATCGTCGCCGACGAGCACGGTGCCGAGACCGGGGACGACGCCACGCGCGGCCAGCTTCGTCACCCGCTCGGCGAGTTCGGCGCGGATGGCTGCCGCGGTGGCCTTGCCGTCAAGAATGGTGGCGCTCACAGCCTTATTCTGGCCGGCTGCCGCCCTCCCCCGCCGCCCGACCCGCGGCACGCTGGTTCTCGCTCAGACCGACCTCCGGCCCGAGCTGGGACTCCGGGCCCTAGCTGGGGCGCCGGCCTGGCCATGGCCCGGCGGCGCATTACAGATGCGGGAGAGTCAGGATCTCGGCCGCATAGGCGGGCAGGGTCAGGTCGCAGATCCCCGCCTTGCACGCGACGTGGCCGACCGCTCCCGGCTTGAAGGTGCCCGCGGAGGTGACGACCGCACCCTGAATCCGTACCCCGGTGGTCGCGGTCAGCGACGGAGCGGTGAGGCTCAGCGTGGACGCGGAGCCGGCCGCGCCAGGGACCCTGAGCGCGATGCTGGCCGGGCTGCCGGTCAGGTTCTGCACCATCACCCGGACGTTGCCGGGAGAATTCCGCACCGCGAACGCGGCCAGGCTGGCCGTGGCTGGCACCGTGACCGGGAGGGTCCAGCCGGTGCCCATCAGGTGCGCGAACAGCAGGCCGTAATAGACCGGCCGCGCCGTGTACTGCGTGCCCCCGGTGGTGCACAGCGGCGTGTAGACGATGCAGTCGGACAGTGAGCCGTTGAAGTACATCGCGTGGGCGCCGTGCTCGGCGCCGGTCATGATCCAGCTCGCCGCCCAAAGCGCGGAGGCGTACGTATCGCCGATGCCGGGGATCCCGCCGCACGATGCCGAGTTCGTCTCGCCGATGATGAACGGCACCTTCGCCACCGCCGCCGCGGCCTTCACCTGCGCGAGCATGTAGGTCTCTTTGGCCATGGTCGAGGTGGAGATCAGCTCAGCCGCGGTGTTCTGCCCCGAATGGCAGTTCGTCATCGGGTAGTAGTGCTCCACCAGGTACTTGAGTCTGCCCTTCTCCGCGGTCGCATAGGGCAGCAGCCAGCTGGTGTGGAAGGTATTGGGCCCGGTGAAGGGCGCGTTCGGCGCTCCCGCCCGGACGGCCTGGTAGCAGGCGGGAACGTCGGTCGTCAGGTAATCCTGCTCGGTGTAGCTGGCCGGCCGCTCCCGGCCGGGAAAGTCCTCCGGCTCGTTGCCGCAGGCCACGCCGAACAGGCTCGCTCCCAGCTTGGTGGCGACGTTCCGTACGTCGGCGGTCACGTTAGCCGCGTTGAAGTAGCCGAGATTGACCGAGTAGAGCACCGTCCACCCGGTCTTCTTGGCGAGCCCGGCCAGCCCGGTCAGAGCGGCGGGCGTGATGCCCTGATAGGCGGAGTAGTCGACCGAGTTCCCGCCGAACCGCAGCACCGAAGGCCCCAGGTTCGCCAGCAGCGCCGGCAGGTTGCCGACCGCGGCGTACCTGCCGCTGTTGATGCCGGCGCTCGGATAGGAGAGGCCGATAAAGCCGTTGCTCACCCGCCCCTGCGTCTGGCTGGTGTCGACCGTGATGGTGGTGACGGCACGAACTGGCCGCGGCTTACCCGATCGTCCCGCTGCTACCGCACCGGTCGCGACGCCCTGCGCCGCGCCGACCGCAAGTAGTGCCGCGGTCATCAGGCTGGCCGCCGACCACACCGGCCTACTGCTCATGCTCACGATCGTCATTCCGGAACTCCCTGTGCGCCCGGCCGGTCCTCGAGAGCGGATCGGCAATGCGCGGATGTTACAGGAGTGCCATCCGGTATGATCCATTTTCGACCACAGAACTCCGGTGGACCAGCATTGGACGGCCTTGGTCCCGGCCGCTGTCCTGCTGAAAGGGGTCGTCAGGATCGCGAGGATTTGGTCGCGGCAGACGCGGCTGATCCTCAACGATCATGCGCCGCTCCCGGTCAGTGCCAGAAATGCCTGACTCCGGTCAGGTAAAGCGTGATGCCCGCGGCCTGTGCCGCGGCGATCACCAGGTCGTCGCGGACGGAGCCGCCTGGCTCGACCACGGCGCGCACCCCGGCCTCGATCAGAACCTCGAGCCCATCGGCGAACGGGAAGAACGCGTCGCTCGCCGCCACCGCCCCGGCCGCCCGGTCGCCCGCCCTGGCCACCGCGAGCCTGGCCGCGTCGACCCGGTTCACCTGGCCCATCCCGATTCCGACCGCGGCCTGGCCGACGGCGAGCAGGATGGCGTTCGACTTCACCCCCCGGCACGCCCGCCAGGCGAAGGCAAGATCGGCGCGGGTGGCGTCGTCCGCCGCCGGGCCAGCGGCAAGCTGCCAGCTGGCCGGATCGTCACCAGGCTCGGTCACCGCGTCGGCCGTCTGCATCAGCAGCCCGCCACCGATCCGCCGCCACTCCACCGGCGATTCGCTGAGCGAGAGCGGCCCGCCCGGCGGCAACGGCCCGGCCAGCGCACCCGGACTGACCACCGCACCCGGACTGACCGCGGGGCCTGGACTGGCCGCCGCACCCGGACTGACCACCGCACCCGGACTGACCGCGGGGCCTGGACTGGCCGCCGCACCCGGACTGACC
>DATNIU010000216.1:0-4738 GCA_035604275.1 Streptosporangiaceae bacterium | reverse complement strand
GGCTCTGGCCGGGGTCATGCGCATGGCCGGGGTCATGGCTCTGGCCGGGGTCATGCGCATGGCCGTGGCCGGCGTCGTGGCTGTGGCCCTGGTCATGCGGCTGGCTGTCGCCGTGGCCTTGGTGCCCTGGGCGCTGGTCGTCTCTGGCGTTCACGGCGAGTGTGCCTTTCTGAGGTCTGGCCTAGCTGCTCCCGGCCGCGGTCCTGCCCGCGCTCGACTCAAATGACACCGCGTGATCGAGCGGGCCCTGCACACTATACAGGACTAAATGAAGAACTGTTCATGTGTATGCGTGACGCTAAACTGACTGGCATGGGCCACGCGGCGGACAGCGCTAAGACAGCGCCGGCTGCCTGCCTGAACGCCGAGTCGGCGGCCAAGGTCGCCACCACCCTCCAGGCCCTGGCGACCCCCAGCCGCCTGCTGATCCTCACCCGGCTGCGCTCGGCGCCCTGCGCGGTGACCGAACTGGCCGACGCGATCGGCATGGAGCAATCTGCCGTCTCCCACCAGCTACGCCTGCTGCGCAACCTCGGCCTGGTCACCGGCACCCGCTCCGGCAAGAGCATCGTCTACAGCCTCTACGACTCTCACGTCGCGATGCTCCTGGACCAGGCCGTCTACCACATCGAGCACCTGCGCCTTGGGATCAAGGAGTCCCCGGCGCGCGATGCCGTCCAGGCAGCCGCTCTCTGACCTGGACATGCGCACCCAGTACCGCGCACCCAAGTACATGGAGAGCTTGGCGGATGGACTGGCGAAACCCGGAAAGATCAACGGTTCAGGACCGCTAGCCGTTCTGCTCGCCGAACTCCAGGGCAAGCTGATCGGAGGCAGGCTTCCGCACAGGCAGCCCGATCATGCCCGCGAGCGGCCAGTCACTGGCGGCGTCAGTGCGCCTGGCGCGCTCTGGCGGCGACGGCGCGGGCTGTGACCCGCCAGCCGAGCAGGAACAAGGCCATGACCAGGAAGGTCACGGCGATGAAAGCGGCCGCTGTACCCTGCCCGGCCAGCACGCGGATTCCCATGCCGAGCCCGGCGGCGCCCAGCCAGGCGCCTATGCCGCTCGGCACCAGGGCGGCCGGGCGCCGCCAGGCCCGCGCGGCGAGCAGGCCAAGCAGCAGGCCGACCAGGAACGGCCAGGCTGTGTGCCAGATCCCGGCCACGGTGTCGCCGTCGTGGTGGGCATGACGGCCAATCGCCGCGAACGCGAGCACGCCGCAGACATCGATGACCGCACAGCCGACCGCGGGACGCACGAGCTCAGGCTAGCCGGGAAGCTAACGCGGAAATGCCGGTGATCTGACCGGGACCTCGGTGTCGGATATCAGTCGACATGGCATGAGAGCGGCATCTGAAGGAGGAGGTGGCTGGCGATGACCACGATCCTGGCCGCGGATCAGGGCAGGCTGTTCACGATCGGCGCCGACCAGGTAACGATCAAGGGTGTCTCCGATGTGCTCGGCGCGGGATTCGCGCTGATCGACTACCGGGCCGCCCCGCACGTCCCGGGGCCGCCGCTGCACGCCCACGACGCCATCGACGAAGCCTGGTACCTGCTGGAAGGCCAGCTCGACGTCTGCGTAGGCGACACTCGCCGCACGGTCGGGGCGGGCAGTTTCCTGCTGGTCCCCCACGGAGCCCCGCACACCTTCGTCCATGTCGGTGATGACTGGGCCAGGTGGATCGGCGTGCTGTCGCCCAGCTCCGCGCTGGGCATGTGATCCCGCCAGACGGCCCGCCAGACGAGCCCGCGATCATGCAGATGTTCGCCCGCTACGGCACCGCGGTCCTCGGACCGCCCCTGGCCTGACCGGGGCGCCTGCTCGTTACGACGGTGAGCCCGCGCCAGGTGCCCTGGCCGCTGCGGCGCTGAGCTCCGCTAGCCGCAGGTCGCCGATCGGCGTGCCGCCGCCGCGGTTGCACACCATCGCCAGCGCGAGGTCGCGCTGCGGGTCAGCCCACCCGCCCGAGCCCCCGAACCCGTAGTGGCCGAACGCGCCGCGTACCGTGCCCCGCGTCGTGAAGACGCTGTGGTAGCCGAGCCGCCAGCCCATCGGCAGGACCAGGACGAGGTCGGGTCCGCGGGAGTGCACCACCGCGATCTGCTCCACGGTCTGCGGAGAGAGCAGCCGCACGCCGCCGACCTCGCCGCCGCCGGCCAGCATCGCGTAGAGCTTCGCCAGCGACACGGCGCTGAAGAACCCGTTCACCGCCGGCACCTCGGCGTCCATTATCTCGGCGCCCCACAGCACGTCCTCGATGCCACGCGGCAGCAGCGCATTGACGAACCGGCGCGGGCTGACCGGCAGCCCGAGCAGCGCGGGGATCCGGCCGACCGGGCCGCCCATCACCGCACCCGGTCGCAGGCCCAGCCTGCGGCCCAGCGGTGCAGCCATCGGGGCGAGCGGCGCGACCCGGCTTCGATGCTCGGGCGGGCACCCGACGTACAGCCCGTCGAGGCCGAGCGGGCCGGCCAGCTCGGAGTCGACGAACTGCGCGATCGGCTGCCCCGAAACCCGGCGGACCAGCTCCCCGACCAGCCAGCCGTACGTCAGCGCGTGGTAGCCGTGCCGGCTGCCCGGCTCGTAGGCCGGCTCGGCGCGCTCGAGCGCCGCCACCATGTACTCCCAGTCGAGCATCCGTTCCGCGTGGTCGACGAGCGAGCGCATCCGGTGCAGTCCAGCGGAGTGCGTGAGCACGTGGCGCACCGTGACGCGTTCCTTGCCGCCGCTGGCGAACCGCGGCCAGTACTCCGCGACCGGCGAGTCATACTCGACCTGCCCACGATCGGCTAGCAAGTGCAGCGCCGCTGATGTGACTCCTTTAGTCGTGCTGAAGCACATCGCGAGGGTGTCGCGCTGCCACGGTTCGTCGCCGGCCCGGCGCCCGCCCCACAGGTCGACGACCAGCTCACCGCGGTGGTACACGGCGACGGCCGCGCCGCCCGTGGTACGCCGCAGCTGCCGCCGGAACACGCGCGCGACATCCTCGAACCCCGCGCGCGCCCAGCCTTCCATGCCCCCCACTCTGCCATCG
Organism: Streptosporangiaceae bacterium; assembly: GCA_035604275.1. Taxonomy (GTDB): domain Bacteria; phylum Actinomycetota; class Actinomycetes; order Streptosporangiales; family Streptosporangiaceae; genus Chersky-822. The sequence continues at coordinate 1,699 of DATNIU010000216.1, read as the reverse complement.
ACCGGTCACTGCTCAGAGAGGCTGACCGGCATTCGCTCGAATCCGCGGAACGTGACACCCGGCCGACGTTCCGGCTCGCCCGCGTTGGTGATGCCGGGGAACCGGCGAAGTAACCGGGGGAAGGCCACCGTTCCCTCCATCCGGGCCAGCGCGGCGCCGAGGCAGAAGTGCGGTCCTCCGCCGAAGCTCAGCGAGCCGCCGTCGGTTCGCCCCGGCCAGAACGCGTCGGGGTCAGCGAACCGGCGCGGGTCCCGGTTCGCGGCCCCGATCAGCAGGACCAGTTCGTCATCGGTGTCCACGGCCACGCCGTGGACCTCGCCGGGACTGCGCTTGCGCCGCCCGGTGTCCTGTACCGGGCCGTCATACCTGAGCGCCTCCTCGACGAACGCGGCGGGCGTCACCGCACCTGACCGCAGGGTACGGCCGGCTTCCGGGTGGGAGAAGATGATCCGCAGCCCGTTGCCTAACAGGCCTGCCGAGCACTCGAAGCCGGCGACCAGCAGCAGGATCAGGTTCTGGATCAGCTCGCTGTGGCTGATCCGCCCGTCCTCGGAGCTGGCCGCCGCGGCGAGGTCGCTGATCAGGTCGTCGCGCGGGCGCGCTAGCCGGTCCGCCGCGAGCTCGGTGAGCATCTCGGCCAGCGTGACGGCGGCTGCGTCGCCCTCGGCCAGCACATCGTCGTCGATCTCCGGTTCCAGGATCGCCGTCAGGCTCCTGGCCAGCTGGCGGAGCGTGCTGGTATCGCAGTCTGGCACGCCGATCAGCTCGCAGATCACGGCCATGGGCAGCGCGTACGCGAATTCCTGCATGAAGTCGACCGGGCCGCCGCCCGCGCCAAGCTCGGCCATGGCATCGAGCAGCTGATCGGTCAGCCTGCTGATGGCGGGCTCCAGCGGCCGTACCCGCCGGTGAGCGAACGGAGGCGCCAGCAGGCCGCGGATCCGCGCGTGATCGGCGCCGTTGAGGCCCAGCAGGCCGTGGGTGTAAAACGCCGGATGATCTCGCCATTCCGGGTACCCGCGATCAAAAACCTCCGCGTCGTCGACGCCGAAGTCCGGATCACGCAGAATCGCGTGGACGGCCGCGTAGCCGGGGACCAGGACTAGCCCGGGGCCGGCCGCGACTGCGGGACCGTGCTGGTGCAAGGCCGCGTAGAGCGGATAAGGATCCTCGATGCCGCCCGGCTCGAGCAGCGCCTCGTAGATCGCCTCAGGCTCCACCGGCGGCCCTCCTGACCGGCGGCAGCCCGCCGTAGGCAGCATGACTATCTCAGCGGTATTCCCCAGAACGGGACAAGCTCACATAGCAGCCACGGAGCGGGCAGATCCTCTGATCTCACCTGACCCACCTCGCCCGGGCCGTCGTCACGGTGGCGGGCGACCGTGCTGCCCGAGTGATCTGGCTATAGCGAGCCAATTCTCAATTGACGCATCACGTATCACTCCAATAACGGCCAGTCGCCAGCGCTATTGACCGTGCTGAGACTTCTTCTTACGCTGACGGCAACTTATCGTTTCCGTCGGAAAGGCCGGCTCATGAAGGAACAGACGATCAGCCAGACCGGTACCGCTGTCGCGCCGGTCCTGCTGACGCCCGCACTGGTCGAGAAGATGCTGGCCAGCCGCCAGGCTGTTCAGGTCATGAAGTTCCGCACGACCTGCACGGACTGCCTGCCCAACTACTAGGCCACGGACGCGAC
>DATNIU010000215.1:0-2998 GCA_035604275.1 Streptosporangiaceae bacterium | reverse complement strand
TAGGCACGGATCCGGCCAGCCTCGCGATGGGTTTCGCGCTGCTCAATCCGTCGGTAACCACCGTCTTGTTCGGCGCGACACGTCCCGAGCAGGTCAGCGCGAACGTCCGGGCTCTCACCGTAGCTGACCAATTGACGCCAGCCGAGCGCGACCGCCTCACCGCGATCGGCGTGCGGCACTGACGAGCTGGCCGCGGGGTGCCCCGCCCCTCAGGTTGCGGCGACGGGTGCCGCAGTCAAGGTTGCGTCTGGCGCGGCGGACCGGTTGACCAAACGGACACGCCCGGAAGTTCCGGCGGCCCGGCGCGAGAACCGGTATCGTACGGCCCGTGCTGGACGGCGAGCTGGTCTTCGTACCAGGCGAGATTCCCCGGCGCGGCATGTTCGCGCTCTGGGGCAAAGGCTCGGGATCCGCCAAGCTTGAGCTGGTCTTTCCTGGCGGCACCTATGGCATACGCAAGCGCCTGATCTCGGCGGATCTCATCCCGCTCGGCGAGGCCCTTCCGGCGCTGCTCGCCATCGACCCCGATGAGCGGGCCGGGCGGTCGGTGCGGCACAGCGTCCGGCTATGGGCCGCGGCCGCCGCCGCGGGCGTGGGCCTGGTGGCACGCGGCCGGCTCCTGCCGACCGTCGGCGCCGACGGCACGGACGTCTGGCGGGCCGGGCCGCTCGATCCGGCCGACCTCAGCTGGCTGCGCGAGCTCGCCGCCGTCTTCCCGCCGACCGCGCACCCGCTGGCGGTTCCCGGCTCGCGCCCGATGCGGCTCCGCTCTCCGGAAGCGCTGATCCGTGACCTCTGGGACGCGATCGCCGACATGATCGCGCGCTCACCCGCCGCGCCCAGGACGACCGCGTCGCCCGCGTTCGCCGCCGTTGAGCCGACCCGCGTCAGCGACCTCACGGAGTGGCTGGCCGATACTTCCGACGGCCTGTCGGCCGGGGCACGTCTCGGCCTGCGGATCGAGGCCGCCCTAACGGAAGAGGCGGAAGGGGTCGAAGGCGCGGATGGATCGGAAGGAGCGCAAGGGGTTGAAGGGTCCGCGCCGACGTTCCGGCTCGTGCTGCAGCTGCGCAGCAACGCCGATCCGAGCCTGATCGTCGATGCCGCCGCGCTGTGGAGCCAGCCGGAGACGGTGCTCTCCAGGTTCGGCCCGCAGGCGGAGACGGATCTGCTGCTGGCCCTGCGGCGCGGCGCTCCGGTCTGGCCGCCGCTGGCCGAGGTACTGCGGCAGGCCAGCCCGTCGGTCATCGACCTCGACGACGACTCGCTGGCCAGCCTGCTCGGCCCGGCCGCCGAGGAACTGGCCGGCCTCGGGATTGAGGTGCTATGGCCGTCCAGCATGCTGGACGACGGCCTCAAGCTGCGGGCCGTCCCCACTCCGGCGCCGGAAAAACTGACGGAGGCCGGGTTCGGCCTCGCGGCGCTGCTGGATTTCCGCTGGCAGCTCACGCTCGACGGCGCGCTGCTCGACGCCGACGAGATCGCCGCCCTCGCCGAGGCGAAACGGCCGCTGATCAGGCTGCGCGGCCGCTGGGTAATCCTCGATCCAGCCCTGCTCGACCGGCTGCGCCGCCCGCCACGGACCCGGATGCGCACGTCCGAAGCGCTCGGTGCCGTGCTCGCGGGCTCGGCGGAGATCGACGGCGAGACGGTCACGGTGGTCGCGGAAGGCCCCCTCGCCGACATGGCCAGACAGGTCGCGGGCATCGCGTCCGCCCCGTTGCCCCTCGATCCGCCGCCTGGGCTCGCCGCGACGCTGCGGCCATACCAGCAGCGGGGCCTGGCCTGGCTGGCCGGGATGTGCGACACCGGGCTCGGCGGCTGCCTCGCCGATGACATGGGACTGGGTAAGACCATCCAGGTCATCGCGCTGCACCTGCACCGGCGGGAAGCCAAGGCGGGTCCCACGCTCGTGGTGTGCCCAGCGTCACTGCTCGGCACCTGGGAACGCGAGATACGCCGGTTCGCCCCCGACGTCCCGGTCCGCCGGTACCACGGGGGCGGGCGGCACCTGCAGGATCTGGCCATCGACGAGATCGTCCTAGTCACCTACGGCGTGGTGCTGCGCGACTCGGCACGGCTCGCCGAGGCCGGCTGGGGTCTGCTCGTCGCCGACGAGGCGCAGCACGCCAAGAACCCGCTGTCGCGGACCGCACGTGAACTGCGGGCGGTGCCCTCGCGCGCCAAGATCGCGCTGACCGGAACGCCAGTGGAGAACCGGCTGTCCGACCTGTGGGCGATCCTCGACTGGACGACGCCCGGCCTGCTCGGGCATCTGGAGGCGTTCACCCGCCGGGTCGCGGTGCCAGTCGAGCGATACCGTGACGCCGAGGCCACGGCCAGGTTTGCCGCTCTCGTCCGGCCGTTCCTGCTACGGCGCAGGAAGAGCGACCCAGGCATCGCGCCCGAGCTGCCGCGCAAGACCGAGACGGACTTGTTCGTGCCGTTGACCGCCGAACAGGTCACCCTGTACGAGGCGATGGTCCGCGAGACGATGGAGGCGATCGAGACCAGGCAGGGCATCGAACGGGCTGGTCTGGTGTTCAGGCTGCTGACCGCGCTGAAGCAGATCTGCAACCATCCGGCCCAGTACCTCAAGCAGCCGGGTCCCCTGGAGGGCCGGTCCGGGAAGCTGGCCGCGTTCGACGAGCTGACCGACGTGATCCTGGCAGGCGGCGAATCGATGCTCGTCTTCACCCAGTACACCCAGATGGGGACGCTGCTGCAGCGGCATCTCCACGCGCGCGGGATCGCTTCGGAGTTCCTGCACGGCGGGGTGCCCGTGCCTCGCCGGGAGGAGATGGTGACCCGGTTCCAGGCGGGTGAGATACCGGTATTCCTGTTGTCGTTGAAGGCAGGCGGCACCGGTCTGACGCTGACCCGCGCCACCCACGTGCTGCACTACGACCGGTGGTGGAACCCGGCGGTAGAGGATCAGGCGACCGACCGGGCGTACCGGATCGGCCAGGACCATCCGGTGCAGGTGCACCGGCTCATC
>DATNIU010000214.1:0-6498 GCA_035604275.1 Streptosporangiaceae bacterium | reverse complement strand
GCCACCCGCCCGGACTCGGCCGGCACCCGCCCGGACTCGGCTGCCGCCGACGAGGACTCGGCCGGCCCGAGCGGGGCTTGCAGCGGGACATCGGCGCCGTTCCCGACCACGACCAGCTCGGACCCGGCGTCGCGCAGCGCGGCCGTGCTCGCCACGGCCCGGTCAAGCTCGGCCGGCCGGTTGCCCATGGTCAGGATGACAATGGAGAGCTTCACCGCAGCCGCCCGGATGCCACGATCGCCGCCAGATGCGCCACCACCATCATAGCCGCGACGGCCAGGCAGGCGAGTGCCAGCACTCGGGTCGCCATCAGGTCACCGCGGATGGCATCGACGATCGCGGCGACAAGGATCAGCAGCGAGAGTTCCACCGCGTGCGTGATCCGGTGCACCCGGAGCACACTGGCCAGCCGGCGTGCCTTCGCAAGGCCAGGCCGGTCTGGCTCAAGCGCCTGGTCGTCATGCGTGGCCGGCAGTCCGGACTTGCCCCTGGCCACTACGACGTTGTCGGTCTCCGCCTTCACCAGCATCGCGAGCAGCGCGGCCGCTACGCCGGCCGTGACATAGTCGCCAGCGAGCGTGAGGTGACCCTGCGCCCGCCAGCCGAGGCCGGCCAGCAGGGCGCTCTCGCCTAGGTAGTGGCCGACGCCGTCCAGGTAGATGCCGGTGACCGAGAACCGCTTGCTCCATCGAGCCAGCTCGCCGTCGGAGCAGTCGAACACTAGATACAGCTGGATCAGCAGGGCGCCGACCACGGCGGTCGCCAGGCCCCCGAAGGCGATCACGACGCCGGCCGCGATCCCGCACACGATGAACGCCACGGTTACGGCGTTCGGCGACCAGCCAAGCCGGGCGAAGACCCAGGTGGCGTAAGGCGAGATCTTGCGTCCGTAGAGGCGGCCGAGCCAGTGCTCATCGTTGAGCCGGTCGAGCACCGCCTGCGGCTGACCTTCCGCCCTCAGCTCAGTCAGGGATGGCCCGGACATACTCCTCCACTCGCTTGGCGATCTCCGCGTCGGACAACGCGAGGCGCTCGAGGATCGTGTACCGGCCGGGCCTGGTCGCGGGCGCGTGCCCGATTGCCCTGGCGAACTCCGGCAGGGTCAGGCCGACGTCGCGCGGACTGCGGGGCAGGCCATGCCGGCCCAGGCACGAGGATAGCGCCGCGAACTGCTCGTCGTCCTCCCGCAGGTAAGCGCAGAACAAGGCGCCCAGGCCGGCCAGCTCCCCGTGGCTCGCCGTGCCGGGGTAAAGCTGGTCGATGGCGTGCATGATCTCGTGGTCGCCGCCGCTGCTCGGGCGGCTTGACCCGGCCACGGCCATCGCCATCCCGGACAGGATCAGCGCCTCCGCGAGCACCGTCAGGAACTGATCCGACCGTTCCCGGCCCGGTTGCAGGAGCACGGCCTGGGCGGCGGTTCGTGCCATCGCCACGGCCAGGCCGTCGATCCGCTCGCCGGTGTCGGCGGCCGACAGCTCCCAGTCCGCGACCGCGGACAGATTGGCCACCACATCGCCGACGCCGGCGCAGGCCAGCTGGCCGGGGGCGCTGCGAACCCGGTCCAGGTCCACGACGACGGCGACCGGGCTCGCGACGCCGTATGAGCCCTTGCCGGATTCGTGCTCGAGCGAGCTGACCGGCGAGGCGATCCCGTCGTGCGCGAGGCTGGTCGCCACGGCGACCATCGGGATGCCCGCCATGTGCGCGGCGAACTTGGTCACGTCGATGGTCTTGCCGCCGCCGATCCCGGCGACCGCCTCGTAGGCGCCGGCTCGCAGCTCCCGGCCGAGCGTGGCCGCGCTGTCATGACTGCCGTCGCTGACCCGGAACACGGCAGGCGCCCCGATCCGCAGATCCGCCGCGATGGTGTCACCCTGGCCGGGCCCTAGCGCGATGGCGACCCGGCCTTCGGTCGCGATCCTGTGGTCGGCCAGCAGCGCGCCAAGCCCCTCGATCGCACCCGGCCTGACATCGATCACCAGCGGCGCGGCGAGCATCCTAGCCAGAAGCGGCATCGGTCCCCCTGGGCTGGCTAGATCACGGGCTGGCTAGATCACGGGCTGGTTAGATCACGGGCTGGTTAGATCACGGCGCGGCCAGTTCGCTGGGTGACAGCCGCCTGGCGCGGCGTGTCGGTCTCCCGCGAGATTAGCAGCGCGCGGCGATCTGGCGGGCCCGCCGCAAGTCCCGGTGATCGTCGACCTCGACCCACTCCACGGCGCCGATCGATGCCGCGAGAACCTCACCGCCCCGGCGGGCGAACTCGGCGAACCCGTCCTCGTAGTACAAGCCGGGGTCGCGGCGCCAGGTGACCTCGAGCGCGTCAGCCAGGCCGATCGCCGCCGACGCTTCGATCAGCGTGACCCCCATGTACTCGCCGTGGGCCTGGGACGGGTCCATCGCCTTCGTGATCCGCAGCATCGCTCCAGATCCGTCGAGCACGACCTTCATCTCCTCGTCGGCCAGCAGCTTGATGTCGTCGATCGCGATGATCAGTCGCCCGAGCAGCGGCGCGGAGCGGCCCGCGAGGCCGGCCCGGCCCCGTGGCGTGGCCCGGCCCGGCACCTGACCGCTTCCGACAACAGGCCCGGCACTGGCCGCGCTCGCCGCCAGCAGGGTCTTCTCCACGCTGGCCGGATGCACGGTGTCGCCGTTCACTAGCAGCACGCCCCGGCTGAAGTACTCGCGTGCGAGCCAGAGTGAGTAGGCGTTGTTCCACTCCTCCGCACGGTCATTGTGCACGAGGTCGATCACCATGCCGTACCTGAGTTCCAGGTCCGGAACCCGGTCGGCAACCCGGTCCGCCGCGAACCCGACCACGATCACGACCTCGCCGGCGCCCGCCGCGGCCAGGTTCCGCAGCGCGATGTCCAATATGGTGGTCGTCCCAGCGACGGGCAGCAGTGTCTTCGGCAGCGCATCAGTGTCAGGGCGCAGTCGCCTCCCGGTGCCCGCAGCCAGAACTATGCCGATCACCCGCGGTCGTCCTCCCGTGGTAGCACGCGGCCGATGACGATTCTCCGGCCGATAAGCAGCCCAAGATACGCCGCGACGGCAAGGTACGCGAACGTGGCCACGCCGAGCAGTACGCCGAGGGTGACGGCGAACATCCGGCCTTCCCATCCGATCGGGGTGCCTGCGAACGCCGCCGGCGCACTGCCCTCGTCCCGTTCACGCCGGAGCATGGCCAATGTACCGGCCGAATCGGCTGCCCGGCTCGCGTACCAGACCGCGGTGATCGCGCACAATGCGTAGACGACCGGCCCGGGCACGGTCCAGGCGAATCCTAGAGCGGCCAGGTAGACGTACTGCCCCAGCTGGAGCATGGCGGGCACCAGCCAGTCGTGCCGACCGTCGTGCGGATGACCAGAGCCGGGTGCGGCAAGCATCATGACGGCCAGCGGCGCGAACGCGAGGATGCCGGGCAAGTGCGCCAGCCCGAGTGATGAAAGCATCGCCACGGCCGCTACCCCGGCGATCGCCGGGGGCAGCGGGATCAGATTGCCCTGAACCACCCGTCCCGCCCACCGCGCCGCGGCGCCGTCGTCCCGGCTGGCCAGCACCACGTCCCGCCTGGTCGGATCCGCCGCCGACGGCCTCGTCCGCTGGTGCCACCGCGGGCCGCTTCCTCGCCGCGGGTCGTCGGCCTGCGGCGAAAAAGCCACCCAGACAGCCCGCCTGGTTGCCACGATGAGGTAGCAGACCGAGGCCACCGCCACGACCAGGACCACGAAGAGCGCCACACGGGGACCGTGCACGGCGAGTGCCACGCCGACCAGCGTTACTCGCGCTCCGACCGGCGGGACGAGTACCTTCCCGATCGTCCGCCTGCTCAGCACGGCGCGACGGGCCGCAGGACCGGATTCGATGGCGGATTTGCTACGGAAGTCACCGCAGCCGCCGATCGTCTCCCCGAGCGCGACCGCGATGATGGTCATCGCCGCCAGGGGCCACATGCCCGTCCATCCGGCGGACTGGCCGCCAGCGGCGATCCCGCCGTAGATCACGCACTCGGCGGTGACCGCGGATACCGCGGACAGCCAGGTGCAGGAGCGCGCCGCTGGCCAGGTGAAAGAGCGCGCCGCTGACCCGTGAGGCGGATCGCCGTCGGCTAGCTCGGGCGTCGCGGGCGCTGCCGCCAGCTCGGGCCCTGCCGCTAGCTCGGGCGCCGCGGGCGCTGCGGCTAGCTCGGGCGCTGCCGCCAGCTCGGGCCCTGCGGGCGCTGCGGCTAGCTCGGGCCCTGCCGCCAGCTCGGGCCCTGCGGGCGCCAGCGGCACGGAACCGTCATCCCAGGTCGCGCCTGGCAGCACAAGCCAGTCGGTGCCGCCAACGGTGGCTCCGCGGGCCGAGCGGGAGACTCCCGGCCCGGGCACCGCCAGCCTGGCTATCGCGGACCGGAAGACCCCGGAATGGCCGACCGCCGCGAAGCGGCGGACCGCCGACGAGACCTCCCTGCATGCCCGCGCCGTCGACGTCTCCGCCGTGGCAGCCGCAGCCCTGCATGACACTCCACGGGACGACACCGCCCGGGAAGCCGCTGTCCGGGACGACACCGCCCGGGACGACACCGCCCCGGACGACACCGCCCCGGACGACGCGGTCCTGGAGGCCGGGTGTCGCGGCCTGCGGGTCCGCGGGCTGGCGATCGCGGTGGCCAGCCGACCCGCGCTTACCCACGCGAACAGCCAGCCGAGCAGCGCCAGCAGGCCCAGGGTGAGGTCGTTCCCCGTGCCACCGCTGAACCACGCGGCCGCGCACAGCGCGAGCAGCAGCGAGATCCCGAGGAGCGAGTTCGGGGCGAGCCCGCGCCCTGGCGCCCAGTCCGCAGTCCGGCCAGCCCAGGCGCGGGCGGTCCGCACGATCGCGATCGCGGCGCCTGCGAGCTTCGGTGCGGCGGTGCCCGTGACCCGCTGGGCACCCTCGCTGCCTGCGGCAGCAGCCCGGCCGTCAGGCCGGTTCAGTTTGACCGGCCGCTTCAGTCCAGCGACGATCACGGCCTCCTGGCACCGAGAAGTGACCTAATGAAATTGATCAGTTACTCAGCGTACTTATAGGTGCGGAAAGTGGCCAACAGGCCTTTCAAACCCGGAGCGTCTGCGCAACGCGGATCTGCCCGACATCCGCCGTTCGTGGCCGTCCGGTGACCGGGCCAGGCCAGCGCCGCCAGCGAGCCCGCAGGACCGCCAGCGAGCCCGCAGACGCCCCCGAGCCCGCGCAGGACCGCCCCCGAGCCCGCAGGACCGCCGGCGCATGCGCCTATGACGTCGGCTCGCGTCGATATGCCGCGCGGCTGGATAGGGTCCGGTCATGCGAACCGTCGCCGTGGTGCTGGCCGGGGGCTCCGGCCTCCGGCTCGGCGGGACCGCACCCAAGCAGCTTCAGACGCTGGCCGGCCGGACCCTCCTTGAGCACTCCGTTGCGGCGTTCCAGCTCGCTCAGGGCGTAGACGAGATCGTGGTCGTGATGGCGCCGAGCTTCCTGGCGCAGGCGCGGCGGACGCTCGGCGACAGGTACGGCAAGGTCAGCGATATCATCGCGGGCGGCGCGGACCGGCCTGGCTCGACTCGCCGCGCCATCGAATGGCTGAGCCGCGCCGGGCGCGGCGTGACGACCAGCGCCGGCGCTCAGGATGGCGACGGGCCGGATTGCAACGTGCTGTTCCACGACGCGGCCAGGCCGCTGGTCGACCAGCGCATCATCGCGGACTGCGTCGCGGGCCTGAGATCCTGTCAGGCGCTCGGCGTGGTTGTGCCCACCGCCGACACGATCGTCGAGGTGACCGGCGGCGTGATGACCAAGATGCCGCCGCGCGAGACGCTGGGCCGGTGTCAGACGCCGCAGGGCTTCCGTCTCTCGGTGATCCGCCGCGCTCATCAGCTCGCCGAGGCCGACCCGCGTGCCGCCGAGTTCAGCGCGACCGATGACTGCGGGATCGTGCTGCGCTACCTGCCCGAGATTGAGGTTCGCGCGGTGCCGGGCAGCGAGCGTAATCTCAAGATCACCTACACCGACGACCTGCGGGTCGCTGAGATGCTGCTGAGAAGCAACGACTGAGCGCGAGCGCGATCACCCGGGTATGTCCTGGGCAGCGGCTTCCGGGTAACCGCCTTCCTGCTCCCACATCTCGATCGCGTCGTTCACGAAGGTGTGCATGTACCCGCACCGCGCGCAAATCAGGCTGATGCCCGACTTGTTCATCCACTCCAAGCGCATGAACTCCAATCCCCTGGTGTTCAGCTGGACCTGCCGGTCGTAGAAGAGCGTGCCCCGGCAGACCGTGCAGCTGAAGGGCCGCTGCTTCCCGATCGTGACCAGGACAGGGGCGCGAGACATCGCCGATCGGTTCCTCTCCTGCGTTATCCGATCAGTCTGGCATCAGCCCAGGACACTTCCGTCAGGCAGGCGAGCTTGCGACCGGGACCAGGCGGCGCGGGCTGGTGAGGAACCCGGCACCCCAGCAGACGTGCATCGTCACGAGCACCAGCGGGAGGCAGGCGA
>DATNIU010000213.1:0-4624 GCA_035604275.1 Streptosporangiaceae bacterium | reverse complement strand
TAGTGGGTCGGCTGGGACTGACGGGCTGACTGGGACTGGCGGGCTGGCTGGGACTGACGGGCTGGCTGGGACTGGCGGGCTGGCTGGGACTGGCGGGTCCGCCGATGGCGGTGTACTCGGCCCTGGTGGTGCATTCGGTCCCGGGGGGGCCGTTGGGTCTGGTGGCGCGATCGGGTCTGGTGGTGAGACCAGGGCTAGTGGTGCAGGTGGGTCTGGTGACGCGATCGGGTCTGGTGGCGCGATCGGGGCTAGTGGTGTAGATGGGGTTGGTGGCGGTGCCGAGGAGGGGCTGGCCTTCCCGTCCGACGCCGCCGGCCTGGGGAAGGGGCAGTATCTGCTTCACGGCTCCGCTGGCGACGGGCAAGCCGCGGGTATCAGCCCTGCCACTGGGCGGGGCAATGCCAAGCAGGCGCTGGCCGACAGCGCGGCGGCTGCGCGGGGCAGGGAGATGGACGCCAGGCTCGAGGTGCGGACCGTCGAGGAGCGGCTGCGCGCCATTACCGGGCGAGCGGAGGCGCTGGCGTCGTCGGCGGCTGCTGAGCGCCAGGCGATCAGCCGGGCCGCGGACCGGGCCAGGCGGCGGGCCGCCGAGGCAGCCGTTGCCAGCGCGGTCGCGAGCGGCGCGAGGCTGGCACTGAGCGCGATCGAGCGGTCTGGCCGGCTGGCCGACGCGGAACGGCAGCAGGCCGAGCTCGCGCACTCGGGGCGCGACGAGCAGCTCAAGACGATCCGGGCCAGGATCCGGGAGGTCTCGGCCGAGCTTGACAAGGTGGTTGATTCGGCGCACGGCACCGAGGTGGCCAGGGCAGGCCGGCGGCTCAGGCTCGAGCAGGTCGCCACCCGTGCGGCGGAGGAGTTCGCGGTCGGCGTCGAGGAGCTGACCGCCGAGTACGGCCCCGACGTTCCAGTCCCCGCTGCTGACGAGGACCAGCCGCCCGCCGCCTACGACCGCGCTGTGCAGCAGCGGCGCGCCGACACCGCACAGCGCCAGCTCGACCAGCTCGGCAAGGTCAACCCGCTGGCGCTGGAGGAGTTCGCCGCGCTCGAGGAACGGCACGCCTTCCTGGTCACTCAGCTGGAAGACCTGCGCAAGACCCGTCGTGACCTGCTGACCGTGGTCAAGGAGGTCGACGACCGGGTGCAGCAGGTATTCGCAGCCGCGTTCGCCGACACCGCGCGGGAGTTCGAGCAGATCTTCGGCCGGCTGTTCCCAGGGGGCGAGGGCGCCCTGGTGCTCACCGAGCCCGACGACATGCTGGCGACCGGCATCGAGTTCGAGGCCAGGCCCCCGGGCAAGCGGGTCAAGCGGCTCTCACTGCTCTCCGGCGGTGAACGGTCGCTCACCGCGATCGCCTTCCTTGTGGCGATCTTCAAGGCCCGCCCTTCACCGTTCTACGTGCTTGACGAGGTCGAGGCGGCGCTTGACGACACCAATGTCCAGCGGCTGCTGAACATACTCGACGAGCTGAGAGCCAGTTCCCAGCTGATCGTCATCACGCACCAGAAGCGCACGATGGAGATCGCTGACTCGCTGTACGGGATCAGCATGCGGTCGGACGGCGTCTCCGCGGTGATCAGCCAGCGGCTACGGGAGCGCGAGCCAGCCTAACCAGGCCCCGTGCAGCCCACTGCGGCCGGTACGTGCTCGCCGGCCGGTCCAGGCCTGGAGTTTCCATGATCGGGTCGTTTTTTCAGGCGTATTTGCTGAGAGATCGACCCGATCATGAAAACTGCCCTCCGCTGGCGGTGCGAACACGAGCTGGGGTGCCCGGTTGTCCCGGCTGGTCTATCGCTTCTGCCAGACTGGGGCCGTCATGGAACATGTGCTGATCATCGTGGGAATCGTCGTAGTAGTGGCCGGAGGGGCGGGCGCGCTGCTGGTCCCGCGCGTCCGCCGGGGCCGGGGCCAGCGCCGGGGCCAGCGCCGGGGCCGGGGCCGGGTCACGCCGGGAACAGGTGGCGGCCCGGGCCAGCCGGGCGGAACGGCTATCGCCGAGCACCCCGCTGCTCAGCCCGCCGCGCCTGACACCGGCGCGGCCGGGTCGGGCGGGGACATTGCCACGCTGCCGCCAGTGCCAGCCGGGCCAGCTGTCAGGACGGGGCCGCCGGCCGTCGGCATAGAACGGCCGCCGCCGTCGGCCGGGCGGCTGGTCAGGCTGCGGGGCAGGCTTGCGAGATCCCAGACCGCGTTCGGCTCCGTGCTGCTCGGCCTGCTGTCCTCCGGCAAGCTGGATGACGAGACCTGGGACGAGATCGAGGAGATCCTGATCACGGCCGACATGGGCGCGAGCCCGGCCAGGCAGATCGTCGACCAGCTACGCACCGAGGTCAAGGTGGCCGGCACTCGCGACCTGGCCGAGGTGAGGTCGCTGCTGCGGGCGGACTTGCTAGCCCAGGTCGGTCCCGAGCTGGACCGGACCCTGCACACCGCGCCGCACGGCGACCGGCCTGCCGTGGTGCTGATGGTGGGGGTGAACGGCACCGGCAAGACGACCACCTGCGGCAAGCTTGCCCGGATCCTGATCGGCGACGGCAGGACCGTGCTGCTCGGAGCCGCCGACACGTTCCGTGCCGCCGCCGCCGATCAGCTGGAGACGTGGGCGGGCCGGGTTGGCGCTACCGTGGTGCGGGCGGACCGGGAAGGAGCCGATCCGGCGAGCGTCGCGTTCGAGGCGGTCTCGGCCGGCATCGGCCGCGGCGTCGACACCGTGATCGTGGACACGGCGGGCCGGCTGCACACCAAGACCGGCCTGATGGACGAGCTCGGCAAGATCAAGCGGGTGATCTCCAAGCACGCCACCGTCGACGAGGTGCTGCTCGTGCTCGACGCGACCACCGGCCAGAACGGGCTGCGCCAGGCCAGGGTCTTCGCCGAGGTGGTCGACGTCACCGGGATCGTCCTGACCAAGCTGGACGGCACGGCCAAGGGCGGCATCGTGATTGCGGTGCAGCGCGAGCTCGGCGTGCCGGTGAAGCTGGTAGGCCTGGGCGAGGGCCCGGACGATCTCGCGCCGTTCGAGCCGGAGGCGTTTGTCGACGCCTTGCTCGGCGGGTGAGCGCGGGTCGGCCGCCCGGCGGGAGTGGACAACCACGGCCGCCTGCGGGTAGACAGCACAGCGGGTAGACGCCCGCGGCGGATAGCCAGCAAGAAGGAGTTCATCACAGGTGTTCGAGACACTCTCCGACCGGCTGACGCAGGTCTTCTCCTCGCTCCGCGGCCGCGGGCGGCTTTCACCAGCGGACATCGACGCCACGTGCCGCGAGATCAGGATCGCGCTGCTCGAGGCCGACGTGGCGCTGCCCGTCGTGCGCGACTTCATCGCCCGGGTGAAGGGCCGCGCGCTCGGCGCGGACGTGGCGCAGGCGCTGAACCCGGCCCAGCAGGTCATCAAGATCGTCAACGAAGAGCTGATCGAGATCCTGGGCGGCGAGGCCAGGCGGCTGCGGTTCGCCAAGGTGGCGCCGACCGTGATCATGCTGGCCGGCCTCCAGGGCTCGGGCAAGACCACGCTGGCGGCGAAGCTCGCACTCTGGCTGCGCGGTCAGGGGAACACCCCGCTGCTTGTCGCGGCCGACCTGCAGCGGCCCAACGCCGTGCAGCAACTCGAGGTCCTCGGCCAGCAGGCAGGCGTTCCGGTCTTCGCGCCGGAGCCGGGCAACGGGGTCGGTGACCCGATCCGGGTAGCCCGCGACTCGATCGCCGAGGCCAGGCACAAGCTGCACAACATCGTCGTCATCGACACGGCCGGGCGGTTGGGCATCGATGAGGAGATGATGCGCCAGGCCATCGAGATCAGGGACGCGGTCGATCCCGACGAGATCCTGTTCGTGGTCGACTCGATGATCGGCCAGGATGCCGTCACCACGGCGCAGGCGTTCCTCGACGGCGTTGGCTTCGACGGCGTGGTGCTGACCAAGCTGGACGGCGACGCCCGAGGCGGCGCGGCGCTGTCGATCGCTCAGGTCACCGGCAGGCCGGTGATGTTCGCCTCGGCAGGGGAGAAGCTCGAGGACTTCGACCTGTTCTACCCGGACCGGATGGCCTCCCGGATCCTCGACCTCGGCGACATCCTCACCCTGATCGAGCAGGCCGAGCGGACCTTCGATCAGGACCAGGCCGCCGCGATGGCCGGCAAGCTGACGTCGGGCGAGGGCTTCACGCTTGAGGACTTCGTCGAGCAGCTGGCCATGGTCCGCAAGCTCGGCCCGATCAGCAACCTGCTCGGGATGCTGCCGGGCGCGGCGCAGAACCGGGAGATGCTCAGCCAGATCAGCGACAAGGACCTCGACCGGGCCGCCGCCATCGTCAGCTCGATGACCGTCGAGGAACGCAGGAACCCGAAGATTCTTAACGGGTCGCGCAGGCTGAGGATTGCCAGTGGCGCCGGTGTCACCGTGGGCGAGGTCAATTCGCTTGTGGTGCGGTTCCTTGAGGGCCAGAAGATGATGCGGCAGATGATGGGCGGGGGCGGCATGCCTGGCATGCCTGGCATACCGGGCATGCGGCGTGGCGGTCAGAAGGCCAAGGGCAAGAAGAAGGGCAGGGGCGGCGGCAGGCAGGCCGGCGTCGGCGGACGGCCGGGTGATGGCGGCATCGGCGGGCTCGGCGGTCTGGGGGCCGGCG
>DATNIU010000212.1:0-9435 GCA_035604275.1 Streptosporangiaceae bacterium | reverse complement strand
CAGTGCCCATGAGCCGCGTCTGTTCACAATGTGGACCAGAACGAGAGGTGGATGCGTGCAAAGTCGCTGGTCATTCAAGAGACGTTCAACCTGGGCGCTGGTCGCTGCGCCCGCTCTGGCGATAGCGAGCCTGACCATCGCCGCCGCGAACCCGGCTTCAGCGCACAGCGCCGGGTCAGCTAGCCACGTTAAGTCCGTCAAGCCGAACAAGGTGAACGAACTCGACTGCAACGGCTGGAGCAAGAAGTTCAAGTCGGTCAGCCCAGGCTTCCGCAGGCTCTGCACCGACCCGCGCGGCCCGAAGTCCGGCAAGGGCTGGGCGACGATGGGCACCTATCACAACAGGGGTCGGTTCATCGACAACGGCCACTACGTCGGGCACGACGAGCCGAGCGTGAAGTTCATCTCGGGGTCGGCCAAGTCGGGCAACACCATGACGTACTTCATGAAGGTCCCGCATGACCCGGCCAGGCACGCCACCAACAGCGGCAGCGTAGTCGACTACGGCGAGCTCAGCCCGGCACCCTGGTTCGGCCTGCCACTCTGCGACCCGCAGTCCTACCCGCAGAATCCCTGCAAGCCGGACAGCGACTCCAACACGGGTCTCGGCGCTCCGACCGACGCGGGCTCGGCCTTCATGGAGCTGCAGTTCTATCCGCCGGGCTTCGCCCCGTTCGCCGACAGCGTGAGCTGCAACCAGACTCTCTGGTGCGCGGCCTTGACGATCGACAGCCTGGAGGCCGACTTCGGATTCGCCAACCTCAACCCCAACTGCGAGGAGCCGGTCAACTTCGCCTTCCTGCAGACCAACGGCGTTCCTGCCGGACCGCCTAGCCCGCAGTTGGCGAACGGATCCACCTTCACGCCCAACGCGCACACGCTCATGCTCCACGCGAATGACGTGCTGAAGGTGTCCATCACTGACCCCGCAGCCGGTTTCACGACCACGGTCACGGACATGACCACCGGCCAGACCGGCACCATGACGGCCAGCGCTGCCAACGGATTCATGAACACCAACATCACCACCTGCGCCGGCACCCCGCACACCTTCCACGCCGAGTACGCCACCGCGGCGCCGCAGAACCAGGTTCCGTGGGCTGCGCTGGAAGGCGGCGTGCTGATGCAGCAGGAGACCGGGCACTCGGAGGTCTGCAGTTCGCTCACCCACCACAACCCGTTCAGCGAGCCAGGCATCATTGTTGACAACAAGATCTTCGACACCTGCGTCGGCGGGTCCGAGGGAGGCAGGCGCGACCAGGGCGAGGGTGACTGCAACGCCAAGACCGGCGTCTGCGCCAACGCGAAGACCGAGGGAACCACGGGGCCGATCGCGTGTCCGAGCAACAACTTCGCCAGCGGTCAGCTCTGCGAGTTCGCCGACGGTGCCTGCCTCCCGCAGGGAACCCGCCCGGTGATCGTGAATGGCCACCCGGTCAGGGAGACATCACCGGTCAACTTCTGTCAGGACGACCGGTTCCAGAACGGTGACCTCGACTTTGACGGTATCCCCTACCAGAAGAACACCTGGCCGAACGGATCCCCGAACGTGCCGAGCTCGATCAGATACGCCGGGCCGTTCGATGCGGCAGGGCACTCATACCCGAGCATCCAGTTTGAGACGGACATCGCGGGGTCAGAGTTCCTCTGCAACATCTTCACCGGGAACCTCTGCCTGGCTCCGCCGCTGGCGGCCAAGTTCTATCCGTACTGGACACTGACCAACAAGGCTTCCCAGGGAATCGACCATCTGTTCCCGGCCAACGCCTGCATCTGGAACTTCGGTAACAGGATCCCAGGAGTCACGACCCTGGCCTTTGGCGGGGACGCCCAGTACGGCGTGCCCGATGTGGCGCGGTTTGGCGGCACGCTCACCTCGCCGGTGATCGCCAACCCGGAGATCAGCGGCGGCTGCCCGGCTCTTGCGGCGCCGTAGCGCTGAGTAAGTAGCCCTCAGCGCCAGTTCAGGAGATGGCCCCGCCGCGGATGCGGCGTGGCCATCTCTCATCGTGCTGCGACGCTTAGATACAGATCACTTCCGGCGCCGACGTCACCCAGCCGCTATTATGTGCTCATGAACGAGCACCGCCCTGGGAGCGCGATACCGGCCAAGCCCACCCTTGACGGCATTGAGGACAAGTGGTCCCGTCAATGGGAAATGGGGCGGGTAGTACAAGTTTGACCGGTCCAAGAGCCGCGGCGAGATCTACTCGATCGACACGCCGCCGCTGACCGCCAGCGGGTCGCTGCACATCGGGCACGTCTTCTCCTACACCCAGACCGACACGATCGCGCGCTTCCAGCGGATGCGCGGCAAGGAAGTCTTCTACCCGATCGGCTGGGACGACAATGGCCTGCCGACCGAGCGGCGGGTGCAGAACTACTACGGCGTGACTTGCGCTCCTTCGCTGCCGTATCAGCGTGATCTGGTGCCCCCGGGCAATGCCCAGGCCGGGCGGGTCCCGGTGTCCAGGCGGAACTTCGTCGAGCTGTGCCGTCAGCTCACCGAGCTTGACGAGCGCGCCTTCGAGCAGGCATTGCGGCAGCTCGGCCTGTCGGTGGACTGGTCGACCGCCTACCGGACGATCGAGGACGGCCCCTCGGCCATCTCGCAGCGGGCGTTCCTGCGGGCGCTGGCCGATGGCGGCGCCTATCAGTCATACGGACCGGTGCTGTGGGACGTGACCTTCGGCACGGCGGTCGCCCAGGCCGAGGTGGAGGACCGGGAGCGCACGGGCAGCTACTGGCGGCTGGCGTTCGACCTGCCGGATACCGAGCTGGTGGTGGCCACGACCAGGCCCGAGATGCTGCCCGCCTGCGTCGCTCTCGTCGCGCATCCGCAGGACGACCGGTACCGGCGCCTGTTCGGCCAGACGGCGCGGACTCCCCTGTTCGGGGTCGGCGTGCCGGTGCTCGCGCACCACCTGGCCGACCCGGACAAGGGCACCGGCATCGCGATGGTCTGCACGTTCGGCGACACCACCGATGTGACCTGGTGGCGTGACCTGCACCTGGAGACCCGCCCGGTGATCGGCCCTGACGGCCGGCTGCTCGCGGAGGCGCCGGAGGCGATCACCACGAGCGCCGGGCAGGCGGCTTACGCCGAACTCGCCGGGCTGACCGCGAGCGCGGCCCGCAGGCGCTCCGCCGAGCTGCTCGGCGAGTCGGGGGATCTGCGCGGAGCGCCGGAACGCCTCACGCACCAGGTCAAGTTCTACGAGAGGGGCGACGCGCCGCTGGAGATCATCACCGCCCGGCAGTGGTACCTGCGCAACGGCAGCGGTGATCCCGTGCTGCGGGAGGCTCTGCTCGCTCGCGGCCGCGAGCTGACCTGGCACCCGGCGCACATGAAGGTGCGCTACGACAACTGGGTGAACGGGCTGGCCGGGGACTGGCTGATCAGCCGCCAGCGGTTCTTCGGCGTGCCGATCCCGGTCTGGTACCCGGTGCGCGACGACGGCACCCCGGACTACGACGCGCCGATAGTCCCGGCCGACGAGACGCTGCCCGTCGATCCGGCCGCCGACGCGCCGCCTGGCTACCTTCAGGCCCAGCGGGACGCGCCAGGCGGCTTCACCGGAGACCGGGACGTGATGGACACCTGGGCCACGTCATCGCTCACGCCGCAGATCGCGGGCGGCTGGCCGGCCGATGCCGACCTGTTCGCCCGGGTCTTCCCGATGGACCTGAGGCCGCAGGCCCACGAGATCATCCGTACCTGGCTGTTCTACACAGCACTGCGCTCCCACGTGCTCACCGGGGCGCTGCCCTGGCGGCACGCCGCGATCTCCGGCTGGATCATCGACCCGGACCGCAAGAAGATGTCCAAGTCGGCCGGCAACGTCGTCACGCCCGCCGACCTGCTGCACGAGTACGGGACGGACGCGGTCAGGTACTGGGCCGCCAGCGCGCGGCTCGGCGTGGACACCGCCTTCGACCTGGCGCAGATGAAGGTCGGCCGCAGGCTATCGATCAAGATCCTGAACGCGACGCGGTTCGTGCTCGGCTTCCCGCCGCCGGCCGGGCCAGGCGGGCCGGTGACCGCGCCGCTCGACCGCGCGATGCTCGACCGGCTGGCCGGGCTGATCCGGCAGTGCACGGCCGCGTTCGAGGCCTATGATCACGCGCTCGCGCTAGAGCTGGCTGAGCAGTTTTTCTGGCTGTTCTGTGATGACTACCTGGAGCTGGTGAAGCCCCGCGCCTATGCGGCCGACCGCGACCTGACGGCCGCGAGCTCGGCGGTGACGGCGCTGCGCTGCGCGCTGTCGGTGCTGCTCCGCCTGCTCGCGCCGGTGCTGCCGTTCGTGACCGAGGAGGCGTGGTCGTGGTTTAACGAGGGGTCGGTGCACCGGGCGCGCTGGCCTGAGGCCGATGAGCTTGAGGCGATCGCGACGGGTGGCGGGGCCGGCGCGGCGGCCAGCGCAGCCGCCATCGCCCTGGCGGGGCAACGGGCCGATGGCGCCGGGCTGGCCGGCGCGGCGGCTGCGATCGGGGCGATTCGGAAGGCCAAGTCGGGGGCGAGGCTGAGCATGCGGGCGCCCGCCGCCCGATTGGTGGTGAGCGGAGCTAAGGCTGAGCTTGATGCGCTCGCACCGGTACTCGACGACGTCGTGGCGGCCGGGCACGTGGGGGAGGTTGAGCTGCGATCGGAAGACACTCCCGGGCTGCGGTTCGTAGTAACGTTTTGAAGCGTTGTCGCTATGATCCTTTTCGCCGGGATCGGGGGCCGTCTGGGCGGCCGGCGTCCCTCGACGGCGATGGGAGTGGCGATGCGCAAGTACGTGACCGAGTTCATCGGGACCTTCGGCCTGGTCTTCACGGTCGGCTGCGCGGTCCTGGGCAACTCACCGGTCGCGCCGATCGCGATCGGCGCCGTGCTGATGGTGCTCATCTACGCGGGCGGGCACATCTCGGGCGGGCACTACAACCCGTCGGTGACGCTCGGCGTGTTCCTGCGCGGCGCGCTGCCCGCGGGCGAGGTCCTCCCGTACTGGGCGGCGCAGCTCGCGGCGGCGTTCCTGGCCGGCTGGCTGGCGAGGTTCGTGATCAACCCGGTCGCCGTGCACACGATCTCGACCAGCGGCGCGCACGCGATCGTCGCTGTCCTGCTCGCCGAGTTCCTCTTCACGTTCGCGCTGGTCTACGTCGTGCTCAACGTGGCAACCAGCAAGGACCAGCCTGGCAACCAGTTCTTCGGGCTGGCGATCGGCTTCACCGTGATGGCCGGCGCCGCCGCCGTCGGCGGGATCAGCGGCGGCGCGTTCAACCCCGCCGTCATGTTCGGGGCGATGCTGATGGGCCTGATCGACTGGTCCAACTTCTGGATCTACCTGCTGGCGCAGGGACTGGCCGCCCTGATCGCGGCGGTCGCGTTCCGCTACCTGAACCCGGGTGATGTCGAGGGCGGCCCGGTCCCGGCACTGCCCAAGGCGAGGCTCCCCAGGCTGGTCAGGCCGGCCAAGCCGACGGGCACCCCGTCCGCCTGACCTCGGCCCGCCGCCAGGCCGCCGGGTACGCTTCTTGTCATGGGAAACGCGCAGCTTTCAGAGGACGAATGGCAGCAGCGGCTGACACCCGAGGAGTACCACGTCCTGCGTCAGGCCGGCACCGAGGCCCCGTTCACCGGTGAGTACACCGACACCAAGACGCGCGGCGTCTACCGGTGCCGCGCCTGCGGCGCCGAGCTGTTCAGCTCTGACGCCAAGTTCGAGTCGCACTGCGGCTGGCCGAGTTTCTACCAGCCCAAGGCGGGCGACGCGGTGGTCCTGCTCGAGGACCGGTCGCTCTTCGGCCGGCCAAGGATCGAGGTCAGGTGCGCGAACTGCGACTCGCACCTGGGCCACGTGTTCGAGGGCGAGGGCTACGAGGTCCCGACCGACCAGCGCTGGTGCATCAACTCGGTCTCGCTCACGCTGGAGCCGGCCGCTGCCGAGCCCTGAACCGCGGCGCCTGGCCGGGTCAGTCGAAAAGGTCGGGGTCGGTGGCGCGGCGTAGCTCACCGGCTGCGTGCCCTGCACCACGGTGCCCTCGTGGTCCACTCGTCAGGCATTCGGGCATGATGGCGGCTATGACAGACGAGATGACCCCCGCTGAGCACGCCGCCCAGATCGACGCGGCCAGGCAGCGGCTGCTTGAGTTCACCGCGCGGTGCACCGGCGCGGACTGGCGCGCGGCCCCGGTCGACGGCGACCCCCGGCCGGTCGGGGTCATCATCGACCACGTCGCGCATGCCTACGAGTACCTGGCCCGCTGGATCGG
The DNA here is from genome assembly GCA_035604275.1 of Streptosporangiaceae bacterium. Taxonomy (GTDB): domain Bacteria; phylum Actinomycetota; class Actinomycetes; order Streptosporangiales; family Streptosporangiaceae; genus Chersky-822. The sequence goes on along the minus strand of DATNIU010000212.1, from coordinate 3,177 downwards.
CGAGGTCGCCGCCGGGCACGCCGTGGAGGTCAGCCCGGCCATCGTCGACGAGTTCAATGCCCAGCACGCCGCCGGCGCTGGCTCGGTCACCCAGGCAGACGTAGCCGGTCACATCCGGACCAGCGGAGACGCCCTGATCGCGCTGGTCGCCGGCCTCGACGCTGGCCAGCTCGACGCCGCGGAAGGCCGGGTCCGCAGGCTCGCCGCGATCGCCGCCCGGCACGCGGACGACCACAGGTCCGACATCGAGGCAGCGCTGACAGCCACGGCCAGCTGACGTGCGGGCCGCGCCAGGCGGCGGCAGGCCGTCGGAAGCATGGTCGACCTCGCCCGGTGAGGCCCAGCGCCCTCGCTGGGCCGATTGAGTCGATTTCTCAGGGATAGTTGCGGAAAGATCGACCCGATCATCGAGTTCCGGAGCACCCGTCAGCCGCCGGCCAGGATCGCCCGGCGGCCCGGCGGGTTGTTGGCCGCCCACCTGGGCGGCTGACCAGCAGCCCAGCGGAGCAGGTTCTCGGCGAACGCGGCGCCGGTGCGGCGGAACATCACCTCGGTGAGCCCGCCCACGTGCGGCGTCGCGAGCACGTGAGGGTGGCTGAGCAGCGCCGACTCCGGATCGGCGGGCTCGGCCGCGTGCACGTCCAGCCCGGCCGCGCCGACCTGATGCGAATCAAGCGCCGCCAGCAGCGCCGTCTCGTCGACCAGGCCGCCGCGGGCCACGTTGACGAAGATCGCGCCGGGTTTCATGGCCGCGAAGGCGGCCGGGCCGAACATCTGCGCGTTGCCGCCGTCGAACATCGCGCAGCACACCACCGCGTCGGCCTGGCTCAGCGCGTCGGCCAGGAGGTCGGGCCCGGTGATCTGCTCGACCCCGGCCGGGCCGCCTCGCTCCGGATGGGCACGGATCCCGATCAGCCTGGTCCCGAACGGCGCCAGCCGCCGTGCGAGCGCGGAGCCGATGGCGCCAAGGCCGACGATCGCGACCGTGGCGCCGAGCAGCGACCCTCCGGTCGGCCGGGCCTCCCAGCGGCGATCGCGCAGCGCCGCCCTGGCCTCGTCGATCCGGCGGAGCAGCGCGAGCAGGAGCAGCACGGCGAGCTCGGCGACGCTGTCCGCGTTCCCCGACGCCTCCCCGGGTACCCGGGCGACCCAGACGCCGAGCTCGGTCGCCCGGCCGATGTCGACCTTCTCAAGGCCAACGCCGTACTGGTGGACCAGCCCGAACGTCCCGGCGCCGAGCACCGGGCCGTCGATCGTCGACCCGAACGGGCAGACCACGTCCACGCCGTCCAGATGAGCGGCGACAGCGTCCCGCGCGCAGCTCCTGATCGTCCAGCCGGGCAGCAGCGGCGCCAGCTCCGTCCAGGCCAGCTCGGCCGTGAACCGCTCCCGCCCGAACAGCACGACGCGGCCGGTCACCGCCGTTCTCCCGGGATCACCGCAGGCTGGCCGAGGCGGCCGGCACCCGTCCCGAGGGCAGTGCGGCGGCTCACGCCAGGCCGGCGACCAGCTCGGTGACCGGCTTGCGGCGGCCGGTATAGAACGGGATCTCGATCCGGGTGTGCCGGCGGGCCTGCGCGCCGCGGAGGTGCCGCATCAGGTCCACGATCCGGTGCAGCTCGTCGGCCTCGAAGGCGAGCATCCACTCGTAGTCGTTGAGCGCGAAGCAGGCTACCGTGTTCGCGCGCACGTCAGGATAGCCGCGCGCCATCTGGCCATGCTCGGCGAGCATCGCCCGCCGCTCGGCCTCGTCGAGCAGGTACCACTCGTAGGACCGGACGAAGGGATACACGCTGACGTAGTTCCGCGCCTCCTCGCCGGCCAGGAACGCGGGCACGTGGCTCTTGTTGAACTCGGCGGGCCGGTGCAGCGCCATGGCCGACCAGACCGGCTCGCTGGCCCGGCCGAGACTGGTCCGCCGGAACCTGGCGTACAGCTCCTGCAGATCGTCGCTGGACGGCGCGATCCACCAGAACATGTAGTCCGCGTCCGCGCGCATTCCCTGCAGGTCGTAGCAGCCCCTGGTCACGACCTGCTTGCCCGCCGCCTGGTCGCACAGATCGCTGACCTCCGCGGCCAGCGCCTCCCGGCCCGCCTGCTCGACCGCCGCCCCGTCCCGGACCTTGAATACTGACCACATCGTGTAACGGATGAGCTGGTTCAGGTCGCGTGCCTTCGGCCGCTGATCGCCCGCGGCCCCGGTCGCCGGATCCTGGGCGGGCTGGCCGGCCGCCGGACCGCCGTCGTGTTCTGCCATAGACGTCATTCTCCCGCATCCGCGGCGCTGGCGGTCCCGCAGGTGCTGACCACCTCGCCGCAGGGCAGTCGCTTGTGCTCGGCCAGCGTCCGGCGGTCCTGGCCGGCCAGCCTGGCGGCCTGCCCGATCGCCTCGGCGAGCACCTGATCCTCCGCGACCGCCCGCCAGGTCAGGGCGCCCGCCAGCCGGGACCGCCGGATCAGGCCGGCCGGCCGACGGCGGCGCGGGACTGGAGGTAGGCGAGCAGCTGGTCCGCCGCGAGCCTGGCCGATGCGATGCAGGCCGGGATCCCGACGCCATCGTAGGCCGCGCCGCAGACCGCCAGGCCGGGCAGCGACGCGACATTGTCCCTGATCCGGCGGACCCGGTCCAGATGCCCGACCGAGTACTGCGGCAGGCCGCCGCCCCACCGGCTGACCCGGCTGGCCACCGGGGCTCCGGTCACCCCGGTCGCGGCCGCCAGGTCAGCCGCCGCCAGCGCGGCCAGGTCACCGTCGTCGCGCTGGAGCACGGCCTCCTCGCCGATCCGGCCCACGGAACACCGCACCACGTGCAGCGCCGACCCGGCACCTGGCTCGCGGTTCCGCTCACCTGACCGCGCCAGGGCGGCGGCTGCCGCGTCGGGCATCCCGGTCAGGTGCGGCCACTTGACCGTGCTGAACGTCACGGCCTTGACTGGCCGGCCGTCCACGGCCGGCACGAGGTACCCGCTCCCGGTGATCGGCTCGCTGAACGCGGGCGCCGGATAGGCGAGGGTGACGATAGCCATGCTGGCGTAGTCGATCTCGGCCAGCGCTGAGGCGGCGGCGCCTGCGCTGCCCGGGCCGGCACCTGCCAGCAGCCGGCTGGCCGGCCGGGCCGGCAGCGCGAGAACGACCGCGTCGGCGTCGATCAGCTCGGGGGCGCGTGCCGAGCCGACG
>DATNIU010000211.1:0-31411 GCA_035604275.1 Streptosporangiaceae bacterium | reverse complement strand
GCGGCGGCGCGCGAAGCCGCGGCGCGGGGGGCAGAGACACGGGGAGCCGGGGCGCGGGGAGCCGGGGCGCGGGGAGCCGGGGCACGCGAATCGGAGATACGGGACGGCGGGGCGCGGGATGCTGCGGTACGGGGGGCCGGGGGGCGGGACGCCGGGGCGCGGGAAGCGCAGACACGCGACGCCGGGGCACGCGAAGCCGCGGCGCGGGAAGCAGGGACGCGGGACGCGGGGACGCGGGACGCGGGGACGCGGGACGCGGGGGCACAGGGAGCGGCTGCGCACGGGGATCCGGCCAACCGCCCAGGGCCGCTCACTCAGGCCGCGTCGGCTGCCAGGGTCGAGGCGGAAGCCAGGATCAGGGCAGCGCTGCGGGAGCGCCGGTCATGGGCCCCCGCCGAGAATCCGTACGCCGACCTGGAACCGGACTCAGGCGAACGGTCCCTGATCGTGGATACAGCCGCCTTTGACGCGCTCGACGCTGCGGTCGGCCGGGATGGGAGGCCGCGCCCCGAGGCCGCTTCGGGTGCTTACGCATGGCCGGCTGGTACGTCGGAACTCGAGCTGGGCCAGCAGCCAGAGCCGGGACCGGGCTGGGCAGACCAGGATCCAGGCGCGACGGCCGAGATCAGACGGCCTGCCGCGGTAGCGTTCCTGCCCAGGCCGGAACTGGCGGCCTACCTTGACGACGGGCCGGAGACCGACCCGTACTTCGACGGGCAGGAGGACTCCTCCGCGGCTGGCTTCACCAAGTGGAGCCGGATGACGCGCGGCCACGCGATGCCCAGGCTGCCGAGGGCCAGACGTCCGGGAGCGGCGCCCGGTGCCTAGCCGAAGGCGGCGGACCGGCCTGGCGGCGGACCGGCCTGCCGTGAGCTCGGCGGAATTTGAGTTGCCGCGGCCCGGGCCGGCGTGGTGATCTTCACTTCATGGATCACGCAGCGGTGCTGGCCGCCTTCAACCATCAGGTTCGGCAGAGCACCAGGCCGGACGGCACGGGCGCGGTATTCGAGCCGGACGGGCCGGTGATCCGGCGGCTGGCGCAGGCCGGTCATGACGGCTCAGGGATCTTCTGGTCGGACCTCGGCGCGGGCAGCGCCGACGCGGCCATCGCTGCCCAGGTGGAGTTCTTCGCCGGCCGCGGCGAGAAGTTCGAGTGGAAGCTCTACAGCTATGACCAGCCGGCCGACCTTGCCGACCGGCTGCTGGCGGCGGGCCTCGTGGCCGAGGAGCCCGAGTCGCTGATGATCGCGGAGGTCGCCGAGGTCGCCAGGGCGCTGCGCGACGCCGAGCCGCCGGAGGGAGTCCGGCTCGAGCGGGTCACCGACGCGGCCGGGGTGCGCCGGCTCGCATCGGTGCAGGAACTCGTCTTCCAGCGCGATGAGTCCGAGCTGCGGGAGTCGCTGCTCGCGCAGCAGGCAGCCACGCCGGAGATCGCCGACCTGGTCGTGGCGATGGCCGGCGACCAGCCTGTCTGCTCGGCCAGGATCGAGTTCCTGCCTGGCACCGAGTTCGCCGGCCTGTGGGGCGGCGGCACGCTGCCGGCGTGGCGGCGACGCGGGATCTACCGGGCGACCGTGCGCTACCGCGCCGATCTGGCGGCCAGCCGCGGTTACAAGTACCTGACCGTCGACGCGTCGCCGGAGAGCAGGCCGATCCTGGAACGAACCGGCTTCAGCCGCCTGGCGGTCACCACGCCGTACATCTGGTCGCCGGGCTAGGCCGGCGGGTGCCTACGGGCCGCGCTTCCCTGCGGCCGGGTGCCGCGGCCGGGTGCCGCATGCGGGCGTGCCTGCCGTGATCCCTCCGGCCGGATAACCGCGCTACCCGGTCCCGCTAGCCCGCAGGCGCCGCGGGAGCCTGGTCTGCCGGGGGGACGGTGGCGGTGCAGAACTTGCACCTGGTCGCGGCGACCGGAATCTGGCTGAGGCATTGCGGGCACTCGCGCTCAGTGGCCTCCTTCTTCCGGTCGGTCACCGAGATCAGCCTGGCCATCGGCGCGACGATCAGGAAGTAGACGACGGCCGCGATGATCAGGAACGAGATCAGGGCATTGAGGAACAGCCCGTAGGGGATGGCGGTCTTGCCGATCATGAACTTCAGGCTGCCGAAGCTCGGCTTGCCGGCGATGGCGGCGATCAGCGGCGTGATCAGATAGTTGACCAGCGCGAGAACGACCGCGTTGAACGCGACGCCGATGACGACGGCTACCGCGAGATCGACCAGATTGCCGCGGAGCAGGAACTTCCTGAAGCCCTTCACGACCATCCCTCCCTGACCGCGCCGCTGTGGCGCATCGATCAGGCTGACGCTACCAATGAGGCGCCCGCCGAGGCCGTCGCCGTGCCGTGTCCGGCAGACAAGTCGCGCATCTGCCGCCAGTTGGCCAGGAACCGCGCGGCGTCGAGCCGGCTAACTGCGCGTTGAGTATGATTACGCCCATATCTCAATCCGCTGGACGCTCGTTGTCGGGTCGTCTCTGACGTGGTACAACAGGCCGAATGACCGCTAGCTCAGATCCCTCGCAGTCCGCTGTCGCCGATGCGGCCGATCGCGGGCAGCCGGCCATCCGCGTGCGGGGACTGCGCAAGAACTACGGTCCGGTGGTCGCTCTGGCCGGGGTTGACCTTGAGATACAGCGCGGCGAGTTCTTCACGCTGCTCGGGCCTTCCGGGTCAGGCAAGACAACGCTGCTCCGCCTGATCGCGGGATTCGAGCGGCCGGAGGGCGGCACGATCGAGCTCGCTGGCCGCGAGATCTCCAGGGTGCCCCCGTATGCGCGCAATGTGAACACGGTATTCCAGGATTACGCCCTGTTCCCGCACATGACCGTCACCGAGAACATCCAGTACGGCCTGAAGGTACGCCGGGTCGGCAGGGCGGAACGCAGGAAGCGGGCTGATCGCGCGCTCGAGATGGTCCGCCTCGCAGGACTCGGCGGGCGCAAGACCGTGCAGCTCTCCGGCGGCCAGCGGCAGCGCGTCGCGCTGGCGCGCGCGATCGTGAACGAGCCAGAGGTGCTGCTGCTCGACGAGCCGCTCGGCGCGCTCGACCTGAAGCTGCGGCAGGAGATGCAGCTCGAGCTCCAGCACGTGCAGCGCGAGGTCGGCATCACGTTCGTGTACGTGACGCACGACCAGGAGGAGGCGCTGTCGATGAGCGACCGGATCGCGGTCCTCAGCCAGGGCCGGATCGAGCAGGTCGGCTCGCCGCTTGAGGTGTACGAGCGGCCGGAGACTGACTTCGTGGCCGGCTTCATCGGGATCTCCAACCTGATCGAGCGCGGCGGCAGGCACATGACCGTGCGCCCGGAGAAGATCCGCCTGCTGGCCGACGGCGAGGAGCCGCCCGCAGGCGCGCACGTCGAGACCGGCAGGATCCGCGACATCGTCTACGTCGGTGTGCTCACCAGGTACACCGTCGCCCTCGACGCGGGCGGTGAACTGGTCGTCGCGAGACAGAACGAGCAGGCGCCCGCGGCGACGCACGACGCCAACGGCAGTCCGGCCAGGATCGCGTGGCTGCCTGATCAGACCATCACGATCTCACAAGGGGAGGTCGCGCGCTCCTAGCGAGCGATGCGGAAAGGCAGGCAACAGATGCATGGTCGACAGAGAACTCGCCGGCTGGCGGGGGGCGCGGTGTTCCTCAGCGTGGTGGCGCTGATCGCCGGCTGTAGTACCAGTTCATCGAGCGGCGGCGGTTCGGGTGGCGGTGCCGTCGGCAAGGTGCCGACGGCGAACCTGCCGGTGCTGCACAAGATCGGCAAGGGCGAGGGCCAGCTGAACCTGATCGCCTGGGCGGGTTACCTCGATCCGAGCTGGGTGAAGCCGTTCGAGAAGCAGACCGGCTGCCAGGTGAACGCCAAGTACGCCAACACCTCCGATGAGATGGTCTCGCTGATGGCCAACGGCGGCGGCGGCCAGTGGGACATGGTCTCCTCATCCGGCGACGCCGATCTGCGGATCATCTACGCCGGCGACGCGCGGCCGGTCAACATCGGCCTGATCCCCAGCTGGAAGGACTTCTTCCCGGCCTTCCAGGCGCCGCCGTTCAACACCGTCAACGGCGTGCACTACGGCGTGTCGCTGCAGTGGGGCCCGAACGTCCTGATGTACAGCCAGAAGGCGTTCAAGTCGGCGCCGCCGTCGTGGAGCGTCATCTACAGCCCGCAGTACCGGGGCAAGATCACTGTCCCGGACAACCCGATCCAGATCGCCGATGCCGCGCTGTACCTGAAGACGCATAACCCGAAGCTGGGCATCACCGATCCTTACGAGCTGACCCAGCCGCAGTTCCAGGCTTCGGTAAGCCTGCTGGCCAGTCAGCGCCCGTTGCTCAAGTCGTACTGGGCACTGGCGTCGCAGGAGATCTCGGCGTTCAAGAACGGCGACGTGGTAGTGGGCGCCGGCTGGCCGTATCAGGTCAGCGCACTGAAGGCGGCGCACTTCCCGATCGGCTCGGTGATCCCGAGCGAGGGAGCGACCGGCTGGGCGGACACCTGGATGCTCGCGGCGAAGGCCCCGCACCCGAACTGCGCGTACATGTGGATGCGTTACATCAGCACGCCGAAGGTGCAGGCGATGCAGGCGATCACCTATGGCGAGACGCCGGACAACAAGCTGGCCTGCCCGATCATGAACCAGCTCCAGGCGGGCTCGTGCGAGCTGTACCACGCGAACGCGCCGATCAGCTACTTCAGGACCATCTCGCTATGGAAGACACCGGTGGCGACCTGCGACAACGGCAAGCAGGACTGTGTGCCGTACTCGCAGTGGGTGAACGCGTGGAATACCCAGGTCAAGTGACCGTCGCAGGCGCGGCGGTTCCGGCCCTGGCGGCCGGCACGGTCCCTGGTGGATTGCGCATTCCGACACGAAAAACCATGCTCGGATGCGCAATCCATCGCGGCTGCGCCCGACGGCGGCCGGGGCTGGCGGGGCTTGAGGTGTAGGCGGGATGCGTGCGGTGACTGTTACTGACGGGCAGGCTGCCGGGGGAATGTGGTCCCGGGCCAGCGCGGCGCTCTGGCGTCGGCCGTGGGCACGGGCGACCTTGCTGCTTACCCCGCCGCTCGCATGGTTTCTGCTGATCTACATCGCCGCGCTCGTGGTGCTGCTGATCACCGCGTTCTGGCAGGTCAACCCGTTCACCAACAACCTCGAGCGGATCTGGAACCTGGGTAACTTCACCCAGATCTTCGAGACTCCCGCCTACCGGTCGATCATCGCGCGGACGGTCGGGATGGCTGCCGGAGTGACGGTCGTGGACGCGATCATCGCGTTTCCGTTCGCCTACTACATGGCGAGGATCGCCGGCGGCCGGACCCGGATCGTGCTGTTCGTGGCGATCCTGCTGCCGTTGTGGGCCAGCTATCTGGCGAAGGTCTACTCCTGGCAGCTGATTCTCACCAGCACCGGCGTCCTGAACTGGAGCCTGGGCCGGTCGGGCGCGGCGGGCCTGATCAACACGAACTGGGCGGTGTTCATCGTCTTCTGCTACATCTGGCTGCCGTACATGGTGGTCCCGGTGTACGCGGCGCTCGACCGGATCCCTTCATCGATGATCGAGGCATCACAGGATCTCGGCGGACGGACGTGGCGGACCACCCGCTCGGTGATCCTGCCGCTGGTGCTGCCCGGACTCGTCGCCGGGTCGATTTTCACGTTCTCGCTGACCCTCGGCGACTACATCACGCCGTTGCTGGTGGGCGGCACTAACTCGGTCTTCATCGGCACCGTCATCTACGACAACGCGGCCGGGCTCAACAACGTGCCGCTTGGCGCGGCCATGGCGATCGTGCCGATCGCGATCATGGCCTGCTACCTGCTGTTCGCCAGGTCACTCGGCGCGTTCAGGGAGCTGTAGATGGAACCGGCTGGCCTGCGGCTGGCGCTGCGCGTCTGGGTGACGCTGGTGCTGCTATTCCTGTTCGTGCCGATTGTGCTCATCGTGCTCTACGCCTTCGACCGCTCGACGGTAGAGAGCTGGCCGATTTCCGGTTTCACGCTGCACTGGTTCTCGATCGCCTGGCATGACCAGGCGGTCCGCAGCGCGTTCGTGCTGTCGGTCAAGGTGGGCCTGCTCGCCAGCGGGATCGCGCTGGTGCTTGGCTCGGCGGTCGCCTACAGCCTGCGGCAGTTCGTCTTCTTCGGCCGCGACGCGATTTCCTTTCTGCTGGTCTTGCCCATCGCGCTGCCCGGTGTCATCACCGGCATCGCGCTGAGCTCGTTCTTCACCTTCACCGGCATCCAGCTGTCCTTGTGGACGATCATGATCGGGCACGCCACATTCTGCATCGTGGTGGTATTCAACAACCTGATCGCCCGGCTCCGCAGGATGCCCGACTCGCTCGCCGAGGCGTCGATGGACCTGGGCGCCCGCGGCTGGCAGACGCAGCTGTACGTGACGCTCCCGATGGTCGCCACCGCCCTGGTCTCCGGCGCGCTGCTTGCCTTCGCGCTGTCCTTTGACGAGGTCATCGTGACCGTCTTCACCTCGGGCGCCAACAACACCCTGCCGATCTGGATCTTCGGCGCTATCCGGCTCGGCCAGCAGCTGCCTGAGGTCAACGCGGTGGTGTCGATCGTGATCGTGCTTACGATCATCCCGGTGATGCTTGCTGCCAGGATCGCGGGAGCCGGCGCCGTCGCCAGGTCAGCGAGGGCGGCGGCGGCGCAGGAGACCGGGCGGCTCTAGCAGCCATGGAGCAGTTCGCGACCGAGCACCTCGTTGTCAGCGACTGGACGCAGGCCGATGCCTGGCTGGCGCCTGGATGCTGCCGCCGGCCGGCCGTGGCTCAGGGCGCGCTTGTGCCGGTCCGGCCGTAGTCGTCCTTGAGCCGGACGACATCCTCGCGCCAGCCGGGCGGCGCTGTCGACGCCTCGGCGAAGACGATGTCGGTGATGGCGGTGATCCGGTGCACGATCCGGGGCGGCAGGTGGATCGTGTCGCCTGGGCCGAACGTCACCTCGGCGAGATCGCCGCCCACCGGCCCGTACTGGATCACGGCATCCCCGGACAGGACGGAGATCGTCTCTTCCTTGGCCTCGTGGTACTGAAGGCTCAGCGAGTGCCCGGCGCTGACATGGATGATCTTCCCGACGTACTTGCCCTCAACAGCCGCGAAGATCCGCTCGTGGCCCCACGGCTTGTCCTGCCGCGCTGCCTGGTAGATCTCTGCCTGCGGGCCCGCGTCGGGCCGCGCGCCTGCTGCCTGTGCGGGAATCACGGAACCCCTCGGTCGTCGGCTGGCTGATTCTGGATTCTATATTTAGGACAATTCTATCTTTACCGCCAGCGGCCTCTGGCGGCAGGTGCCGAATCGGGCGGTGCTGTCAGGAGCCGGCCGGGCTGCCCGAAGAGCGGGAACCTGTCGGCGGCCGCCAATGCCCGATCGCTCCGCGTCCGACAACGGCAGCCGGCCGGTGCCCTTCAGCGCGAGCGTGATGTCATCCCAGCCTACGGCCAGCGGCGGCCAGCGCGGCCTGCGGGCTCAGCGCTGCCATGGCGCGATCCTGGCACCGGCTGAGCCGGGCAGGCTACCGGATATCCGGTACCCGCTCGGCGCTCAGGTCTTCCGGCGAGCCAGCCCAGCGCTCGAGCGCCTCAGCCTGCCCGGGCAATGGCACAGGCCGCGCCGAGCCGCCAGATCTGGCACCGGCCATGGCGGCGTCCCACTTGCGCTCGATCTGGCCGAACCGCCAGACCGCCAGCGCGATCGCCCAGGTGATCGCGAATATCCCGACGATCGCGAAGCCAGCCGTGTTCAGGTTGAAGTTCGCCATGAAGCCCCAGAACCCGCCGCTCAGCCCGGCCTCATGGCTGACCAGCCCGAGGATCTCGATGGTTCCGATGCCGAATGCCACGATGACCGACAGCCCGGTGATGGTCAGGTTGTAGAAGAGCTTGCGGACCGGCCGCGAGAAGGCCCAGTCGTAGGCGAAGTTCATGAAGCATCCGTCGGCCGTGTCGAACAGGCTCATGCCGGCCGCGAACAGGATCGGCAGCGAAAGCACCGCATAGAACGGCAGGCCGCTGACGACCGCGCTGCCAGCCAGGACGAGCAGCGCGATCTCGGTGACCGTGTCGAAGCCGAGGCCGAACAGCACGCCGATCGGGTACATCTTCCACGGAGTGTCGACCCGGCGGTTCAGCGGGCCGAGCAGCCGGTTCATCAGCCCGCGCTTGGCCAGTTGCTGCTCGAGCTCGGTTTCGTCGTAGCCGCCTGATCGCATCGATGCGAACATCTTGACGATGCCGACCAGGACGACCAGGTTCAGGCCGGCGATCAGGTACAGGAAGGTGCCGGAGACCGCCGTCCCGATCACGGTGGTGACCGCGTGCAGCGAGGAGCCGCCGTTCCTCAGCTGCGTGCCGAGGCCCCGGATGCCAAGGTTCAGCAGGACCGAGAGCGCGAACACGACGGAGGAGTGGCCGAGGGAGAAGAAGAAGCCGACCGAGAGCGGCCGCTTCCCCTCGCCGACCAGCTTGCGGGTGGTGTTGTCGATCGCCGCGATGTGGTCGGCGTCGAACGCGTGCCGCATGCCCAGGGTGTAGGCCAGGATGCCGGTGCCGACGCCGAAGACCTGACCGCGGCTCAGCTGGTAGTGCCCGCCGACAGCCGCGGCGAGCAGCCCCCAGCCCAGCAGGTGCAGCCCGGCCACGGTCGCCGTCATCCCGCCGACCCTGCTCCACTCCGATGGGGTCAGCGCGGCCGCGATCCTGCCGATTCGGTCTCCGCGGTCTGCCATCAGGCGGTACCTCCCGTAGGGCTGCCGGTGCTCTCCGGCGTGGTTCTGCAAGCTTCTTGCAATAACATATCAACCGCAGGCGCAATGGACAGGCACGGCTCGTTCGCTACCATCGCTGACGAGTGTCTCTGGCAGGAGGAGGGCTGGTCCGGCCGTGTTGCGCTATCCGCTGACCCCGATGGGCCAGGACGCCGATGACTTCCATGGCGAGCTGATCGCTGATCCTTACCGGTGGCTGGAACGCACCTCCGATCCGGCGACGGCGTCCTGGATCGCCGCGCAGAACGACCTGACCGAGACCCTGCTGGCGCAGTGCGCGGATCTCGCCGCGATCCGGCAGCGGCTGACCGAGCTATCGGACTACCCCAGGTACGGGGTGCCGTTCGAGCGTGGCGGCCGCTGGTTTCAGTTCCGCAACTCCGGGCTTCAGGACCAGCCCGTGCTCTACGTGATGGAATCGCCCGACGGACCCGGCCGCCCGCTGCTCGATCCGAACGGCCTCGCCGCCGACGGAACCCTGGCCATCGAGGCCGTCGAGGTCACCAGCGATGGCTCGCTCCTTGCCTACTCAACCAAGTCGGCCGGCTCGGACTGGCAGACCTGGCGCGTTCGTGACGTCGCGACCGGTGCGGATCTCGACGACACGATCGAGTGGTCCAAGTTCTCCGGCGCCGCCTGGCGCATTGACGGCTCCGGCTTCTATTACGCGGCGCCTGATCCGCCCGCCCCGGGCAGTGAGTACCTCGCCGGGCACGGCCTCCAGCAGATCTGGTTCCACCGGCTCGGCACGGCGCGCGCCGACGACCTGCTGGTGTTCGCCGCGCCTGATCAGCCGGACTGGCTGCCAGTCGCGCGGGTCAGCGACGACGGCAGATTCCTGGTCATCTCGGTCTCGGCCGGCACGGCGCCGCAGACCAGGCTGTACGTGCTCGACCTCACCGACGAGGCAGCCGGCCTGTGCGCCGTGACCTCGGACTTTGAGTCCACGGCGGATTTCGTGACGAACGTCGGGACCACGCTGTACCTGATCACCGATTATCAGGCCGAGCGCAAGCGTCTGGTGGCCGCGGACACCGAGCGTCCGGGCAAGCCGCACTGGCGGGAGATCATCGCCGAGGCGCCGGACACCCTGATCGAGGCGCGCTGCGCGGGCGGTCACCTGATCTGCCATTACCTGCGGGACGCGCGCTCGGTGCTGGCGGTGCACGACCTTGACGGCAGGTATCTGCGCCAGATCGACCTGTCAGGACTGGCCTCGGTCACCGGCATCTCGGGCCGCCCGCGCAGCGATCTCGTCCACTTCGGGGTGACCTCGTTCACCGAGTCGGGCTCGGTGTCGTCGCACCGGCTCTCGACTGGCGAGACCGGGGTGCTCCAGCCGTCCGGTGCCAGGCTCGATCCGGGCACGCTCAGGACCGAGCAGGTTCTCGTCCCGTCGGACGACGGCACCGAGGTGCCTGTCTTCCTGGTCCGCCGCGCCGATCTCGCGGCTAGCGGCGATGTGCCTGTCCTGCTCTACGGCTACGGCGGATTCAACATCCCGGTCACGCCGTCCTTCTCGGTGTTCTTCGCCGCCTGGGTGGAGAGCGGCGGCCTGCTGGCCGTGGCGAATCTGCGCGGCGGTGGTGAATACGGGCGGTCCTGGCATGACGCCGGCCGGCTGGCAGCCAAGCAGAACGTCTTCGACGACTTCTGCGCGTGCGCCCGCTGGCTGGCGAGCTCGGGCTGGTCGCGGCCGGACCGGATCGCGATACTCGGGCGGTCGAACGGCGGGCTGCTGGTTGGCGCCTGCATGACCCAGCACCCGGAACTGTTCGGCGCGTGCGTCGTCGGCGTCGGCGTGCTCGACATGCTGCGGTTCCATCAGTTCACGATCGGACGTGCCTGGATCTCCGACTACGGCGACCCGGACGACCCGGACCAGTATCGCTGGCTGCGGGGCTACTCACCGCTGCACAACCTGCGGGCCGGCGCAGAGTATCCGGCGACGCTGCTGCTGACCGGCGATCACGACGACCGGGTGGTGCCCGGCCACTCCTTCAAGTTCGCGGCCGCGCTACAGGCGGCTCAGGGCGGTGACGCCCCGGTGCTGATCAGGATCGACACCTCGGCCGGGCACGGGGCGGGCGCGCCCACAAGCAAGGTCATCGCCGAGTCGGCGGACATACATGCCTTCCTGCGGATCGCGCTGCGGCTGGGCAGTCCGGGCGCGTGAGCGCGCCAGCTCCGCCGGGATGCCACGGGATGCCCCGGGGACCGCGTGACCCACCGGCCGGCCGTCGGAGCCCGGGCGGGCGAGGTACCGGCGGACCTGCCGCGACGCTCCGCGTGCTGGTCCCGCTGAGGCACCAGGCTCAGGCATCAGATGGCCGCTCCCGCCGTCGAACCCCCGCGTGACCGGGGCCCATCTGGCAGGTCAGGCAGCGTCCGTCAGCCGCCTGATCACGTCTGCGCGGAGCGCGGCGGCGTCCGCGCCGGCCGCGGCAAGCAGGTCCAGCCCTGCGTTATGCCCCTGATCGATGATCCCGGCGAGAATGTGCCCGGTCGAGATGCTCGGCTGCTTCATCCTGACCGTGGTTCGCAGCGCGAGCTCCACCGTCTTCCTGGCCTCGGGGGTGAACGACGGGCCGAAAGCCTGCCTGAGCCGGACCGGCCGCGCCCCGCCGGCCCGGTCCAGGGCGCCAGGGCCGAACGCGGCGTCGGTTGCCCGCCGCACCGCGTCGAGGTCGATGCCCAGCGAGGCCAGGGCCTCGGCGTCCAGCGGGTCAGCGGCTGACGTCGTCCCGCCGTGCAGGTGCGTCCTGAGCGCGGAGATCTCCAGCCCTGCGGCGGTCATCGCCTGCGCTGCCTGGCCCTGCTCGGCGAAGATGCCAAGCAGCAGATGCTCGCACCCGATATGGTCCTGCCCGGTCCTGACCGCTTCGTGCCTGGCGCGCGCCACAGCCCGTCGCGCGTACTTGTCGAACCTCTCGAACATCTGAACCTCTCTTTCGCGTGCCATGGCCCTGGCGGCGGTCTACCCGGGGTCTACCCGGCGGTCTACCCGGTGGTCGGACGGCCTGCATGCTTCTTGTGCACGGCCTGCTTGCTGACGCCGAGGAAGAACGCGATCTCCTGCCAGGACCAGCCCTGTGCCCTCGCGTTATCGACCTGGAGCACCTCCAGGCGCTCGGCTAGCTCGCGCAATGCGCGAGCCGCCCGCAGGCCCTCGGCTGGGTCACCGCCGCTGGCGGCCTCCGCCAGCCGCACTTCGTCGCTCATGAACGTCAATATAGGTTGACGAAACTCTCCGTGTCAACTTTGGTTGACGCTGAAGTTTCGGTACATTGGCCGTATGGCTGCGCCGCTGGCACCGGATACCAGCGGGCCCGAATCGGCGGCAGCGGTCATGTTCATGGGCCATCCGGTCGTGGTCGCCTACCTGGCGGACTGGCCGCGCCGGGCCGCGGCCCTGATCGCGACGCTACGCGAGCAGCTTGGCGTCGGCGCCGAGCGGATCGAGCACATCGGGAGCACGGCGATCCCCGGCATGGATGCCAAGGATGTTCTCGATGTCCAGGTCAGCGTGGCCGACCTGGACATCGCGGCCCGGGCGTTCGGCGGGCCGCTCGGGGGCCTCGGCTTCCGGCCGACCACGTACGACCGAGATCACGTCCCGGTCGGCCGGGACGACGATCCGGGCCAGTGGGCGAAGCGCCTCTGGGTGCGCCGGGACCATCCCGACGGCGACGTGAACCTGCACGTGCGACGTGCCGGGTCGCCGGGCGAACGGCTGGCCTTGCTGTTCCGTGACTGGTTCCGCGTCCACCCCGAGGCGGTGCCCGCGTACGCGGCCTTCAAGCGATCGCTGGCCGCGATCACGCCGGACACCGGCGTCTACTCCGATGTCAAGGATCCCGTCGTCGACCTGGTGATCGCCGTCGCCGAGGCCTGGGCAAGCTCGGCCGGCTGGCGGCCCTAGGAGCCTGCTGGCACCGCACCCGGCCGGCCCGCGGCTCGTCATCGTCGGACGACCTGGGCGCTCGTGACCACGGAGGCCTGGCCGTGCGTTGCCCGGCGGTCACTCCGCGATGGTGCGATTAGGTCCGCAGGTAGGAGGCGCCGTTGAGGTCGAGGATGGCGCCGCTCGCCCACTGCGCCTGCTCCGATGCCAGGAAGAACACGGCAGCGGCGATCTCGTCCGGATCGGCGACCCGGCCGAACGGGCTCTGCGACCTGATCTCGTCTCCCCGCGGCGGCTTGAGGTGCTCGTTGGTCATGTCGGTCGCGACGAATCCCGGCGCCACCGTCGAGACCGCGATCCCGTACGGGGCGAGCGCCCTGGCCAGCGACTGGCCGAACGCGTTCAGGCCGGCCTTGCTCGCGCCATAGGCCGGCGAGCGCGGCTCGCCGCGGAACGCGCCGCGCGATGACACGTTGATGATCCGGCCTCCCCGGCCGGTCATGTGCCGTACCGCGCACCAGGTGACGTTCGCCGCGCCGATCAGATTGACGCCGAGAGTGGCCTGCCACTGTGCCTGCCACTGCTCGTAGGAGACCTCCGTGATCGGATGCGGAGTGAAGACGCCGGCGTTGTTGACCAGCACGTCAAGCCCGCCGAGCTGGTCTGCCGCCTCGTCCACCATGGAGCGGATGGCGCTGGCGTCGGCGAGATCGGCCTGCACGACGACATGCCCGTCGCCTGCCAGCTCGGCCCGCAGCCCGGCGGCGAGTCCGGCCGAGTCGCGATGATGAATCGCCACCCGATCTCCGGCCGCCGCGAACTGCCGCGCGACGGCGCGGCCGATGCCGCGCGAGCCGCCGGTGATCAGAACTGCCCGTCCGCTCATGTGACCGACCTTAATGACGCGCTGGCCGCCGCGCTGGGCCAGGCCGGCGAGTCTGGCAGCCGGCCGGGGGACGCGGGCGGGCGCCGAGCGCGAGGCCGGCGGTGGCACCGGGCAGGGACCTTTTGCTGGCGTTCTGGCGGTCAGGTGCGGGGCTGCGGAGGACAGTCAGACGGAATGAGCGGCTTCGGCCGGTACTTGGGGGTCACGGTAACCACCCTCTTCCTGCCGTTGCGTATCTCCGTCTGCTTGTGCGGCTTGGGCTTGTGCAGCACCCATTGCCGCAGATTCGCGTATGCGCCCAGGCAGGTCCGGTAACCCTTGCGAATGGCTGCCACGCTTCGCTGGACCTGGGTCAGCCCGCCGGCGATCGTGGCGTCGCGGATCTCCGCCAGGTCGTTGGTGGGAACGCCAGAAAGCGGGATCCCGGTTCGCTGGTGCACGCTGGACAGGGATATCCCGAGCACCGACTGGTTGATGCCGCGGAAGACGACCACCTGGCCGTGGTCCGCGCCGATGTAGTACTGGCTCTGGGTGTACCGGTACCCGATCAGCAGGCCGCCCGCGATCAGCAGGACGACGAGGGCGAGCACCGAGGTCATCACCGGCCACCGGCGCCGAGCAGGAGGCGGATCGTCGTCATCGCCGCCGCGGGCCGCATGCCGGGAGGAGCGCGCGGCCATGGCCGGGGCGGGATCGGAGCGTGCCTGCCCCGGGGCTGTCTGGCGGCCGGCCGGCACCGTGCCGGCCAGGCCGGATGATGCCGTCGACAGGGCGCCGAGCTGGGTTACCCCGTGGTTTTCCGGTGCCGCGGGCCTGGCGATCGGCCTGGTGTCGTGACCGCCGACGGCAGCGGCGGCGCCAGCTACCACAGGTGCCGTTGTGGGCGCCAGCGGGCTGGTCGCCGCGTCGATGACGTCGGCGACGATGCAGGTGACGTTGTCCGGAGCGCCGCCGTGAATGGCCAGCTCGATCAGCTGGAGAACGGCGTCGCCAGGCTCGGCCACCTCGGAGAGCGCCTGAAGTATCAGCTCGTCGCTGACCGCGACCGGCAGGCCATCGGAGCAGAGCAGGTATCTGTCCCCTAGCTGGGCGGTAAGCATGGACAGATCCGGGTCGGCATCACTCCGGCCGTCGAGCGCTCGCAGCAGAAGCGAGCGCTGCGGATGAGTGGCGACCTCGTCCGGACGGATCCTGCCCTGGTCGACGAGCGCCTGCACGAACGTATGATCACGGGTTATCTGGTAAAGCTCGCCGTCACGGAGCAGGTAGGCGCGGGAGTCGCCGATATGGCAGACTGCCGCTATTCCGCCTGACCAGAGCATCGCGGTCAGGGTGGTGCCCATGCTGCCGACCGCTGGGTCGGAATCGACAATGTGCCTGAGGGTCTGCTTCGCCGTGGTCACGGCCGTCCCCAGCGCGTCCATCAGGTCAGACTCAGCCAGCTCGGTGCGATCGAGCGGCGCTACGGTGGAGATGACAGCGGCGCTGGCGACCTCGCCGGCCTCGTAGCCGCCCATGCCGTCGGCCACCGCCAGCAGGTGCGGCCCGGCGTAGGCTGAGTCCTCGTTGCCTTCCCGGAGCAGGCCGACGTCGGAGCGGACCGCATATCGGAGTGCAAGTGTCATCTGCGCAGCTCCAGGACGATCTAGCCGGTCGGGGTTTGGCGCGCCGACCCGCACCCTGGGTCGGCGGCCCGGTCAGCGACGGTGGGGCCAGGTGCCGTCAGTCGAGCCTAGATCCTGACGGATCCAGTTGAGTACCGGCAAGAGGCTAGAACACCTAGGTCACGAACCGGGAATACTGTGCTTGCATGGTACGGATGACAACAGCCGTACCAGGGCAGCTTCGCCATACCGATTGCCTGGCCAGGTCTGGACCGAGCAGTGCTAAGCCTGCCATGATCGTGCCCGCGATGCCCTAGTGACCGAATCGTGTCACTGCGGCTAGCATGCGTGAGGCGGCACGCTGGGCACCGCTGTTGGCTGCCAGGCCCGCAGATCGGAGCGTGACTGCCGATGCAGACCGATTCCCCGGTGACGCTCAAGGACGTCGCTGCGCTGGCAGGCGTGCACCCGGCGACCGCATCCCGGGCGCTCAATCCCGATACCAGCCTGCTCGTCAGCGAAGAGACGGCCAGCCGGATCAGGGCGGCCGCCAGCTCACTCGGGTACCGCCCGAATCCGGTAGCGCGAAGCCTCCGGACCCGGCGGTCCCACACCGTAGGGGTACTCATTCCCGATATCAACAACCCGCTCTTCCCGCCGATCGTCCGGGGCATCGAAGATCGGCTCGCGGCCGACGGCTACGTCGCGCTGATCGGCAACACCGACTCCGACGACGAGCGCGAGCGCCTGCTGTTCGAGCTGATGAGAGCCAGGCACGTGGACGGGTTCGTCTTCGCGACGGCACATCTGCGCAGCTCGCTGCTTGCCGAGGCGGCGGCGGCCGGGCTGCCCGTGGTACTCGTGAACCGGCGCGCCGAGGGTTACGGCTTCCCCTCCGTCTCGGTCGACAACGAGCGCGGCATCGCGATGGCCGTCTCTCACCTGGCCTCGCTCGGCCACCGCAGGATCGCGCACATCGCCGGCCCCCAGGACGTGTCCACCGGCCTCAGCCGGTACCGCGGTTTCCTCGCGGCGATGGCCGAGAACGGGCTGCCGGTCGATGAGGCGCTGCTGAGGTACGCGCGGACCTACTCGGTCGAGGAAGGCGAGCGCTGCTGCGGCGAGCTGCTCGCGGCCGGTGCGGGCTGCACGGCCGTGGCCGCCGCGAACGACATGCTCGCGGTGGGCTGTTATGCCGCGCTGGACACCGCGGGGCTGGCCTGCCCGGAGGACATCTCGGTGGTCGGCTTCAACGACATGCCGTTCATCGACCGGCTGCGGCCGCCGATGACGACGATCGGCTTCCCGCATTACCAGGTCGGAACCGAGGCTGGCCGGCTGATCCTGGAGCGGATCGGCGCGATCGGGGAGCCGCACGAGATCCTCTATCTCGCGCCCGAGCTCATCGTCCGGGGTTCCACCGCGCCACCACGGGACGCCGGGGCAGCGCGCGCAAGTCGGGCCATGGGCCAGCCGGCCCGCCAGCCCGCCGGCTGACCGCCCGCACCCCAGCGGCGATGAACGGCGGGATGGACGGCCGGGGGGAGTAGTCGGGAGTAAGGCGGCGGGGGCCGGGCCGCCGGGGGCCGGGCCGCCGGGGTTGCCGGGAGTGATCAGCTGCCTAGCTGGCGGGCCATCCAGTCGGCGCTGAAGTGCCGGTGCTGGTAGGGCACGTTGGCGCAGCCATGGTTTCCCTCGGCGAGCAGCAGCAGCTCGGCCTCGCCGCCCGCCTCGGCTCGCAGCCGCTCGGCGTCCTGCCAGGGAAAGATCCGGTCCCGCTTGCCCGCCACGATCAGCAGCGGCGCGGTGATCCGGCCGGCCAGGCCGGCCATCGTCAGCTCCCCGGCCCGGCGCCTGGCCTCGGCGTCCGAGCCGGACTTCGACCGGACCGTGAACGCCGCGCGGGTGAGCTCGGGCAGCTGTTCCCAGATGTCGCCGAGGCAGTACGGGCCGCACAGCGCGATGCAGGCGCGTACCCGGTCGCCGCCGCTCGCCACCCGCGCGGCGTAGTAGCCGCCGAGGCTGACTCCCCAGATGCCGATCCTGGCCGGGTCGATGCCCGGCAGGCCAGCGGCGGCGTCCAGGATGGCGGCACCGGGCACTTCCCAGTCCCCCCTGATCGGCAGGTCGTACTCGGCCTCGCCCTGCCCGGGTCCGTCAACGGAGAGCGTGGCCAGGCCGCGCTGCAGGAACAGGTCCTCGGTGGGCCGGAATTCCTCCTTGGCCGAGTCCAGGCCGGGGATCAGGATCACGATCGGATGCGGTCCCTGCCCGGCGGGCCGGCGCAAGATCCCGGCGATGACCGCGCCATCGAAAGGTATCTCCACGCGCTCGCCCGGCGGGTCGAGGTAGGGAAGCGCGTCATCCAGGCACCGGACGGCCGCCTGGTGCGCGGCGCGCATCTGGTCGAGGTCCTGCACGAACATGAATTTCGCGAAGTGGTAGTAGACCGCGGCCTGCGCCAGGTGGGCCGCGGCCGACCTGTCCCGCTGCGCCGCCAGCGCGGCCCGGCCGAGTTCCTCGTGCACCGCGCCCGCCTCGCACCAGCGTTCGCACCAGGAATCCCAGATGTCGATCGTTGCCGTGACTCGCACGAAATCGTTGTAATCTACGCCATTAGCTATGAAACGTGGAGCCCAGTGGCTCACCGCTGCAGTCACCCGGCCGTCTGCCATGGCCGCAAGCATTGCACACGATTGCAGAAGGCGGCGACATATCTGTCCAACACCTTGCATACCGACACCTTGCATAACAGTCCCGCGGCCGACTGGTCTCAGCGGCCCTGGCCCGTCACGTGCCGACTTAGCACGGTATTCAGTCATAAACTCGCCCGATTTATCCGGAATGTGGCCACGAAATCCGTGCTAAGTCGCGGGCCGCGCCGGGTGGGGCCGGGTTTGCCCGGATTGCCGTGCCGGTCGGGGCCCGGTTTGCCGTGCCGGTCAGGGTTGGGTTGCCGTGCCGGTCGCGGCTGGGCTTGCCACGCCGGTCGGGGCCGGGTTTACCGTGCCGGTCGGGGGCCCGGTTTGCCCGGTTTGCCGGGGCTGGACGGCCCGGTCGATCTGGTCGGCGGCGCGACGGCAGCGCCGGCGGCTGGCGGCGGAAAGTTCCCATTGACAAGATGCTGCCCGATACGTCACTCTCGTTGCTGCAAACGATTGCTACGAGCGAACCGCACAGTGCGCCGTTGTTACCGGCGCACACCGCACGCGGCGTGGCACGACCGGCGTGATCGCACCTGCCGAGCTTGGCTCTGGCGCGGTGCGGTAGCGGAACAGGCCGGTCCGCGACGCGGTGCCATGGATGC
This sequence comes from Streptosporangiaceae bacterium, assembly GCA_035604275.1. Lineage (GTDB taxonomy): Bacteria > Actinomycetota > Actinomycetes > Streptosporangiales > Streptosporangiaceae > Chersky-822. Next base: position 12,921 of record DATNIU010000211.1, on the reverse strand, counting down.
TGGGGTGGACAAATATGGCCGATCAGGGTGGCGAGCGGCGGCTTGGCTGGCTCGGAACCGGGCGGATGGGCGTGGCGCTCATCCACCGGCTGCTTGGCGCGGACTGCGACGTGACGGTCTTCAACCGCACCAAGGCCAAGGCCGAGCCGCTGGCCGCGGCCGGAGCGAAGGTCGTGGACACGGCGGCCGGCCTGGGCTCGGTGGACATCCTCTTCGTGACCGTGGGCACCTCGCAGGACCTCATCGACGCGCTGACCGGCCCGGCCGGCGTGATCTCCGGCGGGCGGGCACCGTCGATCGTGGTCGACTGCTCGACCGTCTCCATCGAGGCCTCCGAGCAGGTCAGGCAGGAGCTTGCGGCGCACGGCAGCGTGCTGCTCGCCGCGCCGGTGATGGGCAACCCGAAGGTAGCCAGCGTCGGCAGGCTGACGTTCGCGGTCTCCGGCGCGCGGACCGCCTTCGATCAGGTGCGGCCGTACCTGGACCTGCTCGGATCGGGCGCGACCTACGTGGGTGAAGGCGAGCTGGCCAGGACGGTGAAGCTCTGCCACAACCTCTTCCTCGGCGTGGTGACCCAGTCGCTGGCCGAGGTGACCATCCTGGCCGAGAAGAGCGGAGTCAGCAGGCAGGCACTGCTCGCCTGCCTCAACAACAGCGTGCTGGGCTCCACCTTCACCAGGTACAAGACGCCCGCCTTCGTGAACCTGGACTTCCATCCGACCTTCACCGCAACGCTGCTGCGCAAGGACTTCGATCTCGGGCTGGCCGCCGCGCGGCAGCACGGGGTCCCGCTCCCGGTCGCCTCGGCGGTGCATCAGCTCGTTCAGAGCCTGATCGGCCACGGATACGGCGAGGAGGACTTCGCGGCGCTGATCGTGCTGCAGGCCCAGTCCGCTGGTCTGGAGCTGGCCAGCGAGAACGCAGAGGTCTCTGACGGGCTCGAGCCCGTCGGCAACAACCAGTTATCTCTTCATCCATCAACTCGGAAGGAGGACCGGGGATGAGATCTCACCGCGCCCGGTTCTTGTCTGTCGGCATTACCTCGGCCGTTCTGGCGGCCATGCTCGCTGCCTGCTCCAGCTCGAGCAGCAGCTCCTCCGGTGGCTCTCCAACCACCAAGGCGCCGATCCTGATCGGTGCGTCGCTCTCGCTGACCGGTGACTTCTCTGCCGACGGCAAGGCATTCGAGCGGGGCTACGAGCTCTGGGCGCACGACGTGAACGCGGCGGGCGGCATACTCGGCCGCCAGGTCAGGCTGGACATCCTGAACGACGCGAGCAGCCCGACCCAGGTGGTCACCAACTACACCAAGCTGATCTCGGTGGACCACGTGAATCTCACGTTCGGGCCGTTCTCCTCGCTGCTCACCACGCCGGCATCGGCAGTGGCGGCGCGCAACGGCTTCGCGTTCATCGAGGGCGCCGGCGGCGCGCCGAGCGTCTTCACCGATCCGGCCAACGAGCAGGCGCACAACGTGTTCGATGTCAGCCTGCCGATCCAGGACGAGCTCGTGCCGTTCGCGAACTGGGTGAAGTCGCTGCCTGCCAGCCAGCGGCCGAAGACCGCCGCCTATCCGATGGCGGACGACCCCTTCGCCGACCCGCCGGTACAGCTGACCCAGGCCACGCTCGAGGGCGCCGGGATCAGGACGGTCTACTCCAAGATCTTCCCTGCCGAGGTCCCCGACTACACCCCGGCGGCTGACAATGTGGCCGCGAAGAACCCGGACGTCGTGGTGCTCGGCTCCACCGACGTGCCGACGGTCGCCGCGTTCATGAAGGCCTTCGAGCAGCAGCACTTCACGCCGAAGATCTTCATCTGCGCCGCCGGCCCGGACCAGGGCACCGCGTTCACCAGCGTGGTCGGCACGGGCAACGCCAGCGGGATCATGGTGCCCAACGCCTGGTACGGCGGCTCGTCCAACGCGCAGAGCCAGAAGATGGTCGCCGAGTACATCGCCAAGTACGGCGGCAACGCCTCCGGGATCAACGCGGACGTGGCCGAGGCCTACTCGGTCGGACAGGTCGCCATGCAGGCGATCGTGGCGACCGGCGGCACGGACAACACGAAGATCATCGCCTACCTGCACAGCCCAGTCACGCTGAACAGCGTCCAGGGGCCGGTGAAGTTCGACTCCCTCGGTCGGAACCTCCAGGCGACGACCTTCATCTTCCAGTGGCAGAACGGCAAGTTCGTCCAGGTGCTGCCGGTCGGCGCCGCGGGCTCGGTCAAGATCCTGAACCCGAAGCCAGCCTGGACGAACGGCTGACCGGGCGGGTGCACGGAGCGGAACGCGACGGAGACCGGTGATGGCGTCAACTCTGACTCACGCCGTGATCAACGGCATTCTCGGCGGCGGCGTCTACGCGCTGATGGCCGTCGGGCTGACGCTGATCTTCGGCGTGCTCGACATCATCAATATCGCCCAGGGCATCATGGTGATCCTGGGTGCCTATCTCAGTTACGTCCTCTCCGTGCACCTGCACCTTGACCTGTTCGTCGGCCTGCTGGTCACGGTCCCCGCGATGTTCGTGATCGGCGTGGCCATCCAGTGGCTGTTCATCAGGCCGCTGCGCGGCCGCGATCGCACGTCCATGTCGCTGCTGGCCAGCTACGCGGTGGCGATCATCATCGAGGGCCTGCTCTACCTCGCCTTCGGGCCTAACGACGTGTCGCTCAGCGCCTCGTACGTGATCTCGGGCGTGCACATGCTCGGCTTCTACCTCCCCTACATCTACCTGTACGGCTTCGCCATGGCCGTGGCCCTGGTGGCGGCGCTCTACCTGCTGCTCTACCGCACCAGGTTCGGCCACAGCGTGCGGGCCACGATGCAGGACCGGACCGCGGCCATGCTGGTCGGGATCGACGTGAACCGGGTATCCGCGCTGACCTACGGGATCGGCGTCGCTGTGACGGCCGCCGGCGGCATGGTGTTCGGCGCCACCGGCGGCGGGTTCAACCCGAACAGCGGCTACGACCTGATCTCAAGGCTGCTGGCCCTGATCATTCTCGGCGGCCTCGGCAGCATCGGCGGCGCGCTGGCCGCCGCGGTGCTGATGCTGACCATCGAGTCGATCGTGGACATCTGGCAGCCAACCTGGTCGGTTGCCGTCTTCTACGCCGCGCTGGTGCTCGTGCTCATGTTCCGCCCGGCTGGCCTGTTCGGCCGGCAGTCGGCGAGGGCGCAGTGACGCCGGCCGTGTCGCGGCAGGCGGCGCTCAGCCAGGTGCCGCACGGGTCCCGCGGCGGTGTCGCGGCCCGGGCCGGCGGCGCCGCGGTCGTGGTCGCCCTGTCCGCCGTCTTCCCGCTGGTGTTCACCAATCAGCTGGTCGCGACCATCGGCGTGGAGACGCTGATCTTCGTCGCCGCGGCCGTCGCGTGGAACCTGTTCTCCGGCTACTCGGGCTACATCTCACTCGGTCACGCGGTCTTCTTCGGCAGCGGCGCGTACGCGGCCGGAATCGCGGCACGGGACTGGCAGGTAACGGGCTCGGCGATATTCGCGCTGCTGCCCGTCGCCATGGTGGTGGCTGCGCTGATCGCCGTTCCGTTCGGCCTGATCGCGCTGCGGGTCAGGCGGCACACGTTCGTCGTCATCACGATCGCGATCTTCTTCATCTTCCAGCTGGTGGCGTTCGACCTGAACTCGTTCACCGGCGGCACGATCGGCCTGGCGGCGCCGTTCCTGCTCTGGAACCCGACCACTTTCAACCAGCGCTTCTACTACCTGGCGCTCGGGCTCGCGCTGGTCGCCATCGGGCTCTCCTGGCTGATCAGGGGGTCCAGGTTCGGCCTGCAGCTCCGCGCGATCAGGGACGACGAGGACAGGGCGGCGAGCCTTGGCGTCCGGGCGACTCAGGTCAAGCTCTCGGCCTTCGTGATCTCGGCAGCGATCACCGGACTGGCGGGCGGACTCTGGTTCTTCTTCATCGGCCAGGTGCTGCCGCAGTCCGGCTTCGATCCGCTGTTCGACGTCAGCGTGGCGCTGATGGCGTTCTTCGGCGGGCTGGGAACCGTCTCCGGGCCCGTGCTCGGTGCGCTGATCATCGAGCCGGCGCAGCAGTACCTGACAGTCCAGATTCAGAACGACTATCTCAGCCAGATCCTGCTCGGAACGCTGTTCCTCTGCGTCGTCCTGCTGCTGCCGCGTGGCGTGATCCCGACGACGGCGCAGAAGCTGGCTGGCTGGCGGGCCAGGCGCCGGCCGCGGCCGGGTGCCGGGTCCGTCCCGGGCGGGCCGGTCGACGCCGAGGCGGGCGACGACCCCGGCCCGGCGGGCTGGGCCGCGACCCCAGCGGCTGGCCCGGTCGCCAGGGAGGCGGCACCGTGACCGAGCTGCTCAGAGCTGACGGGGTCTGGAAGGCGTTCGGCGGCGTGCATGCGCTGAACGACTGCACCTTGCAGGTACCCGAAGGCAGCATCTCCGGCCTGATCGGGCCCAACGGCTCGGGCAAGACGACTCTGTTCAACATCATCACCGGATACGAGCGACCGGACTCCGGCGACATCTACTTCGCGGGCAGGAAGATCACCGGCGCGACGCCGCAGCACGTGTTCGCCGCCGGCATCGGCAGGACCTTCCAGCTCACCCGGATCTTTCCCCGGCTCACCGTGCTCGAGAACATGCTGGTCGCGTCGCAGCACACCGGAGCGCAGGCCGGCCGGTTCCGCAATCCGCTGGCCAGGGCGGGCGGCCATGCGGACCGGCTGCGGGCGATGGAGCTGCTCGACTTCACCGGGATCGCCGGCCATGCCGGCGCGCTCGCCGACACGCTGTCCTACGGCCAGCGCAAGCTGCTCGAACTCGCCTACGTGCTGGTCGCCGACCCGGCGGTGGTGCTGCTCGATGAGCCGGCCGGCGGAGTGAATCCGTCCCTGGTCAAGCTGATCGGGGCCCGGATCAGGGACCTGAACGCGACCGGGAAGACGTTCCTGATCGTGGAGCACAACATGGAGTTCGTGATGGGCCTGTGCCAGCACGTCACGGTGCTCGACTACGGCACGGTCGTGGCCAGCGGCCCTCCCGAGATCGTCAGGGACGATCCGCGCGTGCTCGACGCGTACCTCGGCATCGCGGAGGATGACGATGAGCCGGCTCGCTGATCCGGATGGCGCGGCGCTTGTCGTCGATGGCCTGGTCGCCGGGTACGGCGGCGGTGACGTGCTGCACGACGTCTCGATGACGGTGGCGGAAGGCGGGATCACCTGCGTGGTGGGCCCGAACGGCTCGGGGAAGTCGACGCTGCTCGCGACGATCAGCGGCCTGCTGCGACCGCGGCGCGGTGTCATCACGTTCCGCGGCGAGCCGGTGACGGGCAAGAACCCCAGGCAGATCCTGCGGATGGGGCTGGTGCACGTCCCGCAGAACCACAGCCTGTTCCGTGAGATGACGGTCAGGGAGAACATCGACCTTGGCGGCTACATTCTCCGCGATCGTGCCCTGCTCGCGCGCAGGCGCGCCCATGTCGAGGAGATCTTCCCGGTCGTCGCGAGCTGGTCCGACCAGAAGGCGGGCAGTCTCTCGGGCGGCCAGCAGCGGCTGGTCGAGTTCGCCAGGTGCCTGATGCTCGACCCGGCTCTGGTCATCCTGGATGAGCCATCGGTCGGCCTGGCGCCGAAGGTGCTCAAGACCGTCTTCGACGCGATCAGGATGATGAACGCGAGCGGCAAGACGATCCTGCTGGTAGAGCAGAACGCCCGGGCCGGCCTGCGATTGTCCAGCCACGGAGTGGTGATGGAGAACGGGCGCGTCCGGCTCGCTGGCACCGGCCGCGAGGTGCTCGAGCACCCCGAGATCGGCGCGCTCTACCTAGGCGGCACGGTCCACGCCGATGGCCGGCGGGTCTCGCCAGGCAGCCCCGGACCCGACTCGGAGGCCGGGTCCGGGGAGGCCGGCCAGCTTCCCGGCGCCGGGCCGGGGCACGCGCGTTGATCGTCGACTGCCACTGCCACGTCATCGCCGCCGAGATGACCACTACAGCGACGCCAGAGCGGTGGCGTCCGACGCTCGGCAGGTCCGACGGCAAGCCGGTCGTGGGCTTCCGCGGCAAGGTGCTGCGCTCGATCGTCGGTGAGTTCTGCGACGTCGATGCCATGCTCGCCCAGGCAGCGGCGCAGGGAGTAGACCACCTGCTGCTCTCCCCGTGGATCATGCTGGTGCCTGCCGAGGCCGAACTCGGCGAGGCGACGGCGGTCTGCCAGGTGCAGAACGAGGCGCTCTCGCGGCTCGCCTCGGCACGGCCAGGCCGGGTGAGCGCCCTCGGCGCTGTGCCGCTGGGCGACCCGGCGGCCGCAGCGGACTGCCTCGCCGCGCTGATGCGACTACCCGGGTTGTTCGGGGCCGAGATCCCGGCCAGCGTGTCAGGCGCCTACCTGGGTGACGACCGTTTCGAGCCGTTCTGGGAGGCGGCGCAGGCCACCGGCGCGCTGATCTTCGTGCACCCGACGACCACCGGGTTTGCGCTGCCCGCGCTCGAGGACTACTACCTGTGGAACTCGGTCGGGAATCCGCTGGAGACGGCGATCACCGCCGCGCACCTGGTCGCGGCCGGCGTGCTCGACCGGCATCCTGGCCTGAAGATCCTGCTAGCGCATGGCGGAGGCGGGCTGCACGCCATCCGTGGCAGGCTGCGGCGCGCCTTCACGGTGCGGCCGGAAGCCAGATCCCGGTCGGCTGCCGGGCCCGACGCCTGCCTGCGCCGTTTCTGGTACGACTCGCTCACCCACGACCGGGCGCTGCTGGCCGATCTGGTCTCCTACGCCGGGGCAGACCGGGTGCTGCTCGGCTCGGACCGGCCGTTCGACATGGGCGCCGGGCATCCGGTCGAAGAGATCCGGGCACTTGGCCAGCCGGAATCGGAGGAACTCATCCTGAGCGGCAACGCGCAGCGCCTGCTCGGGATCGCGGCAGATCGAGCGCGCGCCGACCCCGCCGGGGCGGCGGGGTTCGAGAGCGCCGCTGGCACGGGCACCGGGTCCGCAGGGTCCGCCGGCGCCGAGGCCGCGCCGGGCGAAGGGACTGAGGCGAGCCCGGCTGGTGCCGGGACCGCACGGGAAGCGATTGGCCAGGGCGATGGCCGGGACGCTTAACGCCGTCGCGGCCTGGGGCGCCGGAATCGGGGGAGGCAATCGCGATGGCTGACGCGTTTGACGTCGTCGTGGCCGGAGCGGGTCACAACAGCCTGGTCGCGGCGGCTTACCTGGCCAAGGCCGGCCTGTCCTGCATTGTGCTCGAGGCCGCTGACGACATCGGCGGTGACACCGGATCGCAGGAGCTGACCCTGCCTGGCTTCCTGCACGACACGTGCTCGACGGCGCACAACCTGATCCAGGCCAGCCCGATTCTCGCCGATGACGAGCTTGGCCTGGCAGCGCACGGCCTCGAGTACCTGCACCCTGACCCGGTCGTGCACCTGCCGTTCCCGGACGGGACCTGGCTCACCATGTGGCGGGACGAGGAGCGGACCTGTGCCGAGTTCGCCAAGTTCTCCCGGCGCGATGCGGACGCCTACCGCGCGATGATGGCGCGGTACCGGGAGGTAGCCCCCGATCTCGGCCGGGCGCGGTACACACCGGTGGGACATGGCGAGTCCGCCAGCGCGGTGCTCGCCCGGCAGCCGGGCGGCTCGCGGTGGCTGCGCAGGAACGGCATGTCCGCCTGGGAGGTGATCGCCGGTGAGTTCTCCGACGAGCACACCCGGGCGTTCATGCTGTGGATGTCGTTCATGACGATGCAGCCGCCCGAGCGGCCCGGCACTGGCCTGCTCGCGTACTCGCTCGCGTACGGCAGGCAGCGGCACAGCTGGACGCTGCCGCGCGGCGGTTCGGCGACGCTGCCGAAAGCGCTAGCCCGGGTGATCGAGAGCCACGGCGGGGTTATCCGCACCGGCGCTCGGGTGACCGGACTGGTGCTAGCGGGCGATCGGTGCACGGGGGTCGAGACCGAATCGGGCGAGCGGTACCTGGCGACCCGCGCCGTCCTGTCCACGATTCACATCAAGCACCTGGTCGAGATGGCGCCGCCGGGCGCCTGGGGCGATGATTTCCGCTATGGCGTCGATACCTGGCAGCCCGGCATCTCCATGTTCGTGAGCCACTACGCGACCACCGTGGCGCCGGAGTTCGGTGTCGACGGGGGGACGATCCGGGCTGTCGCCTCGGGGACGCCGCAGTCTGCCGATCGGATGCTGCGGCTGGCGACCGACTTCCGGGCCGGGCGGATAGCCACCGACGACCCCGTTCTGCTCGTGCTCTGCCCGACGGTCGCCGACCCGTCGCGAGCGCCTGACGGCGCGCACACGCTCAAGGTCGTGGGATTCCAGCCGTACGAGCTCGTCGGCGGTCCGGAGCGCTGGGACGACGTGAAGCAGCAGGTGTCGGCGGCTAACCTCGCCGAGCTCCGCCGTTACGCGGCCAACCTGACCGACGACGTGGTGCTCGCGTCGGCGGTGAAGAGCCCGCTCGATCTCGAGCGGATGAACGCCCACAACTGGCACGGCTCCTGTCATGGTGGCGACGCGGGACCCGCGCAGTCTGGCGAACTGAGGCCGGTGCCCGGCTGGGCCAGCCACCGGATGCCGATCAGCGGTCTCTACCAGACCGGCGCGACCACGTATCCGGGCGGCTCGGTCTCCGGCGCCCCCGGGCGCAACGCCGCGACGGTGATGCTCGCGGACCTCGGCAGCAGTCTCGCCGCCGCGGTAGCCGGCCGGTGAGCGGCAGCCGGTTCTTGAGCGCCCGCCGGCCAGCGAGCGCCGGCCGGTCCTTGAGCGTCGGCCGGTCCTTGAGCGCGGGTCGGCCAGCGAGCGCCGGCCGGCCAGTGAGCGTCGGCTGGTCCTTGAGCGTCGGCTGGCGGCCGGCCGGGAGACCGTGCCAGCGGACGTCCCGACATCGGAATCGTTCCTGCATCTCACCGGGCCTGGAAGCGAGGTAGCGGCGATGGCAATTCACACCTTCGGGTCAAACGCGGTCGACTGGGAGCAGCGGGTGGACCTGAACCGGCTGCGGTCCGAGCGACTGGCCAGGCTGAAGGCGCATCTGGAGCGGTCCGAGCTCGGGGCGCTGCTCAGCTTCGACATGGCCAACACCAGGTACATGACCGCTACGCACATCGGCACCTGGGCGATGGACAAGCTGATCCGCTTCGCGCTGCTGCCCCGCGGCGGGGAGCCAGTGGTCTGGGACTTCGGCTCGGCCGCCCGGCATCACCAGCTGTACAACCCGTGGCTCGATCACACGCCAGGCGAGCCGACATCGGCCGGCGCGGCGCGCACCGGGGCCAGGGCCGGGATCTCCACGCTGCGCGGGGCATTTCATCCCGACGCCGGGATCGCCGCCGACGTCGCCGCGAAGGTCGCCGCCGAGCTGCGGGAGCACGGCCTGGCCGACGCGCCGGTCGGCATTGATGTCGCCGAGATGCCGATCCTGGCCGCGCTGCGGGCCGAGGGCATCGACACCGTAGACGGCCAGCAGGTCTTCCTCGAGGCGCGCCGCACCAAGACCCGTGACGAGATCACGCTGCTCACCCAGGCCTGCTCCATGGTGGATGCCGCGTATCAGGAGCTGTACGAGTTCCTGCGGCCCGGCGTGCGGGAGAACGAGTGCGTCGGCCTGGTCAGCAAGGTCCTGTACGACCTGGGCAGCGAGTACGTGGAGGGAGTCAACGCGATCTCGGGTGAGCGCTGCTCGCCGCACCCGCACGTGTTCAGCGACCGCCTGCTCCGGCCGGGCGACCCGGCCTTCTTTGACATCCTGCACAGCCATCTCGGCTACCGCACCTGCTACTACCGGACGCTCGCCGTGGGCAGCGCGTCCCGTGCCCAGCGCGACGCGTACGTCCGGTGCCGCGAGTACATGGATCGCTCGATCGCCATGGTCAGGCCGGGGGTCACGACCGGCGACATCGTGTCGCTCTGGCCGCGGGCTGAGGAGTTCGGCTTTCCCGACGAGATGGCCGCGTTCGCGCTGCAGTACGGCCACGGCGTGGGGCTGTCGATCTGGGAGAAGCCGATCTTCAGCAGGCTGGTCTCGCTGGACCATCCCGAGACGCTCCAGGAGGGCATGGTGTTCGCGCTTGAGACCTACTGGCCGGCCGCGGACGGATGGTCGGCCGCCAGGATCGAGGAGGAGGTCGTCGTGACGGCGGACGGATGCGAGGTCATCACGAAGTTCCCAGCCGAGGAGCTGCTGGTCGCCGGGCGCAAGTACTGGACCGTCGGCGGCGCGCTCGACACCCTGCGGGAGAGCCAGTCGCACCTGAACACGGCTGCCGGTCGGGGGGACGACCCCCCGGGACCCCCCGCGGGTGCTGGCCGGGGGGACGACCCCCCGGGACCCCCCGCGGGTGCTGGTCGGGGGGACGAGTCCCCGGAACCCCCGGCGGGTGCAGACCGGCGGGACGACCGCACAGGACTCCCGGCGGGTGCCGGCCTGGCGGACGGCGGCGGAACGGGCGGCCGCGGGGGCAGCGGGGCCGGCGATGGCGGATCTAGCGAGGGCGGAACGGCGGGTGCATCTCGATGACCGCTCCCGGTGCTGTCTCCGCCATCGGAGCCGACGAGCTGCTCGCGCTCTACCAGCAGATGGCCGTGATCCGCCGGACCGAGAAGGCGGCGCACGACCTGTTCCTCGCTGGCCTGGTCAAGGGCACCACGCACCTTGCCTCCGGCCATGAGGCGATCGCCGTGGGGGCGAGCGCCGCGCTCCGGCCTGACGACTACGTGTTCGCTACCTATCGGGGCCATCATCACGCCATGGCCAGGGGCGCCAGCCCGGCGGAATGCCTGGCCGAGCTGATGAGCAAGGCCACCGGGGTATGCCACGCCAAGGGCGGGTCCATGCACCTGACCAAGGCGTCCGTCGGGATGCTCGGGTCCTACGCGATCGTCGGCGCGCACCTGCCGATGGCCGCTGGCGCCGCGTGGTCGGCCAAGCTGCGCGGCACCGGCCAGGTGGCCGTGGCCTTCTTCGGCGACGGGGCCACCAACATCGGCGCGTTCCACGAGGCACTGAACATCGCCGCGGTCTGGGCCCTGCCCGTGCTGTTCATCTGCGAGAACAACCTTTACATGGAGTACACGCCGATCGGCTCGGTCACCGCCGTGGCCAATCCGGCCGCCGACCGCGCGCCCTCCTACGGGATTCCCGCTGAGGTCATCGACGGAAACGACGTAGTGGTCGTCGCCGACGCGGTCGGACGGGCCGCTGAGCGCGCCAGATCGGGGCACGGCCCGACCGTGCTTGAGGCGCGGACCTACCGGCACTTCGGGCACAGCCGCACCGATCCGGCTACCTACCGCCCGGAGGAGGAAGTGCGGGAATGGATGCGGCGGGATCCGCTGGACATCGCCATCACCAGGCTGACCGCGCTCGGCGTTCCGGCCGAATCGGTGGCCCTGGCAGATGAGCTGGCGGCCCAGGTTGTCACCGAGGCCGTAGCCGCGGCCAGGGCGGCGCCGGCCGCCGATCCGGCGGAGGCGCTGACCGATGTGTGGGCGGATGGAGGTTCGGCATGGCGGACGTGATCACCTACCGGGAGGCTGTGGCCGAGGGGATCGCCAGGGAGCTTCGCAGCGACCGGTCGGTCGTGCTGCTCGGCGAGGACATCGGCGCCGCCGGCGGGGTGTTCAAGACCACCGCCGGGCTGTTCGCTGAGTTCGGTCCGGAGCGGATCTGGGACACCCCGATATCGGAGCAGGCCATCCTGGGCATGGCCATGGGGGCTGCGATGACCGGGCTGCGCCCGGTCGCTGAGATCATGTTCTCCGACTTCTTCGCATGCTGCTGGGACTACCTGGCCAACGAGATCCCGAAGATGCGGTACATGACCGGCGGCCAGGTGACGGTCCCGCTGGTGGTGCGTACCGCCAACGGCGGCGGGCTGGGCTTCGGCGCGCAGCACTCGCAGGCGGTCGAGAACTGGACGCTCACCATCCCCGGCCTGAAGATCGTGGCCCCGTCGACGCCGGCCGACGTCATCGGGCTGATGGCGGCGGCCATCAGGAGCGATGATCCGGTGGTCTTCTTCGAGCACAAGGGCCTGTTCGCGACCAAGGGGGAGACCGCGCCCGATGGCCACGTGGTCCCGCTAGGCCAGGCCGCGATCGCGCGCGCCGGTGCCGACGTCACCATCGTCGGCCTGGCGGCCACCGTGCCGATGGCGCTCACGGCGGCCGGGCGGCTGGCGGAGGACGGGATCTCGGCCGAGGTCGTCGATCTGCGCTGCCTGGTGCCGCTGGACATGCGGACCGTTCTCGGGTCGGTCGGCCGGACCTCCCGTCTCGTGATCGTCGAGGAGAACCCCTATCAGGGCGGCTGGGGCGGCACGGTCGCCTCGATCGTCGCCGACGAGGGCTTCGAGCTGCTCGACGCGCCGATCCGGCGGGTGGCCGCGGCCTGCGTTCCGCTGCCCTTCGCCGACGCGCTCGAGCAGCAGGTCATCCCGACGGTGGAAAAGGTGATCACGGCGGTCAGGTCCCTGACCGAATACTGAGCGGCGCGAGATGGCCGGGCAGCGGCGCGGCATGGCCGGGCAGCCGCCTGGGCAGCCGCCAGGCCGGCCCGGCGGCCCGGCCGGGCAATGCCACTTGTATGGCGAATGAGGCCGGCATTGTGATCATTTCCGCTCGGAAATGTGATGCACGTCATAATGCCAATTTCGGCGATTCGGCGTGCCTGTGCACGGGATATACGGCAATGTGGGCGCACGACAGCACCCCGCGTGCGTGATGAGTTACCTCCGGTAACCTTCGTCGCCCTGAACCTGCGCCGCGTCCGCACGCTGCTGCCTGGCCTCCGGCTTGTCCGGGTCCGGGTCGGCGTACGTGGTGATAGTTGAGCGTGCTCACAGCACGCCCGGCCAAAGGTTCGCCTTGTCCCCCCAGCGGAAACTGAACCGCACTTCTGCGTCCAGAATCGCTCTCC
>DATNIU010000210.1:0-13579 GCA_035604275.1 Streptosporangiaceae bacterium | reverse complement strand
GCCGTGTACAGCTCGCCACGGGCCAGGCCCCTGGCCCCGGCGGCGACCGGGGACTCCTGCGCGTAGAGCAGCCAGCGGTCGGCGCGGAACGGGCGGTGAAACCACATCGCGTGATCCAGGCTCGCTCCGACGGTCCTGCCGTCCGCCCAGGACAGCCCGTTGGCGAGCAGCACGGAGTCGAGCAGCGTCATGTCGGACGCATACGTCATCATGCACACGTGGAGCAGCCGGTCATCCGGCAGCTCGCCGTCCGCGCGGAGCCAGGCCATGCTGCTGGTGACGCGCAGGGACGGGTCCCTGGCTGCCTCGAATGTCAGCGGGCCGACGTGGCGGATGTCGATCGGGTTGCTGGCTGAGTACTCGCGGGCCGCCTCGCCGAACAGCTTCTCCATCCGCTCAGCCGTGGTCGGCAGTTCCTCGGGCGGCGGCACGTCCGGCATCTCGCGGGCGTGCTCGACGCCGGGCTCCGGGTGATGGAAGGACGCGGACAGGGTGAAGATGATCTTCCCGTGCTGGACCGCCGAGACCCGCCGGGTGGTGAACGACCGGCCGTCCCTGACCCGGTCGACCAGGTAGATCAGCGGCACGTTCGGGTCGCCTGGCCGGATGAAGTAGGCGTGCAGCGAGTGAACCGGCCGGTCCTGCGGGACGGTCCGGCCGGCGGCGACCAGGGCCTGGCCGGCCACCTGGCCGCCGAATACCCGTTGCCGCCGCTCGCCCTCCGGGCTGCGGCCGCGGAAGATGTCGAGCTCGATCTGCTCAAGGTCGAGCAGTTCCACGACCGCGTCCAGAGCCTTGCTCATCGCCCGCGCCCTCCCCTTGCTCCGCGTAGTCCGTCATTCAACCGCAGGCCGTCAAGGAACCGTGACGGCTTCCTGGCCGGTCGCCCGCCGGGCGACCGCGCCAGCGACCACGAGAGGAACAGGCGGTCCCTGGCCCGGGTGATCCCCACGTAGAGCAGCCGTCGTTCCTCCTCGATCGCCTCTGGGGTCTGGGCATAGATGATCGGCACGGTGCCGTCGGTCAGACCGGGCAGGAAGACCGCGTCCCACTCCAGTCCCTTGGCCGCGTGCAGCGATGCCAGCGTGACGCCATCCATCGTCGGCGCATGGCCCATCGCGCTGCGCAGATCGAGCTCGGCAGCCAGGTCGGCGAGGCTGGCCTGCGGTGCGTCGGCGAAGAAGCCGGCGGCCAGCTGGGCCAGCGCCTCGAGCGACTCCCACCTGTCCCTGGCCCGTCCCCGGCCGGCCGGCGGCTCCTGGCTCAGGCCGAGCGCGGCCAGCACGTCGCGGACCTGAGCCGCCGCGTCTTCGTCGGCGCCGTGCCCGGGTGCCGCGGCCGATCGCGCAGCGACTCGGATCTGGCCCACAGCCTGGCGCACCTCGGGCCGATCAAAGAACCGCTCGGCCCCCCTGAGCTGGAACGGCACGCCAGCGACCGCCAGCGCCTGCTCGTACCCGGCCGTCTGCGAGTTCGTCCGGACCAGCACGGCCAGCTGGCGTGCTGGCGTACCTGACCTGATCAGACCGGCTGCCTGGCTGGCCACCTCGGCCGCCTCCGCCTGCTCGTCCGGATACTCGGTCAGCTGCGGAGCGGGCCCGGTCGGCCGCTGTGCCACCAGCGCCGGTGCTACGGCCGGGCGCACCGCCGCCGACTGTCCTGCCATCGGCACCCTCAGCGTGCCGCGCCCGGCGGTCGCGCCGATCCGGTTGGCAAGCGCGATCACCTGCGGCGTCGAACGGTAGTTGCGGATCAGCCTGATGACGGTGGCACCGGGATACTGATGTGCGAACCCGTTAAGGTACGCGGACGTGGCTCCAGTGAACGAGTAGATCGTCTGCCGGGGGTCCCCGACGACGCACACGTCGTCCCGGTCGCCGGCCCACTGGTCGAGCAGCAGCTTCTGCAACGGATTGACGTCCTGGTACTCGTCGACCACGAAGTAGCGGTACCTGTCCCTGATCGCGGCGGCCACGGCCGGATGCTCGGCCAGGATGGCCGCCGCGAGCTCGAGCACGGACTCGAAATCCACCAGATGCCGCTCCCGCCGCAGCTCCTCGTACGCCGCGAACAGCGCGGCCATGGTGGCGGGCGCCATCGGGCCGGCGCGGTCTGCCTTCTGCATCGCCAGCGGGTAGTCGTCGGGCTGCACCTGGGTCACCTTGGCCCATTCGATCTCGGCCGCGGCGTCCCGCAGCTCGGCAGGACCGGGCCGCAGCCTGAGCCGCCGGGCCGCCTCGGCGAGCAGCCCGACCTTTGAGTCGATCACGGCCGGTGCCGGGCCGCCCACAGTGACCGGCCAGAAATGAGTCAGCTGGCGCAGCGCGGCCGCGTGAAAGGTCCTGGCCTGAACCTGTTCGAGCCCGGTGCCGGGCACCGCGGCGCTCAGCTGCCTGAGCCTGCCGCGCAGCTCACCGGCGGCCTTGGTGGTGAAGGTGACGGCGAGCACACGGCCGCCAGGCACGATGCCGGTCGCCACCGCGTAGGCGATCCGGTGCGCCACCGCCCTGGTCTTGCCAGTGCCGGCACCGGCCAGGACGCACACCGGGCCCCGGGTAGCCAGCGCGACCTCGCGCTGCTCCGGATCGAGCGCGGCCAGCACGGCATCGGGTCCCTGCGCGGTGTCCACTGTCGAACCTCCTGTCCCGCGCCATCCTGCCGCATGCCTACGACGTCCTGACCCAGACGGCCGCGACGACCATGCGCGGGGCGCGCTCTGGCGTCCGCAAGCCGTCCTGCCGCGCCGGGACCGGACCGGACCGTCAGGGACGATCGGGACGCGACCGTCAGGAAGCAAGCGGCAGATGCGGACGTTAGTAGTGTCCAGATGCCAGAATGGCGGTCGGAAGAGGAGAATCGGCATGGCCCAGCCACTGATCATGTACACCACCCCGTGGTGCGGGTACTGCCGGCGGCTGAAGAGCCAGCTCGCCCGCGAGGGCATCGAGATAACCGAGGTTGACATCGAACGCGACCCAGGCGCCGCTGACCACGTCATGACGGTGAACGGGGGGTACCAGACGGTCCCGACGGTGGTGTTCCCCGACGGCAGCACGCTGACCAACCCGTCCGTGCGGGCTGTGACGCAGCGGCTGGCAGAACTGGCAGTCTCTCGATGACGGAGATCCGCGGCCACGCTCCAGGCCCGGGCGCCCGCGACGGCACCGAGGCCAGTGCGGACCGCAGCGACACGGCGGCCCCAGGTCTCGCGGTGGCGGAGGACGCCGTGGTACGCAGGACCAAGGACGGCTGGCGGGTCGGCGGTGCGGACATGCCCGACCTGACCAGCGCGATGGTGCTGGCCGATCTGATCTCGGCCGAGCTGTCGCCGCCCGAGCCCGCGGAGCCGGCTGGCGCGGCGACGGCGACCGCGGCCGGGGGTTCCGGCCACGCCGGGGGTTCCGGCCACGCCGGGGGTTCCGCCCAGGCCGCCGCATCGGCCGCGAGCGAGGCCGGCAGGCTGCGGGCGACCATCGGCCAGCTTGAGCACGCGCTGACCGCCCGGATCCGGGTCGAGCAGGCCATCGGAGTCCTGGCCGAGCGCCACCGGATCCAGCCTCGCCAGGCGTTCGAGCAGCTCAGAACCGCGGCACGGAGTCGCGGCAGGCGCGTCATCGACATCGCGAGCGATGTCGTCGCCAGCGCCACCAACCCGCTGCTGCAGCTTCCCGACGAGCTGTCCCGACCGCGCTCGGCCGGCCGCCGAGGCCGCCAGGCCCGCGGCATTCTCAGCAGCGAATAGCCCGACCACCGCATGAGGCGGTCGCTATCCGTAGTCGCTGATTGATTTTCCGTAACAGAGGGTAAAACACCGCGTCGGGGACCGTACCGCGGTCCGGGACGAAGGCCAGAACGTGGATCACGGGGGAGCTCCGGGCCGTCTGCTGATCATCGGCGGTGCCGAAGACAGGTGCGGCGGCGCTGGGGCGCTTGAGCGCTTCGTCGAAGAGTGCGGCGGCGGCACGGCACGAATCGTGCTGGTCACCACCGCAACCGGCCGTCCTGAGCAGGTCCTTGCCAGCTACCGGCGGGTGTTCCGCAGCCTCGGCGTCTCCCGCGTCAGCGAGCTGCGGATCAGCGGCCGGGGCAACGCCGACAGCGACCAGGCGATCGCCGCGCTGAACGGTGCCACCGGTGTCTTCTTCAGCGGCGGCGACCAGTCGAGGCTCCAGACTCTGGTCGGATCCAGGATCAACGACCAGCTCAGGGAGCGGCTTGCGGCGGGCCTGGTGATAGCGGGCACCAGCGCGGGCGCCACCGCCCTCGGGCGCACGATGATCCTTGGCGGCAACGGCGCCGAGGTGTCGACGGCGACCGTGCGGACCGCACCTGGCCTCAGCCTGATGCCCAGGATGCTGATCGACATGCATTTCGGCGAGCGCGGCCGGCTGCCCAGGCTGCTCAGCGCCGTCACGCTCGACCCTGGCCGGCTCGGCGTCGGAATCGACGAGAACACCGCGATCCTGGCGGTGCAGGACAGCTTCGAGGTACTCGGCGCCGGCGTGGTCACCGTCGTCGACGCGGAACGTGCCACCGTGGTCCACGCGGCGTCGGACAGCGATCCGATCACGCTGTTCGACGTGCGCATGCATCTGCTTCCGGCGGGCTGCCGGTTCGACATCGGCAGCCGGACCCCGGCCATCGGACCGGCCCATGCCAGGTACTGACCCAGCGGGCGACTAGCCCCGCTGACATCGGCGACCGGGGATGAACCAGCACCTAAGGAGCGCGAATGCGGCTGGATAACGTGCGTCACCTCAACGGCCCGAACGTCTTCTCGGCGACGCCGGTCAGCGTGGCGCGGCTTGAGCTCGGCGAGCTGACCTGCCGGGAGACGACCGACTACCCAGGATTCGCCGAGCGGCTCGCCAGCGCGCTGCCCGGCCTGCGCGACCATCACTGCGCGGCGGGACGGCCGGGCGGGTTCATCGAGGCTCTGGCCCGCGGCACCTACTTCGGTCACGTCACCGAGCACATAGCGCTCGAGCTGTCCGCGCTGGCCGGGCGGGAGGTGCATCTCGGCCGGACGATGTGGGCCGGCGCAGACGGCCGGTATGACGTGATGACCCAGTGCCCGCAGGACGAGCCAGAGGACTCGGCCGTGCCACGCGAGCTGATCCGGCTGGCGATGACGGTGGTCAAAGACCTTCTGGCGAAACAAAGGCCCGACCTCACCGCCCATCTCGCCGCGATCGCCCGGACGGTCGAGCGAGAGCGCCTGGGCCCGAGCACAGCCGCGATCGCGACGGCGGCACGCCGCCGGGGGATCCCGGTGCGCCGGGTCGGCGGCCTGTCCATGCTGCGCCTGGGCTACGGCTGCAACCGCCGGCTGGTGAGCGCCGCGATGACGGAGCTGACATCGGCGCTCGGAACCGACATCGCGTGCGACAAGATGCTGGCCAAGGAGATGCTGCGGCGGGCCGGAGTCGCCGTGCCCGAGGGGATAGTGGCGCTGAGCGCCGCCGAGGCGGTCCAGGCGGTTGAGCTGCTCGGCGCGCCCGTCGTGATCAAGCCGCGCAACGGCAACCACGGCAGGTACGTCACGGTCGGAGTACGCGATCCGGCGGAGGCCGAGCAGGCCTACCGGCGAGCCTGCACCGGATCCGGCTCTGCCGCGGCGATCGTGGAGACCTACGTGCCGGGAACGGACTACCGGGTACTCGTCGTGGACGGTCGCGCGATCGCCGCCGCGGAACTGAGGCCGGCGTCGGTCACCGGCGACGGCGCGAGCACGATCACAGATCTGGTCGGCGAGCTCAACACGGATCCGCGCCGCGGCGATGGTCATTCGCGGGTGCTCACGAAGATCGCTATGGACGACGCCGTTCTCGCCCACCTGGCTGTCTCCGGACTGGAACCGTGCTCGGTGCCAGCCGCGGGTCAGGTGGTCACGTTGCGCCGGAACGGGAACCTGTCCACCGGCGGGACCAGTAAGGATGTCACCGACCAGATGCACCCGGACGTCGCCGACCTCTGCCGCAGGGCGGCCGGCGCGGCCGGCCTGGACATCTGCGGCGTCGACCTGCGGCTCGCAGACATCGGCGCGCCGCTGTTCGGCGCGTGGCACGAACGCGGCCGGCCGGGGGACGGCGCGCACGGTCACGGCCTGCACGGGGACGGCCGGCACGGGGACGTTGGGCCGAGGGAGGGCGGGGACGGCTCGGACGGCTCGCAGCAGGACGGCGCGCACGGGGATAACAGCGATCCGGCCGGGGCCGTGATCGAGATCAATGCGTGCCCGGGGCTGCGGATGCACCTGGCGCCTTCCGAGGGATCGCCGCGCGATGTCGCCGGCGCGATCGTTGACCGGCTCTACCCGCCGGGAGCGCCGTCGCGGATACCGGTCATCGCCGTCACCGGAACCAACGGCAAGACCACCACGGTGCGGATGATCGCCCACATCCTGCGGCATGCGGGCCTGTGCACCGGTATGTCAAGCACCGACGGCGTCTACATCGGCGGCCGGTGCGCCGATCAGTCCGACGCGTCAGGCCCGCGCTCGGCCGAGATGGTGCTCGATGACGGGTCCGTGGAAGCCGCCGTGCTCGAGACCGCTCGGGGCGGGATCATCCGGGCCGGCCTGGGCTATGACCAGGCAGACGTCGCTGTGGTCACCAACATCAGCGCCGATCACCTGGGCGCCGACGGAATCGACGACACTGACGAGCTGACCGAGGTGAAGGCGCTGGTCGCCGAGGAGGTCCGGGACGGCGGGAGCGTCGTGCTGAACGCGGCCGACCCAGCGGTCGCCGCCCTGGCTGACCGCCCGGCGATCAGCAGGCGCGCGCCGGTGATCAGGTACTTCAGCGCGGTGCCAGGTAACCCGGTGATCGAGCGGCACAGACGCGCCGGCGGGATCTGCTACCTGGTCCGCGACGGCCAGCTGACCGAGATCGCCGCCGGGCGGCAGCGTGGCGTACTGCGCGTCGCCGAGCTGCCAGGGGCGTTCGGCGGGCGAGCGGGCCATGTCGTGGCGAACGCGCTCGCCGCCGTCGCGGCCTGCCGGGCAGTCGGCGTCGCAGTCAAGGACATCAGGGAGGCGCTGCGCGAGTTCACGCCGACCGAGGCCAATCCGGGTCGCGGTAACGTCTACGCCGTCGGCGCCAGACCACCGGCCGGCGCGCAGGCCGGTCCGGTCATCGTCGACTACGGCCACAACGCCGCCGCCCTGCATGCCACGGGACAGATGATCAGCAGCGTCTGGGAGGGCGAGCCGACGGCCGCGATCACGCTGCCCGGTGACCGGCGCGATGACCTGACGGCCGAGTCCGCGGAGGCGATCGCCGCCTGGTTCGGCCGCGTCGTCATCTACGAGGATGACGATCTGCGCGACAGGGCGCCTGGCGAGATGCGGGAACTGATCGCGGCGGCGATCAGGACGGTCAGGCCGGACGCCCAGATCGCGCATGCGCAGGGACCGTGCGACGCGCTGCGCGGCGCCGTCCGCATGGCCGCCGGCGGACCTGTGCTCTTCCTGTACGAGAAGATGGCGATGGCCAGCGAGGCGCTCGACGCGCTCGGCGCCACGCCGTGGCCCGAGGAGGACCTGATGACCGCCCTGGTCAGCGACCCGCTGCTGGAAGACCTAGCCGGTGAGCTGACGCGGAGCTGACCCAGGAACCCGCAGCACATCGACATAGCACGGATTGCAGTCATGTGAACACCCGTTTTGTTATGATCTGTGACCACGTAATCCGTGCTATGTCGCCGGTCACCGTCGGCCGGGTCGGACTATTCCGGCCGGTCTCATGACGATTTGATATTGCTCCTGTCTCCTCGCCGTGATGCGAGCTACAGTCCACCCAGAGAGCAACATCGGTCGGCGGCCGCGCAGGCGGGGGACGTGGCTCCGCGCACCCGACCAATGAGCCCGGCCGCATCGGCCCTACTGTCAGGCAGGCCCGTTGAGCGACGATGTCAACCCGGCGGAGACCGATACCGGCGTCGGCGCGAAGATTGCCGGGTATCTGCTTGAGGAGCAGATCGGCCGCGGCGGCATGGCGGTTGTCTTCCGTGCCCATGACGAGCGGCTGGACCGCCGGGTCGCGCTGAAGCTGCTGGCGCCCGGGCTTGCTGCGGACACCGCCTTCCGGCAGCGGTTCATCCGGGAGTCACGGGCAGCGGCGGCCGTGGACCACCCCAACATCATCCCGGTCTACGACGCCGGGGACGCCGGCGGATCCCTGTTCATCGCGATGCGCTACGTTCAGGGCGGCGACGCGAAGACCGCGCTCCGCCAGGCAGGCACCCTCCCGCCCGCCCGGGCCTGGGCCATCATCACCCAGGTGGCCGCCGCGCTGGATGCCGCCCACGCCCGCGGCCTGGTGCACCGCGACGTCAAGCCGGCCAACATGCTCCTGGACGCCACCGCCGCCACGCCCTCGGACCACGGCCTGCTGCCTGGCGGACAGGCAGAGCATGTGTACCTGTCCGACTTCGGGATCAGCAAGCAGTCCCTGTCCAGCCACCTGACCTCGACCGGCCAGTTCGTCGGCACGCTCGACTATGTCGCGCCCGAGCAGATCGAAGGCCGCGAGACCGGCGGCCGCGCCGATCAGTACTCCCTCGCCTGCGCGGCGTATGAACTGCTGAGCGGGGTGCCGCCGTTCCGCCGTGACCAGGGTCTGGCCCTGCTGTATGCCCAGCTCTCCGAGCCGCCGCCGCCTATCTCCGCCACCCAGCCCGGCCTGCCGCCGGCCGTCGACCAGGTCCTGGCGACCGCGCTGGCCAAGACTCCGGCCGGCCGCTACTCGAGCTGCAGCCAGTTCGCGATCGAGCTTGGCAGGGCGCTCAATCTCATCCCGGGTCAGCCGGGCACGCCCGGCCCGGCTAACCTGCCGACCACCGCTGGCCACCCCAAGCCGTGGCCGGCCACCGAGCTCGCCGGCCCAGCGTCGCGGCAGGACGCCCAGGCCGCCAGGCCCGAGGCGGGCAGGCCCGAGGCGGGCAGCGGCCACGCGGCGGGCAGCGGCCACGCGGCGGCGGCGGCAGGCAGCCCGGTGCTCGGACTTCCTCCGGCGATCATCGGTACCGAGGGGCCGACTCGCAGGCCGCCCGCGGCCGCCGATGAGCCCACCATGCTCTCCGGGTCGGGTGACCAGCCAGCGCCAGGCGGAGCGCAGGTCGCCCCGGCAGGCGGACCCGGCTGGCAGACCGGCTCACCCAGCGGACCCGGCGGACCCGGCTGGCAGACCGGCGGACCTAGCTGGCCCGCCACGCCCGGTCAGCCGCCCGCTGGCCGGCGCCGCCGGTCCGGGGCACTGATCGCCGGCGCCGTGGTCGCGGTCGCCGCGGTCGCCGCGGCGGTAGCCGTCATCAAGCTGCACCCGACCACGAGCACGAGCACGTCGAACTCGCCATCCAGCTCGCCCACGACCTCGACATCATCGCCCACGCCCTCGCTGGCAGCCATCCAGGCCGCGGCGGTGAACAACCTGCTCACCTCGAGCGCGGCCAGCCGCATGCCGCTGCAGAGCGCGGTGAGCGAGGTGATGAACTGCACCAATCTGCCCGGAGCCGTGGCCCAGATCCAGACGGTCGTCAATCAGCGCACCGCCGAGTACAACAAGGCCTCCGCCTTGTCGACCGGTGCGCTGCCCAGCGGCGCGACGCTGAAGAACGACCTGAGGCTGGCGCTGCTCAACTCGCTCGATGCCGACAAGGACTACCTGGCCTGGGCGAAGCAGGAGCTGAACGTCGGCTGCCCGTCTCAATCCAGTGCTTACAGCGACGCGCTGACCGCGGACGGCCAGGCAAGCAATTCCAAGCAGGTATTCGTCACGGCGTGGAATCCGATAGCCCGCACCTATGGCTATCCGCCGGCGTCAGAGGGCAGCATCTAACCACATAGGCGTCCGTCTGGCGCTGACTCGGCACTGACTGGCCGGTCACGGGCCCGGTCGGCAAGATCACTTGCGAAATCCGCTCGGCTCAGCCTGCCGCCGGCCCGGGCCCGGGTGAGGTCTGGCACGAAAACATTCAATATGCCTGGAAGTCTTGCCACGATTTGATATAGGCACTGTTCCGCTCGCGCACGTATAGCGTTACAGTCCACATCAACATGCATCATCAAGGGGCGGGCCGCTGAGGCGGAGGGGTGGGTACGTGCATTCGAACAGCAACTCTGGCTGCGCCTTGCTCACCGCAGGACAGCCACAATGAGCGAAGACGTCCCCCCGGCGCCGGAGGACAAGGCACCTCGGCCACGGCCGAAGAGCAGCCGGTCGCGACCGAGGGCAGCCCGGCCCCGGCCCGAGCCGGCCCCTGCATCCGAGCCGGTCACCCCGGCCGGGCTCGGCGTCGGCCCGGGAACCAAGATCGCGGGTTACCTGCTTGAGGAGCAGATCGGCCAGGGCGGCATGGCGATCGTCTACCGCGCCAGGGACGAGCGGCTTGACCGCCGGGTGGCGCTGAAGCTCCTGGCCCCGAGCATCGCCGCCGACACCGCCTTCCGGCAGCGGTTCATCCGCGAGTCACGGGCAGCGGCGGCCGTCGATCATCCCAACATCATCCCGGTCTATGACGCGGGCGACTCCGGCCAGGCGCTGTTCATCGCCATGCGTTACGTGCAGGGGGGTGACGTCCGGTCGCTGCTTGCGCGGGGCGGAGCGCTGTCAGCGCCACGGGCGTGGCGGATCATCAGCCAGGTCGCATCGGCGCTTGACGCGGCGCACGCGCACGGCCTGATCCACCGCGACGTCAAGCCAGCCAACATCCTGCTCGACGTGGCGGCCGGGACCACCGGCGGCCGGCCGGATGATGACCTGCCCGAGCATGTATATCTCTCCGACTTCGGGATCAGCAAGCTGGCCGTGTCCAGCCAGCTGACCTCGACCGGGCAGTTCGTCGGCACGCTCGATTACATCGCGCCCGAGCAGATCGAGAGCCATACCGTGGACGGGCGCACGGACCAGTACTCGCTCGCCTGTGCCGCATTTGAGCTGCTCAGCGGTGAGCCGCCGTTCCGGAGGGACCAGGCCTTCGGGCTCATCGCGGCGCATCTGTCAGAGTCGCCGCCATCCCTGACCGCCCGGCGGCCCGATCTGCCGACCGCCGTAGACCTCGTCCTAGCGCGGGCCATGGCGAAGTCTCCCGCGGAGCGCTACGCCACCTGTGCCCAGTTCGCGACTGACCTCGGCCGGGCCCTGAAGCTGGTCCCAGGGGACATCCAGGCGCTTACCCCCACCGTGGCTGCCGGCGGCGCTCCCGGCGACGCCGACAAGCCGAAGCCGTGGCCAGCCACCGAGCTGGCCGGGCGCGGATCGGCGCCCGACGCGGGCAGCAGCGGACCTGGCGAACCTGCCGGGACTCCAGCTGAGGGCGGACAAGCTGCCGTACCCGCCGCGGCCGCCGTCGCCGGGCCCGCCGTGCAGGCGCAGAACGTCGACCCGGCCACGATGTACGCCGCGCAGCCCGGAATGCCCAGCGGCACGAATCCGCCGGGCGCGGCCGGACCGTATCCGCAGGTGGCACCCGGTCAGCAGCAGTACGGACCTGGGCAGCCCGGCGTGCAGCAAGGTCAGCCGACCGGCCCGGTGCAGTACCCACCCGGGCCATACGGCCCAGCACAATACGCGCAGCCGTCCGGGCCGGGCCAGTACCCGCCGGGCCAGTACCCGCCAGGCCAGTACCCGCCAGGCCAGTACCCGCCGGGGCAGCCCGGGCAGGGCCAGTATGGGCCGCCACAGTACGCTCCGCCGACCGGCCCGGTGCAGTACGGGCAGGGGCCGTACGGGCCAGGGCAGTACACCCAGCCGCAGCCCGCCCCGCCGAAACGATCCCGGACCGGCTTGCTGGCCGGAGTGGCCATTGCCGCGGTCGCTATCGTGGCGGCCGGAGCGTTCGCCGTCGTCCACCTCAAGAGCCCGACCGTAACCAGCCCGTCGGCGTCAGGGACGCCGTCCGCGACATCACCATCGCCGGTTCCGACGACGCCGGCACCGACAACGCCGGCACCGACAGGGTCAACGGCGCTCAGCGAGGCGACCGCGGTCAACAGCCTGCTGCTGCACAGTGCCAGCAGCCTGGCGCGCCTGCGGAACGCGATCAAGTATGCCGACAACTGCACGAACTTTTCGTACGCGATCGGCCAGATCCAGCAGGCCACCGCCGGACGCCAGAGGGAGCTGAGTCAGGCCAGCGGCCTGTCGACCGGATTGCTTCAGAACGGCGCCGCGCTCATGTCCGACCTGACTCAGGCGCTTCAGTACTCGGTGAATGCCGACAACGCCTACCTGAGCTGGGCACAGCAGCAGGAGGCAAGCTGCCAGCCGGGGTCGTCAGTAGGTGTCGATCCTACCGACAACAATGGGGCGACGACGTATAAGTCGATGTTTGTCGGGCTATGGGACCCCATAGCCAGCCAGTACGGCCTTACGCCGTTCGCGGAAGGTCAGATCTAGACGAAGGTCAGATCTAGACGCCGGCCGGGCTAGCGGTTCGGGCTGAGATCGGCGAACACCCTGGCCGCGATGGTCTCGATGGTCGCGATGCCGTAGGCCTCCGACGGATTGCCCTGAGTCAGCACGGCCAGCACGTAGTTGCGGCCGTGACCCTTAACCCAGCCGATGCTGTTGACCTGCCACTGGTTGGTCGGCGGGATCGGCACCCAGCCGTTCTTGAGCGCCACCGTGGTACCCGCGGGCAGGCCGAAACCGACCCCCCATGCCTGGTCGGCCTCGATGTGCTCCATCAGCGAGAGGCCGTACCGCCGGTCGGTGTTGTTGAAGACCAGGTTGGGGAAGGCGAACTTGGAGACCAGCGTCACCTCATCGCGCGCGCTCGTCGTCGTCAGGCCCCAGCCAGGCAGCTGGGTTCCCGGGATCAGCGCCAGCGTGGATGGCGTCGTCTGGTCCATGCCGATCGACCGGTCGAACCTGCCGATCCCGGCCGGGCCGCCCGCCTCGGCCCACAGTGCGGTCGCCGCGGTGTTATCGCTGTTCTCGATCATCGTGGTCATCAGATTGGTCTGCGCCTGGGTCAGCGGCCGCCCGGAGACCTCGGCATCGCGGAGCAGCGCCCCCATGATCTCCACTTTGACGATGCTCGCGGTGTCCTGGACCATCCCGGGATGGAACAGCCAGGTGGTCCTGGTGCGCGCGTCAAACACCGCCGCGGTCACCTGCCCCGACCGGTGCGCCAGGTAGTCGGCCAGGCTCGGGAAGGGATTGACCGGCGGAAGGACCGGAGCGGAAGTCCGGGCCGACGGCGTCGGCTGCGGCGTCGAGGTCGGTGCGCCGGAGACAGGCGGCGCTGTGGTCGCCGGCGCCGAGGTCGACGGCGCGGCCGCCGGAGTGCTCGAGCAGCCGAGCACTCCGAGTGCGATCGTCACAAGGCCAGCGGCCTGTATCCTGGCGCTGCGGCGGCGCATAGCTGTCACCTGTTCTCCGGATGAGTGGGTGCCTGGGCAAAGCGGATCCGCGGGTCTGATCCGCCGCTCGCGTCTTTCCTGGCTCGCGGAATCTCTTTTGCGCGCTGTCGGCGCGCCTGAACCGCGACTCCGATTCGAGCTGCTGTCCTGGCACGGTAGAGCATCGGTATCAGATCTTACTGGCGGTTTGCCGGGACAGCCCGGCGATGA
>DATNIU010000209.1:0-38402 GCA_035604275.1 Streptosporangiaceae bacterium | reverse complement strand
TGGGGGTGTGAGTGCTGGGCCGGGTAGTGCGGGTGGTGCGGGTGGTGCGGGAGGGGCTGGGGTCGGCGGCGACCTGGCGGACCGGGCCGGGCTGGGCGGGGCCGGGGGTGTGAGTGCTGGGCCGGGTGGTGCTGGTAGTGCGGGTGGTGCGAGCGACGACCGGGATGGCGGGGTTGACCGGGGCCTGGAGGGCGGAACCGGGCTGGGAGGGGCTGGGCTGGGCTGGGTGGAGGGGGATTCGGGTGGACGGCCCGTTGTCGCTGAAGATTTTCTGAGCAGGGCGGTGGCCGACTTCACCGCCGAGACCGGCAGCCTGGTGGAGGCGCTTGATGATCTCGGCGGGCCTGCCGCGTATTCCGCTGAGGGCTACGGCCGGCTGCTGGCGCTCGGCGCTGAGCTGCGGGGACTGCGCAGGCACGTCGGTCGGCCGGTGCAGGAACTGGTGACCGAGGTCGAACGGGTGCTCGGGCTCGACGTCGAGGTCGCGGCGCGTCCAGGCATCGACCCCGTGGCCGCGCGGGCCGACCTGGACGCGTTCGCCGACGCGGCGGCGGCGTTCGCCGGGGACGCGCAGGAGCCGACGCTCGGGGCGTTCCTCGCCTACCTCACGGCGGCCGAGACCGAGGAGTTCGGCCTGGAGGCCGGCCGCGTGAGCGATGCCGACTCGGTGAAGCTGGCGACCGTGCACTCGGCCAAGGGTCTCCAGTGGGCCGCGGTCGTCGTGCCTGGCCTCGCCGCCGGGACCAGGGCGCAGAACTTCCCGGCCAGGCCGAGACTGGCCACGAGGTGGACCGACAATCCGCGATTGCTGCCGTTCTGGCTGCGCGGCGACTCGGCGGACCTGCCGGTGCTATCCGGGCTTGATGCCGAGTCGATGACGGCGTTCAGCCGGGACTGCACGGATCGGAATCTGGCCGAGGAACGCAGGCTGGCCTACGTAGCGGCGACCAGGTCCGCCTACTGGCTGGCCTGCACCGGCTACTGGTGGGGGACCGGCAAGTCGCCGCTCGGCCCCTCGGTGTTCCTGCGGGAGGTCAGGGCGGCGTGCGAGGCAGGAGCGGGCCGGGTGGCCCAGTGGGCGGACGAGCCAGGACCCGAGGACGAGAACCCGGCCCTGGCCGAGCCGCTGACCGCGTCCTGGCCAGTGCCCGGAAGCGCCGGGGGGGCACGATACGAGGCCATGCGAGAGGCCGGCGACATGGTTGCCGCCGCGCTGGCCGAGGCCGGCGAGACGAGCGCCTGGCCAGACGCGGGCCGGATCCGGGCGGCGAGCCAGCGTTCCGCGGTCAGCGAATCGGGCCCGGCGGTGAATGCGGGCTCGGCGGTGAGCAAGGCGGGCTCGGCGGTGAGCAAGGCGGGCCCGGCGGTGAACGCGAGCTCGGCGGTGAGCGGGGCAGGCTCGGGGAATGGCGGGTCGGACTCAGTGGCGAGCGGAGCGGGTCCCGGGGACGGATGGGCGACGGCGCGTCCGGCGGGCCTGGCGGAGGTTCCGGCCAGGTATGCGGAGCTTGTCAGCGGCTGGGCGGCCGATGTCGATCTGCTGCTCGCCGAGCGGGCACGGCGACGGCCAGACGGGCCGGTCCCGGTCGAGCTGCCTCGGCAGATCGGCGTCTCGGCTCTGGTCACCATGGCCAGGGACCCGGCCGAGCTTGCCGCGCAGGTCCGGCGGCCGATGCCCAGGCCGCCCGCGCCGCGGGCTCAGCGCGGGACGGCGTTCCACCGCTGGCTGGAGGAGCGGTTCGGCCAGATCAGGCTGATCGATCCGGACGAGCTGGCCGGGGCGATCGACGCCGACCTGGTCACCGGGGACGCGGATCTGGATGAGCTGAAGGCCAGGTTCGAGGCGGGCGCATGGGGGCAGCGGTGGCCGTCCGATGTCGAGGTGCGGTTCGAGACCAGGGTCGGTGACCGGCTGGTCCGGGGGCGGATCGACGCGGTCTTCGCCGACGCCCCGGGCGGCGGGTTCGACGTCGTGGACTGGAAGACCGGCAGGCCGCCCCGGCCCGGGCCGGAGGAACGAGCGGTCGCGGTGCAGCTCGCCGCATACCGGCTGGCCTGGGCGGCGCTGGCCGGGATTGCTGTGGATCAGGTGCGGGCCGCGTTCTACTACGTGCGCGAGGACCGGACCGTGCGGCCGGCCGACCTGCTGGACGCGACCGGCCTGGCCGCGTTGATCGATACCGTCCCGGTCACGGATGCTGCCCTGGCCCGGTGAGCGGGCTACCGGAGGGCAACGTCGGCCGGACCGCTCCGTCATCGCACGGACGGCGCTAGCTTGTCGCGCTCACGCCGACGCCGGGTAGCCGATCGGGGAGATTCCGCGGCGCGCCGCCTGCGCGAGGTTCTAGAGTTCCAAGCTGGATCACAGCAATCACGGCAGCGGCGGCTCGTCTCAGCCGTCCCGTGCGCGTCCCGGCGTTGACGCGCCGCCGTCAGCAGGCAATCGAGGTGGCACGATCATGGACACCGACGTACGCGGTTTTATCGGCGAACACGCCGGTGAGTTCTTCGGCGCGCTGAAGCAGTGGCTGACCATCCCCTCGATCTCGGCCGACCCGGCCAGGCACGGTGACGTGCGGCGGTCGGCCGAATGGCTCGCCGGGTACCTGCGGGAGGCCGGTTTCGAGCAGGCCGAGGTGTGGGAGACCGGCACGGCTGACGACCCTGGCCTGCCCGCGGTGTTCGCCCAGTGGCCGGCCGCCGATCCGGCGGCGCCCGTGGTCCTCATCTACGGTCATCACGATGTCCAGCCGGTGGAGCCGCTCGACGAATGGGATTCACCGCCGTTCGAGCCGGTCGAGCGGGCCGGGCTGCTGCTGGCCCGCGGCGCGTCTGACGACAAGGGGCAGGTGCTGTTCCACCTGCTGGGGACGCGCGCCTGGCTGGCCGGGCACCGGGCCAGCGCCCCGCCGGTCACCCTCAAGCTGATCGTCGAGGGTGAGGAGGAATCCGGCTCGCGGCATTTCGCCGACCTGCTCCGGCGCGAGTGTGACCGGCTGGACTGCGATGTGATCGTGGTATCCGACACGACGATGTGGGCGGCCGACGTGCCGTCGATGTGCACCGGCACGCGCGGTCTCGCGGCGGCCCAGGTCGACCTCTACGGTCCCGAGCACGACCTGCACTCGGGCTCCTTCGGCGGGGCCGTGCCGAACCCGCTGCACGTCCTGGCCGACCTGGTGGCCGGGCTGCACGACGCCAGCGGCCGGATCACCCTGCCCGGGTTCTATGACAAGGTCGCCGCGCTGACTCCGGCCGAGCGCGACCTTTACGCCAGGCTGCCGTTCGACGAGAAGGCCTGGCTCGCCACGGCAGGCAACAGCAGCGTGGCGGCCGGCGAGGCCGGATTCAGCACCCTGGAGCGAATCTGGGCACGGCCCACCGCCGAGGTCAACGGGATGTGGGGCGGCCACACCGGCCCCGGCGGGAAGACGATCATCCCGCGTGAGGCACACGCCAAGCTCTCGTTCCGGCTGGTGCCGGATCAGGATCCGGCCGAGATCGGCAGCATGCTGCGCCGGTACCTCGCCGAACGCGCGCCGCAGGGGATCGACGTGGTCGTCACGATAGAGGGGCCCGGGGTGCGCCCGTCGTTCTCGCCGGTCGACTCGGTGGCCGTGGCCGCCGGCCGGCGGGCGATGGAGCGCGCGTTCGGCCGTGAGGTCCTGTTCACCAGGGAGGGCGGCAGCGGGCCCGAGGCGGACCTGACCGGGATCCTGGGCGCCCCGCTCGTCTTCGTCGCGGTCGGACTCGACGAGGACCGGATCCACGCGCCGAACGAGCACGCTGACATGGGCCTGCTGCTCAAGGGAGCCGAGTCGGCCGCGTACCTGTGGGACGAGCTCGCCGCGGTCTCGGCCGACCTGAGAGCCTGAGGGCACGGCTCGCTTCGCTCGGGTCGCTCGGCCTCAGCCGTGGGCGGGCAGGATCCTGACCAGCCTGCGGGCCGGGCTCAGCTCGCTACTGAGCCACTCGAGTGACTGCGGCAGTTCCCTGCGCCAGGTGAAGTAGTTGTGGCCGCCCTGGCGCAGGATCAGCGAGTACCCGCGCATCGGCGGGTGGATCAGGCTCAGGAAGGCGATCGTGCCTGGCAGGTTCTTCTCTCCGCTGTCGCTCGATGCGACCAGGATCCGTACTGGCGGGGCCGGCAGGTGCCGCAGCCGACAGTCCAGGTTGTTCTCGTTCCGGTAGGCCTGGCTGCCGCCGTACAGATCGCCGGTTGTGCGGTCTCTTGATGCCACGTAGTAGCCGGACAGGCTGACGGCGGCGGAGAACTGCGCAGGGAACAGCATGGCCAGCTTGGCCGCGCAGTACGCGCCGGTCGAGTAGCCGATCGTCGCCCAGCCTGACCGGCCAGACTGCGTGCGGAACGTGCGCTCCACCGCGAGCGGCACGTCCCGGCCGAAATACGTCGCCACCTGTAGTCCGGCCGGGATGTTCGTGCACTCGGTGTCCCTGGGCAGCGCCACGGACGGGTTCACCATCACGTAGATGGCTGGTGAGACCCGGCCCTGCGCGGTCAGCCGGGCGGCGATGGCGGGCAGCGTCAGCAGCTTCATCAAGTTGATCGTCTCGTTCGGGTAGCCAGTGAAGGCGAGAACCACCGGGAACCTGGCTGCCGCATAGGCGGGCTGGAAGTACTGCGGCGGGAGGTAGACGTAGTCGCCGCTGCCCGTGATGCCGGTGTACTGGCCGCGGATCGTCACCCTGAGCACCGCGCCCTGGTCCGCCGCCGTGCTGGCGCCGGCGGGCCGCGGACCGCGGCCGGCCGGGCCGCCAGCCGGCCAGCTGGCCAGCCGGGCGCGATCCCAGGGCAGTGCCGAGCCGCCGCGGAACACCGTCCCGATGCTGCTGCCGGTGATCTGGATCGGCTGGACGGCGGCTTGCCTGGCCACCTGGCTCGCGGCCGAGGATGAGGTCGCGACCTGAGCGGGCGCCCCGGTCCCGAGCAGTGCCGACCAGGAGCCGAAGAACGCGAGCGAGTCGTTGAGCGACGCCAGCGTCGCCGCGATCGCGAGCACCTGGGCGAGCATGATCAGCCCGAGCCTGGCCGTGATCGGCGCCACGCTCTGCCGCGCCAGCCGGGGCCACAGCCACACGGTGCAGCCGATCACGCCAGCCGCCGACGTGATCAGCAGCCACAGGAGCAGCCCGCTGGTCAGCCCCATCAGGTCAGCCCCCCGATCCCAGGCTCAGCGCCGCTCCGAGCCAGTCAAGTACCGGGCCGAGCGGTGCGCGCCCGGTCGCGAGCCTGGCCGTAGCACCGCTCATCGGCGGGCGGATCAGGGACAGAAGAGACCGCGGCCGGCCTGGTCCGGTGAACAGCACCGAGATCGGCTGCATGGGCTGGTGCTGAAGCAACCAGAGCAGGTTTTCCTGCCTGCGGAACTGCGGGCTGCCGCCGCCGGCGGGCCCAGGCGGGACCTGATAGCGGTCGGCGGCGGGCACGGCGGCCGCGGTGAACGTCCCCGCGCTGGTCATCGCGAGCTGGAGCGCGCAGTACCCGCCCGATGAGTCGCCGAGCAGCGCCCAGCCGCCCGGCGGGCCGCTTGTCCGGTACCTGGACCCGATCGCGGCCGGCAGGTCCTGGGCGAAGAACATCGCGTCCTGTGGTCCGCCGGGCACGTTCAGGCAGCCGTGGTCCTTGCCTGGACCGGGCGGCAGCGTAACCAGGATCGCGGGCGCGAGGCGCCCCGACGCGATCTCGGCGGCTGCCGTGACCGCTGTCCGCCTGGCGCTGTAGGGCGAACTCGATCCGGCATAGGCGCCGGAGGAGATCACGACGATGACCAGATAGCGCCCGCCGGGCGGACGGGTCCTCGGATAGCCGGCCGGCAGGTAGACGTGCCCGTCCACATTGAGCCCCGACAGCTGGCCGCGGATCCTGATGCTTTCCAGCGTGCCGCCCGGCCGGCCGCCCGGCCTGGTGACCCGGGAGCTGCTCAGCACCGACACCGACATCGTCGGTACCGGCGCGCCGCCGCGCAGCGTGATCAGGGTGCCGCCGCCGGTGTACTGGCCGAGCAGGTCTGCCCAGGATGAGTAGAACCCGTTGATGTTGTTGACCACGACGAAGATCAGGCTGACGATGCTCACCTGCACGGCGCACAGCGCGACGATCCGCAGCGCTACCTGGCGCAGCCCCGGCCTGGCCAGCCGCGGCCAGGCCCACATCAAGCCCGCGAGCAGCGCGGCCAGTAGTCCGCCCAGCAGGTACGGCAGGGCAGGACCGGTGAGGCCGAGCACGGACACCGCCAATCGATACGAGGGGTTCGGCCGATTCGCCGCATTCATTAAAGCAACGGGCCTGACCCGGCCTGAGTGCCCGCGCTCGCCAGCCAAGTCTAAGGCCGTTTTAGTATGATTTCGGACCGACCTCGGACCGCATATCGCGGGCTGCCGTCAAGTCCACGTACGGTTTGCCGGCTGCTATAGGTGCCGGCCCTGGGTAGGTCGCTGCGGCCGCCTCGTGTCGGCTGGCTCGGCGCGCCTCCGGCCAGACCTTATGCTGAGGCGGTGGCAGCTCCAGCAGAAACGGCTCCCCGGCGGCCTGGTCCGGCACAAGACGGGCATCGGGCAGCGAGTGCCCCCGTGCTGAGCGCCCCGGCGCCGAGCGCCCCGGCGCCGAGCGCCCCGGCGCTGAGTGCCGCGTCGCTGGTCCGCAGCGGAGTCGAGCGCTCCACGGCCCGCCGCTCCGACGCTGAGTGGCTGGCCGGGGCCTGGGCGGATCCGCTCACCCGGGTGCTGGTCGTGCAGGACGGGCAGGTCCTGGCCCGGTTCGCCGACGGCTCTGCCGAGCTGGTGTTCGTGCCGCCCGGGCAGGCGCCTGACGGGGCCAGCTTCCTGCTCGGGATCGACGCCGACGATGTGGCCTACTTCGGCGTCAGCGGGCCGCTGCCGGAATCGGCCGGTGCCGATGGCGTGCGCCGCGCCGGGCTGCGGGACGCAGGACCGCTGCTGGCCGACCGCGACGCCGGGCTGCTGACCCATGCGGTGGCGCTGGCTAACTGGCACGGGGTGGCCGAGTACTGCCCGCGCTGCGGCTCGCTGACCGAGCCGGCTCAGGCCGGGCATTCCCGCCGCTGCACGGTCGATGACAGCGAGCATTTCCCCCGGATCGACCCGGCCGTCATCATGGCGGTCACCGACCCGGACGACCGCTGCCTGCTGGCCAGGAATGCCCAGTGGCCGCCGCGCCGGGTCTCGGTCCTGGCCGGGTTCGTCGAGCCAGGCGAGTCGGCGGAGCAGGCCGTGGCGCGCGAGGTGCATGAGGAGACCGGCATCGTGGTCGACTCGGTCAGTTATGCGGGCAGCCAGCCGTGGCCGATGCCGCACAGCCTGATGCTCGGATTCCGGGCGGAGGCGATCGGAACCGAGATCCGCGTCGACGCCGACGAGATCGCCGAGGCCCGCTGGTACAGCCGGGATGATCTGCGGGAGAGCCTGGTCAGCGCGGAGCTGCTGATGCCTCCGTCGCTGTCGATCTCCCGATGGCTGATCGAGACCTGGTACGGCGGCGAACTGCCGTCACCTGCCTGACCGCGCAGCCGCCTGGCGCGCCCGGCCCGCGCAACCTCCGCCGGGAACATCGAGGCCGTTATCTTCGGCCCTGGGTCTGGCGAAGCGGCACCTCCGGAGCCTGAACGGAGTCTCCCGCACGGGCGTATATACACACGGGAGGATTCCTCGCTGGCCGCGCTGCCGGCCGTCTCACCGCAGCCACGCTGGATCGGCCTGTGGCCGCCACCGGTCCGACGGCTGCCCGCTTACTGGCGGAGCAGCAGGCGGGCGGCGAGCTCGATGTGGTTGGCGACGTCGTTCGCTGAGGCTCGCCGGGTGACCCAGGCGACCAGATTGGCCAGCCAGACGTCGCCGATCACCCTGGCAATGGCACGCTCGTCGGCCGTGGGCTCGCCTTCGTGCATGGCGTCGGTCAGGATCTGCTCCATCAGCGCTGCGACCGAGTTGACCTCGGTCGCAGCGCTCGGGTCGGCGAACATGAACGCCCGGGTCATCGCCTCGGTCAGCAGTGGCTCGCGCTGCATGCTGCGGGTAACCCGGCCAAGAACGTAGAGCATCCGCTCGTAGGGGGTCTCGCCGGGGATCGGCCGCCGGTCCAGTCTCTCCTTGGTCTGCTCGAACTCCCTGGCCAGCCCCGATACCAGCAGGTGGATCTTGGAAGGGAAGTACCGGTACAGGGTCCCGAGCGCCACGTCGGCGCGCTCGGCCACCTCCCGCATCTGGACCGCGTCGTAGCCGCCCTTCGACGCCAGCGCCAGTGTGGCGTCGAGGATCCGCTTGCGCCGCTCACGCTGCGCGGACGATCCAAGCTCGGCTTCAGCCGGCCGGCTCGTCGCGGCATGAGCGGCGGCGGCAACGGGTTTCAGGGGTGGCATCGGCGCCTCTCGTGATGTCGGCACGGCCAGGCCGTCGCGTCGGTGACGGAGGCCGGGCAGTCTGGCGATGGCTGCCGGGCAGCGGACGGCAGGCAGTCTGGTGACGACAGGCTCACGATTCGTTCCTGTCGGCACAGCAGCAACTCCAGCCCCCCAGCTCAGGCCCGTCACGCCGACGATCCGGCCGGACCCGCCTCGCGCGACGACCAGCTCCAGAGTCGGCCTGCATACACAGCCCAGAACCCTGCGCTAGCCGACCTCTATTATAACGTGTTCTAATTTTGTCTGCCGCCCGACGAGCAGGAGGAATAGTGCCGGTCGCCGTCACAGACGAGCAGATGGCCATGGCGGAATCGGTCGGCCGGTGGGCGAGCCGGGCCGGCGCGATCGCTGTGGTCCGCGGGCTGGAAGCCCGGGCCGGCCGTCTTGGCGGACAGCCCGCCGCAGCAGGCGTTCCGGGCGGGCACGGTGCGGCCGCCGGCCTCTGGGCCGGACTCGACGAACTAGGCGTCTTCGCGATCGCCGTGCCGGAAGCATCGGGCGGGGCCGGCGGTGCCATCGCCGACGTCGCTGTCGTGGTGGAGCAGCTTGCCGCCGGCCTGGTGCCGGGGCCGGTGCTGCCGACGCTGCTGGCCGGCCTGCTTCTGGCCAGGTTCACGCCGCCCGGCTCGGCTATGACTGGCCCGGCTGCGGCTGAGGTGCTGCTCACCGACGTGGCGTCCGGGGCGGCCTCTGTTGCCGTCGCGCTGTCGACAGGCTCTCTGGCCGGAACCTGCTCGGCCGACGGCAGCGTGCGAGTGAGTGGCACGGTACGGCTTGTGCTCGGCGGAGGCGACACCTCCCATCTGCTGGCCGGAGCGACAACCGGTTCAGGCGAGGCCTGGTTCGTCCTCCCGGTCGGCCATCCAGGCGTGCAGGTAACGCACCGGAACCCGGTGGACTTCTCCCGGTCGCTGGCCGACATCAGCCTGACCGAGGTCGACGTGCGGCCCGGCCAGCAGCTGGCCGGCCTGCGGACGAGTCAGGTCCGGGATCTGGCTGCCACCCTCGCGACGGCGGAGGCGGCGGGCATAGCGGCATGGTGCAGCCAGACCGGCGCCGCGTACGCGAGGAACCGGCGCCAGTTCGGCCGGCCGATCGGCGCCTTCCAGGCCGTCAAGCACCTGTGCGCGGGGATGCTGTGCCGGGCGGAGCTGACCGCCGCCGCGGCCTGGGACGCGGCGTGCGCCGCCGACGAGGCGCCAGACGAGCTGCCGCTGGCGGCGGCCGCGGCCGCCTCGGTCGCGCTGGACGCGGCGGTAGACAACGCCAAGGACTGCATTCAGGTGCTCGGCGGGATCGGCTTCACCTGGGAACATGACGCGCATCTCTACCTGCGCCGGGCACTCGGGCTGCGCCAGCTGCTCGGAGGCAGCGCCCCGTGGCGGGCAAGGGCGGCCGCGCTGGCGCTTTCCGGCAGGCGACGCCGCGTTCGCGACAACGGTCCTTCGCGATTTAACGGCTCGCAGGGCGATGATGACGTCCGCTCGGCGGCTCGGGCCGCAGCCGTCCGGATACTGGCGCTCCCGCCGGACCGGCAGCGTTCCGCACTCGCGGACAGCGGCTATGCGGCGCCGCACTGGCCGGTGCCGTTCGGTCTGTCGGCCTCCGGGCCTGCGCAGCTTGTCATCGACCAAGAACTGGCCAGTGCCGGGCTGGCCAGGCCGGATCTGTCCATCGGCGGCTGGGCCGTGCCTGCCGTTCTCGGTCACGGCACGCCAGCGCAGCACCAGCGCTTCGCCGGGCCGACGCTGCGCGGTGAGATCACCTGGTGCCAGCTGTTCAGCGAGCCCGAGGCCGGCTCGGACCTCGCGTCGCTGCGCACCAGGGCGGTACGCACCGACGGCGGCTGGCTGCTGACCGGCCAGAAGGTGTGGACCTCGCTGGCCATGCAGGCGGACTGGGCGATCTGCCTGGCCCGCACCGACCCCGAGGCGCCCAAGCACAAGGGCATCACGTTCTTCCTGGTCTCGATGGACAGCCCGGGGATCGACATCCGGCCGCTGCGCGAGATGACCGGGCGGGAGATGTTCAACGAGGTCTTCCTCGACGACGTGTTCGTCCCGGACGAGTGCGTGGTGGGCGAGCCTGGAGCGGGCTGGCGGATCGCACGGGCCACGCTGGCCACCGAGCGGGTCGCGATGGGCCGCGGCGCGGCCCTCGGCGAGGAGGTTGAGGACCTGCTGGCGGCCATAGCGGCCGGAGATGTCGCAGCGCAGGACGTGAGCTCGGCCGGTGCCGGTGCCGGTGCCGGATCCGGATCCGCGGACGCCGGGCCGGCGGCTGCCGGATCTGCTGCCGCTGGATCGGGGGAGGCTGGGTCGGGGGCTGGCGGGTCTGCTGTCGGTGGATCGGGGCGGGCTGGACCGGGGGAGGCTGGGCCAGGGGCTGCCGGATCTGCTGTCGCTGGATCGGGGGAGGCTGGGTCGGGGCAGGCTGGACCAAGGCAGGCTGGACCAAGGCAGGCTGGGTCGGGGGCTGCCGGATCTGCTGTCGCTGGATCAGGGCGGGCTGGGCCGGGGGCTGCCGGGTCTGGTGTCGGTGGACCAGGGGAGGCTGGGTCGGAGGAGGCCCGATCGGGGGCTGCTGGATCGTGGAGCGCCGGATCGGTGGGAGCCGGATTGGCGGACGTAACGACTGCGGGAGTCTCGCTGGACTCGACAGTCTTGGACCAGCTTGGGGCGCGGATCGCCGAAGGGCTGGCACTGTCGGCGATGGACGACCGGCTGGCCCGTGCCGTGCTGCGCGGCGCCGATCCCGGCTTCCAGGCGGCCGTGCGCAAGCTGCTCGGTGTCGCGCACCGGCAGGCGGTCGCCGAGACGGCGCTGACGTTGTGCGGCGCGGATGGCGCCGCAGCCGATGGCGCGGGCGCGGACGCCGTGCACCAGTTCCTGCTCAGCCGCTGCCTGAGCATCGCCGGCGGCACCAGCCAGATCCTGATGTCGCTCGTGGCGGAACGAGTGCTCGGGCTGCCCAGGGAAGAGGTCCGCTGAATGGATTTCGAGCTTGACGAGACCCAGCGCGTCATCGCCAGCTCGGCCGCCGACGTCCTGGCGAGCGCGGCGAGCAGAGAGTCGCCGGGCGCTGCGCGGCGGGTGGGTGCGGCCCGGCCGGGCACGGGCTTGGCGGGCGCGGGCGTGGCGGGCGGAGAGTCGGCCGCAACAGCGCACGGGCCCGACTATGACCTCGCGGCCTGGCAGGGGCTGGCCAAGGCCGGGCTGCTCTCGCTGACGCTGCCCAGCTGGCTGGACGGTGACGGGCTCGGAGTGCTCGAGGCCGCGGTGCTGCTGACCGAGGTCGGTCGGCAGGCAGTGACGGTGCCCGCTCTGGCCACGATCATGCTCGGCGTGCTTCCCGTCGTCCGCTGGGGCAGCCAGGACCTGCAGGCGCGGCTGCTGGCCGGAGTTGGGGCCGGCGAGGTGATCCTGACGGCTGCGATCCGCGAGCCATCGGCAGGGATGCCGGCCGAGCCGGCCGCCTCGGTGACCCTGTCCGGCGGCGCGAGTGGCTCGGCAGGCTGGGGCACAGTCAGCGGCACGAAGATCGGCGTGCCGTACGCCGACGAGGCCGCCTGGATCCTGGTCCCCGCGCGGCTGCCGGCCGGAGGCAGCGCGGTCGTGATCCTGGACCGGGACGCGGCCGGGATCAGCGTGTCCCGGACCCCGGTCTCCGGGGACACGCCCGAGTTCACCGTTCGTCTGGCGGATACGCCGATTACCGGTGTGCTCGGCATCGGTGAGCGGGGGGCAGCCCAGGCGGGCGCGGCCGTCGATGACCTGTACCGGCTCGCCGCGGCCGGAGCGGCCGCGAGCGCCGACGGGGCCATAGCCGGGGCCCTGGCGCTGACAACGTCCTATCTCGCTGCCCGCGAGCAGTTCGGCAGGCCGCTGGCAACGTTCCAGGCGGTCGCCCAGCAGGTAGCCGATGTCTACATCACCGGCCGGACGCTGCACCTGGCCGCGATCTCGGCGTGCTGGCGGCTCGCGACCGGCCGGGACGCCGGCGACGACGCGGACATCGCCGCGTACTGGCTGGCCCAGGAGGCCCCGGCCGCCTTGCGGACCTGTCATCACCTGCATGGCGGAGTAGGCCTGGACATCAGCTACCCGCTGCACCGTTACTCCGCCCTGATCAATGACCTGGCCCGCTTCGTCGGCGGGGCCGAGTACCGGCTCGACCTGCTCGGCGAACGGGCCGGCTCCGCGCAAGATGACCGGCCTGGCGGCCGGCCGGCCGGGCTCGTGGCGGGCGGGCCGGGCGCGCGGCCGGGCGACGACGCGGGCCACGGCACCGCCGGCGGAAAGGCGGTGCGGACGTGTTCATCGAGCTGACCGAGTCTCAGCTGGCGCTCAGGGATGAACTGCGCGGTTACTTCGCCGGGCTGATCGCTCCCGCCGAGCGGCAGGCGATGCAGAACGACCGGCACGGCCAGGCGTACCGGGAGATCGTCAGGCGGATGGGCCGGGACGGCTGGCTCGGAGTCGGATGGCCGGTCGAGTTCGGCGGGCGTGGCCTCGGCGCGGTCGAGCAGCAGATCTTCGTCAGCGAGGCGGCCCGCGCCGACGTTCCGCTGCCGGCGGTCACCCTGCAGACCGTCGGCCCGACCTTGCAGGCGTTCGGCACGGCCGAGCAGAAGGCTCGCTTCCTGCCGGCCATCCTGGCCGGCGAGGTGCATTTCGCGATCGGCTACACCGAGCCGGGCGCCGGGACCGATCTGGCGGCGCTGACCACCAGGGCGGTGCGGGACGGCGACAGCTACGTGGTCAACGGCCAGAAGATATTCACCACCGGCGCCCACGACGCGGACTACATCTGGCTGGCTGCCCGCACCGACCCGGACGCGCCGCGGCACAAGGGGATCTCGATCCTGATCACCGATACCAGTGATCCCGGGTACTCCTGGACGCCGATCATCACGTGCGACGGGGCGCACCACGTCAACGCCACCTATTACTCCGACGTCCGGGTCCCGGTCAGCATGCGGGTCGGGGAGGAGAACGCGGGCTGGCGGCTGGTGACCACTCAGCTCAACCACGAGCGGGTGATGCTCGGCCCGGCTGGCCGGCTCGGCGCGCTGCACGACCGGGTGCTGCGCTGGGCCGCGGCGCAGACCGCCCCTGATGGCCGGCCGGTCGCCGACCAGCCGGACGCGCGCCGGGTGCTTGGCCGGGTGCATGCCACCCTGCGCGTCAACGAGCTGCTGAACTGGCAGGTCGCGGTCGCCGACTCGGTGCGGATCGCTGACGCCTCGGCCACCAAGGTGTTCGCCTCGGAACGCGTTCAGCGGCTCGGCCAGGAGCTCGCCGAGCTGGTCGGCAGGCACGGTGACCCAGCCGACGAGCGCACGGCCGAGCTGGTCCGCTGGCTCGACGTGCAGGGCAAGCGGAATCTGGTGCTGACCTTCGGCGGCGGGGTGAACGAGATCCAGCGCGAGCTGATCGCGACGGCCGGTCTCGGCCTGCCGAGGGTACCGCGATGAGCACGCAGATCCGCGAGGTCGGACAGGCCAGCGCCGCCGACCGGATCCGCGCCGTGGCGCGGCGGGTGATGGCAGCCGGCCAGAGCAGCCCGCGCCCGGCCCGCGACCCGGTGAACCTGCCGATCATAAGGAACTGGATCGAGGCGATCGGCGACGCCAACCCGGCCTACACCGATCCCGAGTTCGCCGCCTCGTCGGCGCACGGGGAGCTGGTCGCGCCGCCCGCGATGATCCAGGTCTGGACGATGCCCGGACTGCACCGGGACCGGGACGCCGGCGATCCGCTGAGCCAGATGTCGGCAGCGCTGGACGAGGCCGGTTACTCCTCGGTGGTCGCGACCAACTGCGATCAGGTCTACCACCGGTATCTGCGGCACGGTGAGCAGCTGACGGTCAGGATCGGCCTGATTGACCTGACCGGGCCCAAGCGGACGGCACTCGGGGAAGGCTGGTTCTTCACCACCCGCAGCACCTGGTACTCCGGCGACGAGGCCGTCGCCACGATGGACTTCCGCATCCTGAAGTTCCGCCCGCCCGTCCCGCCCACCCCGGCCGCCCGTCCCGCTGGCCCCGCCCCGGCTGGCCCCGCCCCGGCTGGCCCCGCCCCGGCGGAGGGTCCGGCTGGCCCCGCCCCGGCTGGCCTCGTTCCTGCGGCTGCGGTCGGTAGCAGCGCCGTTCCTGCTGGGCCGGCTAGCGTCGTGATCCGCCCGGTCGTCTCGCTGGACACGGCGTTCTTCTGGGAGGGAACGGCGGCGCGCGAGCTGCGGATCCAGCGCTGCGCGGACTGCGGCGCGCTTCGGCACCCGCCCGGCCCGATGTGCCCTGAGTGCGGCTCGCCGAACCCCGGGTACGCGGTCGCCGCGGGCACCGGCGAGATCTTCAGCTACGTGGTCCATCATCATCCGCCGGTGCCCGGCAAGCAGCTGCCGGTCATCATCGTCCTGGTCCGGCTGGACGAGGGCGTGCGGATGGTCGGCGAGCTCGTGGCCGCCAGCCCGGACCAGGTCCAGGTCGGCCTGCCGGTCAGGGTCGATTTCGCCAGGATCGACGACGAGCTGACCCTGCCCGCCTGGCGGCTCGCTGGCCCCGCGCCCGCCGATCCAGCGCCCGCCGCGCGAGCTGCGGCGGTGCCAGGATCCACCGGGTCAGCCGTCCACATGCCGGAACCTGGCGATCTGCCGGAGCTTGTCGTCGATGCGAGCACTACGTTCGTGATCGCCGCTGCCCTGGCGACACGGGACTTCCAGGATGTTCACCACGACCGGGATCTGGCGGTCGCCAGGGGCAGCAAGGGCATCTTCCTGAACATCCTGACCACCACCGGGCTGGTCCAGCGATTCGCGTCCGGGTGGGCCGGGCCGCGGTCGGTGCTGCGCCAGATCTCGATCCGGCTGGGCGCTCCCTGCTACGCGGGCGACACGCTGACCTTCGCCGGCACTGTCCGCGGGCACACCGCCGGTCCGGACGGCGATCAGTACGAGGTGGCCGTGGTCGGCCGGTGCAGCCTCGGCGATCATGTGACCGGCACGGTACTGGTCGACATACCTCGGGACCGGCCGTGACCGGGGCAGCCGCTGCCGGGAGGTCGCTGTCCGGTGCCGCGGCGATAGCCGGGATCGGGGCGACTGAGTTCTCCAAGAACTCGGGCCGCAGTGAGCTGCGGCTGGCGGCGGAGGCGGTCGGGGCCGCGCTGGCCGACGCAGGACTTCAGCCGTCCGACGTGAACGGCCTGGTCACCTTCACCATGGACAGCAATGCCGAGGTCGCGGTCGCCCGCGAGCTCGGCATCGGCGAGCTGACCTTCTTCAGCCAGATCGGCTACGGCGGCGGCGCCGCGTGCGCGACCGTGCACCAGGCGGCGATGGCCGTCGCCACCGGGACGGCAGACGTCGTGGTCTGCTACCGGGCGCTGAACGAGCGCTCTGGCCGCCGGTTCGGCCAGGTCTCGGTCGGCGCCGCCGCGATGGCGACATCGTCAGGGATCGACAACGGCTGGCACTACCCGATGGGCCTGTCCACCCCGGCCGCCACGGTCGCGATGATGGCCCGCCGCTACATGCACGTCTACGGGGCGACCAGCGCCGACTTCGGCGCGGTGACGGTCGCCGACCGGCGGCACGCCGCGACCAATCCGGCGGCCTGGTTCTACCAGCGGCCGGTCACCATGGCCGAGCACCAGGCTTCGCGCTGGATCGCCGAGCCGCTGCGGCTGCTCGACTGCTGCCAGGAGAGCGACGGCGCGGTCGCGATCGTGGTGACCAGCGCCGAACGTGCCCGTGACCTGCGGAACCAGCCGGCCGTGATCACGGCAGCGGCTCAGGGCAGCGGTCCTGACCAGTTCACCATGACCAGCTATTACTCCGGCGACATGACCGGCCTGCCTGAGATGGGCGTCGTCGGCAGGCAGCTGTGGCAGCAGGCCGGGATCGGTCCCGCCGATATCCGCACCGCCATCTTGTACGACCACTTCACCCCGTACGTGCTGATGCAGCTTGAGGAGCTCGGCTTCTGCCCGCGCGGCGAGGCGCGGCACTTCATCTCCGGCGGCGCGATCGAGATCGGCGGCCGGCTGCCGGTCAACCCGCACGGCGGCCAGCTCGGGGAGGCCTACATCCACGGCATGAACGGCATCGCCGAGGCCGTCCGCCAGATCCGCGGCACGTCAGTGAACCAGATCCCCGGCGACGGCCCGGTCCTGGTCACCGCCGGCACCGGCGTCCCCACCAGTGGCCTGGTCCTGGCCCGCGCCGACGCCACATAGCACGGATTACGTGGCCATAAAAGCCGCAAATCGCCCGCAGAAATGACTGAAATCGATGCTATGTCGGCCGGTAGCGTGCTCTGCGGCACGGGACGGCGGCCCGGACCCGGTCAGGCTGCGCGGCCGCGAGCC
This sequence comes from Streptosporangiaceae bacterium, assembly GCA_035604275.1. Lineage (GTDB taxonomy): Bacteria > Actinomycetota > Actinomycetes > Streptosporangiales > Streptosporangiaceae > Chersky-822. The sequence goes on along the minus strand of DATNIU010000209.1, from coordinate 21,595 downwards.
AGAGGCCGTCAGCGAGCTGCCCCGCTGGGGTTCCCTGGCGGCGCTCCAGCGCTGCGAAGCTCGGCCGCGCCCGGCGAACGGCCTGCGGCGTCGTGCGCCGGCCTTCGGCATCGGCACCGGATCAAAGCCCGGCGAATTGTTATGAGTAAAAGCTCTTAAATCAATTTCTGCTTTTACTATTCGCCGGAGCCTGCCATGTCCAGCGCCGCGATGTAGCCGAAGGTCATCGCGGGGCCGATCGTCGCGCCCGCGCCGGCGTAGCTGTGGCCCATGACCGCGGCGCTGGCGTTGCCCGCGGCGTAGAGGCCGGCGATCGGGCTGCCGTCGGTGCGCAGGACGCGGGCTCGCTCGTCGGTCCGCAGGCCGCCCTTGGTGCCCAGGTCCCCGGGCACGATCTTGATCGCGTAGAACGGCGGCCTGGCCAGCGGGGCCAGGTTCGGGTTCGGACGGCAGCGCGGGTCGCCGTAGTACCGGTCGTACGCGGAATCGCCGCGGCCGAAATCGGCGTCCTTCCCGGTCCTGGCGAATCCGTTGAATCGCCGGACGGTCCCGTCCAGGCCGTCGGCGGGGACGCCGATCTGGGCCGCCAGCTCGGCCAGGGTGCCGGCCCGGAAGACCGCGCCTGCGGCGTACCAGCGCCTGGGCAGCGGCTTACGCGGCGGCAGGCCGGCGAAGACGTAGCTGTTGCGGTAGCGCTGGTCGGCGATCAGCCAGCAGGGGATGTGCGGGTCGTCGTCGGTGTGCTTGTCGTACATCGCGTGCACGGTGTCCACGTAGGGCGCGGCCTCGTTCACGAATCGCTCGCCCGCCGCGTTGACGATGATGCAGCCGGGCAGCGACCGCTCGGCCAGGCAGAAGTACGGGCCGCCGGTCAGCGGGATCGACGGGCCCCACCATGCGTCGTCCATCAGGTCGAGCGCGGCCCCGGCGGCCTCGCCCGCGATGATCCCGTCGCCGGTGTTCCCGGCCGACCCGACCGTCCAGTCGGCGCCGATCGGCGGCCGCTGGTACTTCTCGCGCATCGCCGCGTTCCGCTCGAAGCCGCCGGTCGCGAGCAGCACGCCGCGGCGGGCCCGGATCGTCACCGGTTCGCCGCCGCGGATCGCCTGCACCCCGGTGACCCGGCTGGCCTGCACCTCCAGGCCGGTCAGCGGGGCGTCGAGCCAGACCTCGACCCCGCTTGCGGCCAGCCCGGCGCGCAGCCCGGCCGCGAGCGCCTGGCCCATGCTGAGGGTGCGCTGCCGCAGCAGCCTGGTTCGGGCGAGTCGGCCCATCACCTTCGCCGTCGTCCAGATCGCCCGTGGGTGCCTGGTGCCAAGGCTCAGCCAGCGGTAGTCCGCGGCCGTGATCGTGACGCCGTCCGGGGCCGGGACGTAGGGCGGGTTCAGCCGGCGGAGCTCGGCGCCGAGTACCCGGCCGTCGAACGGGACCGGCTCGACCGTGCGGCCGCTGGCCAGCCCGCCCGGGGCCTCCGGGTAGTAGTCGGCGTAGTTCGGCACCCAGGCGAAGTTCACCGGCGTGTTCGCGCGGACCAGCTCGAGCATGGCCGGGCCGTGCTCGAGCACCGCGGCCCGCCGGACGGCCGGGACGCAGTCCCCGGCCACGTACTCCAGATAGGCGCTCGCCTGCTCCGGCGTATCGGCGACTCCGGCCCGGCTGAGCACTTCGTTGCCCGGCACCCAGACGCCGCCGCCGGAGCGCGCCGTCGAGCCGCCGAAGTGGCCGGTCTTCTCGATCACGAGCACGCTCAGGCCGCGATTGGCCGCGGTCAGCGCCGCCGTCATCCCGGCCGCGCCACTGCCCGCGACGACGACGTCGAACTCGGGCACTTTCGTTGCCATCGCGCCTCCTACGGCTATGTTAGAACACGTTCTACTTAATGAGCCGAGTGCCGAGCGGAGGCGGATATGTCCGTGCCAGCCGACGCCGTGCCAGCCGAGGCCGTGCCCGGCGGTTCCGTGCCCGCTGACGCCAGGCCAGCGGACGCCGTCGTGGCTGACCGCCGGGCCGACGTGGTGGTCGTCGGGTTCGGCGGGGCAGGGGCCTGCGCAGCGCTTGAGGCGGCGGCGGCTGGTGCCAGCGTGATCGTGATCGAGCGGTTCACCGGCGGCGGCGCGACCGCGCTGTCGGGCGGTGTCGTGTACGCCGGCGGCGGCACGCTTCAGCAGCTGGAGGCGGGAGTGACGGACACTCCCGAGGCGATGTTCGACTACCTGGCCCTTGAGGTCGGGGACGCGGTGGCGCCAGCCACGCTGCGGACGTTCTGCGAGACAAGTGCCGGGCTGGTGGCCTGGCTGGCCGGGCATGGCGTGCCGTTCGAGGGCAGCCTGTGCCCGGACAAGACCTCCTATCCGACCAACCGCTATTACCTGTACTACTCGGGCAGTGAGCGCTCGTTCGGCCATGTCACGCGGCCGGCCCCGCGCGGCCACCGGGCCGTCGGCCGCGGCACCTCAGGCCTCGCGCTGTTCGACCCGCTCGCGGCGGCGGTGCGGAACAGCGGGGCGGTGGTGCTCGACCAGACCACGGTGCGGCGGCTGGTCACCGATGGCGATGGCCGGGTCGTCGCGGTGGACTGCTCGACGCTGCACGGCGCGCCCCGGTGGGCGGCGCTGGCACACCGGCTGCTGCACGGCTGGTCGGCCAAGCCCTACCTGTACGTGCCCAAGCTCGGTCGCGCGCTGCACCGGCAGGTCGACTGGCTGGAACGACGGTATGGCCGGCCCATGCGCGTGGCCGCCGGGCGCGGCGTGGTGCTCACGGCCGGCGGCTTCGCCGCCAACAGGTCGATGATGCGCGAGCACGCCCCGGCATACCGGGGCGGGCTGCCGCTGGCGACGCCGGGCGATGACGGCAGCTCGATCCGGCTGGGCACCGAGGCCGGCGGCGCGACCAGGTTCCTCGACCGCGTGTCGGTCTGGCGGTTCATCAGCCCGCCGTCAGCGCTGCTGCGCGGCGTGATCGTGGACCAGGCCGGACGGCGGGTCTGTGACGAGTCCAGGTACGGCGCCGCGATCGGCGATGCGATCCTGACCCGGCACGGCGGCCGGGCCTGGCTGGTCGCCGATCAGCCGATCATCGCCGAGGCCCGCAGGCAGCTCCGCGGTAGCACGCAGTGGTTCCAGTGGCTGCAGGCCCGGTACCTGCTGAGGTTCGCCAGGACCGAAGCGCCGTCGCTCGCGGCGGCGGCGGCGCGGGCCGGCGTGGCCCCGGAGGGGCTGAAGGAGACCCTCGCCACGTACAACGCGGCCGCGCTTGCCGGGCAGCCAGATGCGCAGGGCAAGCCGGCCGAACTGGTCACCGCGATCGACCAGCCGCCGTACTCACTGATCGACCTGTCGGTCCGGCCGGCGCTGGCCTATCCGGCGCCGATGCTCACCCTCGGCGGGCTGGTGGTCGCCGAGGAGACCGGGCAGGTGCTGAGCGCTGACGGGACCGGTGTCCCCGGGCTGTTCGCGGCGGGCCGCAGTGCCGTGGGCCTGTGCTCGAGCTCTTATGTCAGCGGGCTCTCGCTGGCCGACTGCGTGTTCTCCGGCCGCCGCGCCGGGCAGCACGCGGCGACGTGAGGCTAGGTGAGGCGGCATGATCAGCGCGGTCAAACTTGCCCATACCAGACCGTGTTGATATAACTCTGCCTGCAGCCCAACGTTCACCATCAAACGGTAACGTCGAAGCCTTCCCACGCGGTCAGCTGACTAGATCGCTCGGCCAGGTCGCCCGGGTGCACCGCGCGGGTCGCCTTGAACTGGCGGGCCAGGTCGTGCGTGGTCTTGTTTGGTGTCACTTCGATTCATTCGTGGGGGCTGATGACCGTGGACGGCGGACGCGGCAGACGGGCATGGCTGGCTACATCTATCGTCATCGGCGGCCTGATCGCGCCGATCGCGGTAGCCGCGGCCGCGACGGTCGGCCCGGCGCTGGCCTGCCAGCCGGGCTCTGGCCCGCATCTGGCTGACCGCACCTTGACCCAGGCCCAGATCGGGAGCTACGCACCGGGTTCCCTGCACTGCGCCGACCTGGCCGGCGCGAACCTGAGCGGTCTGAGCCTGATTCAGATCGACCTGACCGGCGCCAACCTGCGGAACGCTGATCTTCAGCACGCCGACCTGACCCAGGCGACGCTGAGCGGAGCGGACCTGTCCGGCGCCAACCTGTCGCACGCGACGATGATCCAGGTCACCGGCCGCGGCGCCAGGTTCGCCGGAGCGAACCTGTCGAACGTGGACCTCGGTCAGGCCGACCTGACCGGCGCCGACCTGAACGGCGCCAACCTGAGCGGCACCAGCTTCGTCCAGGCCGATCTCGGGCAGGCAACGTTCCGCAACGCTACCGGCGTGACGCCGTGGAGCGAGTACCTCCTGATCGCCTCGCTGGTCGTGTTCGTGCTGCTGGCGCTGGGGTCGTTGCGCAGGCGCGGCCGTCCGTATGGCGGCATGGCTGCCAGAGGCCGGATGGCCGGCATGGGCGGCCCGTCCGCTGCGATGGGCGGCCCGTCCGCTGCGATGGGCATGAACGCCATCGGCAGCTTCAACGACATGCCAGGTCCCGGCATGCCCGGCATGATGGGCGGGATGGGTATCAACGCCGGGCGGGCGTTCGCGGGCAGCCGGTTCTGGCTGCTGCGCGGGCTGCTCGGGGCAGTGGTCATCGCGTTCGGCTTCCACCTGTTCATCGGCGGCCTGCTGGATGAATTCGTCGGCGGGTTCGGCGCTCCGCTTCAGCAGACGTGCTCCGGTCCGCTGTGTGCCGTGGGGGTCGCGAGCGGCTTCATCGGGCTGTTCGGCGGCATTCTCCTGATCATCGTCGGTTTCGGGGTCCGGGCCTCGGGCCGAAGGTAATCCGCGGCGCCGCGGGTCGTTGGTCCTCCTGCGGCCTGGCGTCCGGCCCTATCGTGCTCCGGCCGTTCGGTGTTGCGTGTTCTACAGGGAGTGCTCCTTCGAGCAGTCCGCCTCCATGAGGAGCCGGAGGAGATTGCCATGTACGCCGATCTGAGAGATCCGCCCGTGGTACGTGACCCGGTGCGGGCTGACACGGCACGGGCCGATGCCGACCCGGCCGGCCCGGCGCGGGCTGACACGACGCGGGCCGATGCCGACCCGGCCGACGCCGCAGTCCGCTGCCCAGGTTGCGACAGTCGCTATGCGACCTGGGTCAGCACCAGTGTCCAGGAGAACTTGCTGTGCCTGACCTGCGGTGCCTGCTGGCACGGCACGGGCGCGACGTGGGAGCGGGTAAGCATGCGGGACTGTGCGGGATGCGACTACCAGGCCGTCTGCCTGGCCGCACGCTAGCCGCTCCGGCCGAGATCGCCGCTTGCGTTGGCGGACGCCCGAGTTCGGGGGTCGTTGGCCGACACCCGGGTCGTTGCCGGGTGCCCGAGTTCGGGGTCGTTGCCGGGCGTCTGAATCGCCGCGCTCGCTGCATGGCGGACAATGGGCTGGTGATTCTAGTGGAACCTGACAGATTCGAGGAGATGGTTGTCGCCGCACTGGACGATCTTCCCGAGGACCTCGGCCGGCTGATGCGCAACGTGGCCGTCACGGTGGAGCATGACCCGGGCCCGCCCGGCCTGCTCGGGCTATACCAGGGAGTCCCGCTGACCAGCCGGACGTCGCAGTACGCCGGCGTGCTCCCCGACCGGATCACCATCTACCGCCGCGCGATCTGCGCGATCTGCGACACTGAGGCCGAGGTGGCAGCGCAGGTCCGCCAGACGGTAATCCACGAGGTCGCGCATCACTTCGGCATCGGCGACGCCCGGCTATCCGAGCTCGGCTGGTAACCGGGACTTCGGTGTCATCGGCCAGCGCTGCTGATGCGCTACCGTCCGATCCCGCTGCCGTGCTCCGGTCCGAGGCGCAGCCGGGTCTGTGCGATCCCGCTGCCGTGCTCCGGTCTGGCACCGTTTCCGCGTCTCCGCGCTCCCGTCTGGTGGCCACGTCCGGCGGCTGGTGGCTGGCGGGTGATCGGCCGGACCAAGTGCCTCGGATCGACCGTGCCGTGGCGGCCGGGCGTCGGTCTGGCACGCGCTCGGCACGCGGTCAGCACGCCGTGCCGCGCCGGAAGGCTGCCCTGATTGACCCCGCCACCTGTGCGGGCGCGATGTGAAGCTCCTTCCAGGTGAAGTGCACGACCTCGAAGCCAGCCTCGCGCAGGCTGGCGTCCCGCTGGAGTTGTCGGCGGGCGCGGTCCGGGTCCGAGTACTTGATCGCGCCGTCTGCCTCGGCGACCGTCCGGTACTTGCGCCACAGGAAATCCACACGGCCGACAACCAGGCCATCCCCGCCGACCCAGACCTGCAGTTCCGGTGGCGGGAGTCGCTGCTCACGGAAGACGACACGGGAGATCGACTCGAATACCGACTCCGGCCTGGCATCGGCGAAGTCGACCACTTCCCTCGCCCGCTGGATCCCCGGCCAGCGTTGGCAAGCCTGGATTACGGCCAGCAGTTCGACCTTGGACGTCTGCTTCGCGTGCAGCGCCGAGTCGGCCGTCACCACGCCCGACCGGAACGGAGTGTTGCGTGCCAGATCGATGACCGTCCTGGCGGCAGACGTCACCCCCATCCCCCGCCGCGACGTCACATGACCGGGCGGAAGCGATGCGTTGTGCAGCCGGATACCCGGTCGGCCAGTCCGGCTGCCCGCGGCATCGGGCGGGCGGGTCACGGCAACGAAGTCGGCGGGCGGACCGTCAAGCAGATCGAGCCCGTGGATGACTGCGGCATCGTGATGGCTTGCCGCCGCCTCGGGCCCAGCGAGAGTAAGCGCGGACGCCACCCGGAAGATGCGATCGTCTGGCCGGCGCTCAGCCGCGAGAGCAGCTAACGCCGCCCGGGCATACAGGCCATGCGCTACGGGTACCAAAACGTGCCGCCGGACCAAGGTCCGGATCCTCGTGGCGGTCACACCGGCTGCCTTGAGCTCGGCAGTAGTGACCAGTCCCCCTAACCGCGCCCCTGACCCGGCGCGGACCCGAGAAGCTCCCAGAATACGAACACAAGATCGGTCTAAATCGGGCAACTTGCCATCTGTCATGCACCAAGCATGGCGACCGCCACTGACAAGACCACATAGCACGGATTTCAGTCAGGTGAACGCCCGATTTACACGAAATGTGACCACGAAATCCATGCTATGTGGGCTGCGACCGGGTGGGGCGCGGCTGGGGTTGGGCGCGGCTGGGGTTGGGCGCGGCTGGGGTTGGGCGCGGCTGGAAGTAGGCCATCTGGGGGTCGGGCGGGGCTGGACGTGGGGTGTAGCTGGGGTGGTGGGGGCGCGGTCGGCGGCTCGGCCGCGGAGCGCCACGGCCAGGAAATGGCCGACCGGCCCGGTGGAGGCCCGCATGTGCGGGCAACTCCGGCCGGGCCGGTCGGCCATTCGCTGCTGGGTGGTTTACGGGTTCGGGCAGGAGCGGAACTTGAGCTGGGCGGTCACTGTCCGGCGGGCGCCGCCGTTGGCGAAGATGACGGACCCGGTCAGGGTGTAGCTCTGGCCTGCGACTAGCGACGCGCCGTGCAGAGTGGTCGAGCGCAGCGTCGTACGGCCCAGCTTGAGCGCGTGGCTGACCACCCGCCAGTGCCTGGCTGGCGAGCCCTTGACGCCGATCGTCACGGTGACTGGCGGCAGGCAGGATGCCGGGCCGTGCAGCGTAACCCGGTTCCCGCCAGCGGAACTGGTGGCGGTGACGATGCGACCTGGCAGCAGCATCGGCGCGGCGAGGAGCTTGTCGCCGCTCGCCGACTCGATCGACCAGATGACCCAGGCGCGGCCGCGCGGGGTCGTGGTGAGCTGAGGCGGCCCACCCGCGAACGTGCCGTGGACGTTGAAGCGGACCACCGCGGCGTGCGCGGTGTCGGTCAGGTTCGCCACTGCGACGTCACTGCACTCGATCGACACATCGGCGAGCCTGCCGCTGGCGTCGGACACGGTGTCGTGGCTGGATGGAGAGCAGTTGTTCCGGTCGCCGGTCAGCGCGGGCCGGGAGAATCCGGCTCCGGTCCACCGCGACACCACTGGGTAGTAGCTGGCGTCGTCAACGGTGGCGATCAGCCGGATGCCTGACGGCGTGCTGGCCATGCCGAATTCCGCGTCCGACGTCCAGGTGTGCGCGATCTGACGGAACCCTGACCAGGAGCCGCCCCGCTCCGATGCATAGGAGACTGGCACGGTGATCGTGCCGTCCTTCTTGATCGCCAGCACTGCGGTTGAACCGCTGAACCTCAGCCGGGCAGCCTCGACGCCGTACGGTGTGCCGACCTTGACCGGACCGCTGGTCAGGCCAGGGCGGACCTGGACGCTGTCGCCGCTCGACGGCTCGGTCACCACCCAGATGCTTCCTCCTGGCCCGAATGCGGCGTCGAGCATCGACCCGAAGCTCGGTGCGGTGGCGACGTCCTTGGGGCTGGACAGCGGCCCGCCCGATTGCGACGTGGCGATCGCGATCTCGCTGCCTTGCGGCCCATTCTCCGAGGCGACCGTGTCATGGAACCAGACCAGCGTCACCTTGCCTCCGGGCGTCACCAGGACCCGGAGTCCCGCGGTCGACGAGGAGACGAACGCGTCGCCGGGACTCAGGGTCTGGATGCCGCCGAGGCAACTGGTCGCGCCCGGCTGGAGTGTGCACAGGTGCACCTCGCGACCGCCGCCGGTGTTGCCGATCCAGCCGACATAGCTACGGCCAGCAGCGTCGGTGGCGACGTCGTACCCGCTGAGCTGCGCATTGTTCGTCAAGACGATCGGGCTGGCAGTAAGGCCGGCCCGGGCAGCCGTTCTGGCTGCCGCGGGAGCGCTGGTTGATGCCGCGCTCGCGGGCGATGCCGTACCAGTGACGGATAGGACACTTGCCACACCGGCGGCGAGTGTCGCTGAGAGCGTTCGGAGTGAGGCTGGCACGGAGCGTCTCCTAGCAGATAGGTGAAACGGCTAGTACCGCCGCGCACGGCGGTGCCGGTTCGCTGATGTCCTGCCGGGAGTACAGCCGACCCGCGTAACGTCTGTGTAATGCCGGGTGCGGAGCAGGGCGCTGGCGTGCGCGTGGACGTGATAGGAGAAGTGGCCGTCTCATTCGGTGATCGCACCGTGTCCGGGTCGGAGATCGGGGGCCGCCGAGCCCGGATCACGCTGGTGGCGCTCGCGCTTGCGGGCGGGCCGGTGACGGCCGAACGGCTGGCATCGATCATCTGGTCTGGTGAGCCCCCCGTGACCTGGTCGGCCGCCCTCCGAGGCGTCGTTCGCGGGGTGCGATCGGCATTGTCCGGCATCGGCGCCGGTGGCGAGCGCGTCATCGCCACGGTTCCCTCTGGCTACCGGCTGGCGCCGCAGGTCCAGGTTGACCTGCGGCTCGCGGCGGAGGCGCTCCGTGCGGCAGCGGCACTGACTGATCAGGGCCGGTATGAGGCCGCGCTCGAGGCGGCAGATCCGGTCGCGAAGTTGTCCGGTGAGCGGCTGCTGGCTGGCGAGGACGCGGGCTGGCTCGGCGCGCACCGGCAAGAACTCGACGCGGCGGCACTGCGGGCGCTTGAGCTCGTCGCCAGGGCCGCGGGAATGGTCGGCGACCACCATCGCGCGACCGAAGCCGGTCGCCGAGCCGTCACCGCCAGCCCGTTCGATGAGCGGTCGCATCGGATCCTGATCCGCGCGCTGCACCGGGCGGGCGACCGGGCAGGTGTCGTGCGGGCGTACGAAGAGTGCCGGGTGCTGCTGGCCGAGCAGCTCGGTGTCGATCCCGATCCGCAGACGGTCGAGGCGTACCTGGCCGCTCTGGGAGACGCCGGGGCAGGCGGCACGGCGCGCCTCCCGGTGGCGACGTCGGCGTTCTTCGGCCGCGATGCCGATGTGGCCAGGCTGAGGGTAGCGATCCGAGTTCCGGGCCTGGTGACGATCGCGGGCAAGGGCGGAATCGGCAAGTCCCGGCTGGCCATCCACGTCGCCACACCGAGCCTGGACTTTGACGGGCCGAAGATGTGGGTCCCGCTGGCGTCAGTGTCACAGGATGAGCTCGTGGCATCGACGGTCGCCATGTCGATCGGGCTGCCGCTCGGCACAGATGACGCCGTAGCCTTGCTGGCGGCTCACCTGGCGCCGGCCGGCCGGGCGCTGCTGATCCTTGACGGCTGCGAGGCAGTCGTGGACGGAGTGGCCTCGCTCGTCACCGGCCTGCTCTCGCTCTGCCCGACGCTCACGATCGTAGCCACTAGCCGGATGCCGCTGGCGATCGACAACGAGCGGGTCATCGGCCTCGATCCCCTTCCCTTCCCTGTTCCCGGCAGCCACCGTGACCTGCTCGCCAGCTCGCAGGTGCAGCTGCTCGCCGACCGGGTGCGGGCCGGCGGGGAGCAGCTCGTGATCGATGACGACATGGCGCCGCTCGTCGCCGAGCTCTGCCGCCGCTGTGGTGGGCTGCCGCTCGCGCTTGAGCTAGCTGCCGCCCAGCTCACTGTGATGTCGGTCGCTGACCTGCTTGACCAGCTGCACGGGCCGATCACCGGTGAAGACGACCAGCTGCGGGCCGTGGCGCAGAGCAGCTACGCGCTGCTCGACGACGACGAGGCGACGGTCTTCCGCAGGTTCGGCGTGCTGGACGGGCAGGTCGCGCTGCCGCTCGTGCGCGACGTCGTGGCCGGCGGGACGATCGCGCCGGTCAGGGTGGTCAGGATCCTGCGGGAGCTGACCGCGCGCGGACTGCTCGTTGTCGACCGGACCGGTTCTCGCTGGCGCTACTACCAGGATGACGACCTGCACCGCCTGGCGCGCGAGCTGCTCGCTGCCGCGGGCGAGGAGAGGTCAGCGATCGGGCGGCTCGCTGACGCCGTGTCTGCGGTTATCCCGAACGATCCCAAGGTCACGCCTGCGCCGTACCTCGCTGCCATCGGCGAGCTGCTGCCGGCTGTGCGATCACTGCTCGGAGCAGCTACCGAAGGCCGCCTGGAGCGCGACCGGGGACTCGAGATGTGCTTCAGGCTCCATCGCTACTGGGCCGCGACCAATGTGGCCGAAGGCAGGTTCTGGCTGTCCCGGCTGCTGGCCGACGGCGCGTCGTCAGAGCAAACGGCGCATGCGATGTATGCGCTCGGCTACCTCAGCTACTGGTCAGGCGACGCCACGGCGGCGGTGCGCGAGCTTCAGGCGGCCGTGGAGATGCTCGGCGAGCAGCCGGACGAGTTTGCCGCGCGTGCCCTGATCTACCTGGCTGGTCTCTGCGATGACACGGACCATGGGGACCAGGCGCTCGGCTTCGTCCTCCGCTCGATGCTCGCGGCGGCCCCGTTCGGTATCGATCTCCAGGTCGGAGCGGCCATCGGGATGGGTTGCGTGCTGGCCGAGCGGGCCGACCGCCAGGCGGCCCACGCCGCGGCCGAGGCGATCGAGCTGTGCCGCCGCGGTGGCTCACCCGAGCAGCTTGCCGCGACGCTGCCTACGGCGGCCATGGTGTGCTGGCAGGTCGGTGACCTGCGGACGGCGCGCCGGTACGTGGCCGAGGCGATGCCGCTGCTCGCTGACTCACGCCGGATCGCGCGTGTGGTCCTGCTGTCAGCGGCGGCCGGGATCGCGCTGGCCGACCGTGATCTCGACTCGGCGGTCGAACTCGGGACGATCGCTGCTGCCGACGCCAGCGACCTGGGCATCGAGCGGGAGCTTCCGCTGATTCGCTGCGTCATTGCCCGCGCGCTGCTCGATCGTGGTGACGTCGCCTCGGCGGCTGCTCAGGCGCTAGGGGCGATCGATGCAGCCAGGTCGTTGTCCTTCTCGTTCCCGCTGGCGGTCTGCCTGGAGACGGCGGCGCTAGTGTGCCTTGCCGGGCCAGATACCCCGAACGGCGCCGGAAGGATGCTCGCCGTGGCGGCGGCGATCCGGGAACGCGGGGATCGGCCGGGGCCGCCGACGTTGCGCGTCGCGGTGGACGATGCCAGGTTGATGCTGGCTGAGCAGGCCGCCGGGCCAGCCGTCGATTCTGCCGCTGATCCTGGCGCCGTGATCTCCGAGGCCATTGCTGCGCTCACGGCGATCTGCCAGACCGCGGCTGGCAGCGGCGCGGTCGCTCCGTGACATCGGACCGGCGGTTCGCGGCGGATCGGTCGCTCCGGCCCCGTGGATCGCCGCCATTCTCAGTCCTGGGGAGACTCGGGGCTGAAATAGCCGATCAGCACGCTGACCTGAACGGTGCCTGGGCTCGGTCCCTCCGAGGGCTGCGCCAGGTCGTCGATCACGTCCTGCAGCCGCTGGCGGATGGCGGCGGCCCTGGCCACGGGGACCCAGGCCTCGGCGACGCTCAGTACCTCCTTGCGATACGGCTCAGCGGGCGGCGAGGCCGAGGAGGGGATCTGGCCGGCTCGGCGGCCGGCGAAGAAACGGCTGCGGTATATCTCGAGCAGGGCTGCAACCGCGGCCTCTGACTCGCTGCTGCCCTTCTCGTCATCGGTCAGGCCGGGTCCGAACATGAGGTCGCTCTGGCACGCCTGGTAGCGCTGCTCCACGATCCCGGAGACTAGGCGACTGGAGACGACCCGGATCAGGCCGACCGCCTCCAGTTGTTTGACGTGCCGGTACAGCTTCGTCTGCGGCTCGCCGAGCTCGGCCGCCAGCTCCTTGACCGACCGCACGGGAAGTTCACCGGTCGAGTCGTTCATCAGGACGGATAGCAGGTTCAGCCGAATCGGATCGGCCAGCGCCTTTAGCGTCTCGACATTCGTCACTGCCCGGACCTTCTCGTCCGGACTCAGGCTGGTCGCGGTGTTGTCATCCACGCAGCCCATCTTGCCAGATGTTCACGCCCATGGCATCATTCACCTTAACATGAACGCGGTGCCCGAGCTGAGGCATTTGGGGAGCAGGCGATGACGGAGCCGGTCCCGCGGGCAGCGGACGGTTCTTTGGGTGGTGTGCCGGGGGCTGGTGGCGCGGTCCCGGGTTCGGGTGGGGCTGACGCGCGTCCTGCCGCTCGCGGTGGTCGGCCGGGCGGCATGCCGGGGGCTGGTGGCGCGGTCCCGGGTTCGGGTGGGGCTGACGTGCGTCCTGCCGCTCGCGGCAGTGGGCTGGGCGGGGGCCCGGCGGCGGACGGTAGCGCGGCCGGGGCTGGCGCTCTGGCTGGGGTGCGGCCGGCCGGGGGCGGTGGCGCTGCGGCCGGTTACCTGCCGTTGCGGCGTAACGGGCAGTTCCAGGCGCTGTGGGCCGGGTCGGCGGCGGCGACGCTGGGGCTGATGGTGGCCGATGTCGCGTATCCGCTGGCGATCCTGGCGGTGACCGGGTCGCCGGCCGAGGCCGGGCTGTTCGCCGCGGTTCAGTCGGCCGGCATGATCGCGGCTAGCTTGCCGGCCGGGCACCTGGTTGACCGGCGCGATCCGCGGAAGGTGCTGATCGTGGCCGAGGCCTGCCGTGCGGTGGTGACTGCCGTCGTGGCGGCTGCGCTGGCGATGGGCTGGCTGACGTTCCCGCTGCTCATGCTGGCGGCAGCGATGCTGGGTGTGGGCCAGCCGGCGGCATCGTCGGCGCGGATGCTGCTGCTCCGCGCGGCCGTGCCGGCCGCGCAGTTAACTCGCGCGCTGACCCAGGATGAGGTGCGGATCAATGGTGCCGACCTGGCCGGGCCGCCGCTCGGCGGCGCGCTGTACGGGCTGCGGGCGCTGGCGCACGCGGCGCCGTTCGTGTTCACCGCGTTTTCGCTCGTCCTGTCGCTGGTCAGCGCGCTGCTGATCAAGGTCAGCCCGGACCGGCCGGCCACCTCGACGCCGACCGAAGCCGGGCCAGAGGGGCGGCGCCGCCGGTCCGGCATGCTCGCCGGGGTCACCGCGATCTGGGGCAACCCTGTGCTCCGCGCCACGACCCTGCTGATCGGCACGGTAAACACCGTGGGGGGGAGTCTCGGCCTGATCGCCGTGGTGATCCTGCGGCGCCAGTCAGTATCGCCGGCGATGATCGGCGTGGCGCTGGCGAGCGCGGCGGTCGGCGGGCTGGCCGGGGCGGCGCTGGTCCGGCCGCTGCACCGGCTCCGTCCCGGTGTCCTGCTGATCTCGGTCTGCCTGCTCGAGGTCCCGCTGCTCGCGCTGCTCGCCGTGCCCTACGGCCCGGTGTGGATGGGCGGTCTGCTGCTGCTGGCCATGCTCTGGATCCCGTCGATCCGCGTCCTGCTCGATGTCCTGATCCTGCGGCAGGCGCCGGCCAGCGAGCAGGGCCGGGTGATCGGCGCGGTGATGACGCTGATGGGCGTGGGCATACCGGCCGGTCTGGCGGCCTCCGGGCTGATGCTGCAGTACCTGTCCGCTCAGACGACGATGCTGATCCTGGCCGGAGTGCTCGCTGTCGGCGTGCTGTACTGCGGCGCGAAGCCAGAGCTGTGGCACGCCCGCTGGCCTGAGTAGATCAGTCACCCAGGATCATCAGGTCGAGCTGGTTCAGCCGGTCGGGGTCGGCGACGAGGCCGATCTCGGTGACCTGCCCGCCACGGGTGCCTGCCCCGGCTGGCCCGCCCCCGGCTCCGGCTTGCCCGGTCCCGATGCCGGTCCCGGCTCGCCCGGTGCCGGTCCCGGCTCGCCCGATACCGGTCCCGGCTGGCCTGACGCGCGCGCAGCATGCGGCGAGCGCTTGATCGAGACCGGAGTGCCGGGGCTGAGCAGGTGCGGCTCACCCCGGACGACCACGTCAAGCGGCGCGCCCTCATCGACGAGGTAGCGCTCCTCGTCGTGGGTGAGCCGCACCCGGACCTGCCGGCCGCGGAATCGCAGCGAGAAGTCAAGCTCGCTCCAGGCGTGCGGCAGGCTGGGCGTGAAGGACAGCCTGCCGTCGAAGTCGCGGACACCGCCGAACCCGAAGACGAGCGAGTTCCATACTCCGGCCGCGGACGCGATGTGGACGCCGTTCGAGGCATTTCCGGCCACGTTGGCCAGATCCATCAGCAGCGCGTATTCGAAGTACTCCAGTGCCTGGCGCTGGTTGCCTATCTCGGCTGCGATGATGGCCTGCACGCACGCCGAGAGCGACGAGTCGCCGGTGGTGAGCGGGTCGTAGTACTCGAAGTTACGGCGCTTCTGCTCCTGCGAGAACTCGTTGCCGAGCAGGAACATCGCGAGCACGATGTCGGCCTGCTTGAGGACCTGGTACCGGTAGACGACCAGCGGGTGATAGTGCAGCAGCAGCGGGAACTTCTCGCGCGGCGTGCTGCCGAGATCCCATATTTCCCGGTCGAGGAACGTGTCGTCCTGCGGGTGAATGCCGCGCTCGGAGTCGAACGGCACGTGCATCGCCGCCGCGGCGCGCTCCCACGACTCGACCTCGCCGGCCCGCAGCCCTACCTCATGGGCCAGCGCGGTGTAGTCCGCCGGCCGCTCCCCGCGCAGTCGGCGAACCGTGTCGGCGGCGAAGCTGAGATTCAGCCGCGCCATCAGGTTCGTGTACGTGTTGTCGTTGACCACGGTCGTGTACTCGTCGGGGCCGGTCACGCCGTGGATGTGGAACTTGCCGTCGGTGCCGAAGAATCCGAGATCCTCCCACAGCCGGGCGGTCTCGACCAGGATCTGGGCGCCGATCTCCCCGAGCAGGCCATCGCCGCAGACGTTGGCATAGCGACTGATCGCATAGGCGATATCCGCGTTGATGTGATACTGCGCCGTGCCCTGCGCGAAGTTGGAGGATGCCTCCTCGCCGTTGATGGTCCGCCACGGGAAGAGCGCGCCTCGCTGGCTCATCTCGCGCGCCCGGTCCCGCGCGCGGTCGAGCACGCTGTGCCGGAAGCGCAGCAGGTTCCTGGCGATCCGCGGCTGGGTGTAGCACAGAAATGGCAGCACGTAGATCTCGGTGTCCCAGAAGTAGTGACCCTCGTAGGCCTGCCCGGTCAGCCCTTTGGCCGGGATGCCGGACCCTTCTGCCCGCCAGGACGCCTGCGCGATCTGGAACAGGTTCCAGCGGATGGCCTGCTGGTGCCGCAGAGGGTTGAGCCGGGTCCGCACGCGGACGTCGGCGCGGTCCCAGAACCGGTCGAGATTGGCCCGCTGGGCCGCGACAAGCGAGTCGAATCCGTCGCGGACCGCGCGGTCCAGAGTCCGGCGGCACCGGTCGGCGAGCTCGGGCACCGGGGTGCTCCGGGAGGTCTGGTAGGTCGCGTACTTGGTGATCAGGATCGGCACGCCGGGAAGCGCGTCCGCCGTGACGATGATCTCGCCGACGTCGTCGCTGACAGATCCGGTCGACCGGCACGGGCACGCCGCGTCGATCACGTGGTCGACGCCGACGCCGAGCGTTAGCCGGCTGTTGGTGGTCTGGTAGCCGAGCAGGATGCGGCGGTCGTCCAGTTCGGTCACCTTGGCGTTGAGCACCCGATGCGGCAGCACGGTCGCGAGGCGGGGATCGCCAGGACGGTACTCGGGCAGTACGTCCGACGGCCGGGCGTCCTGCCGGTTCAGCACGAGCGAGGAGATTGCCACCGGCGCCGGGTAGTCGAGCAGCGTCACCTCGTATCGCATCGCCACGAGGTGACGGTGCTCAAGCGACACGAGCCGCCACGAGCGGACCCTGACGTGCTTACCTGCGGCCGTGGCCCACACCAGCTCTCGGGTCAGGGTGCCCCCGCGCATGTCCAGTACCCGCGTGTAGTCATGGATGCGCGCCGTCGGCAGGAACAGCGGCTCGTCATCCACGTAGAGCTTGAGTATCGTCACGTCGGGCACGTTCACGATCGTCTGGCCCGTCCGGGCAAGCGCGGGTGCCTCTTCCGCGTGCACGATCGGCCATGTCTCGTGGAAGCCGCTGACGAACGTGCCGGGCAGCAGCGCAGGGCGCCCCTCCTCGAAGCTGCCGCGGATGCCGGCGAATCCGTTGCCGAGCGAGAAAACGGTCTCAGCCCGGTCGGCGAACTCAGCGGTGTACCGCGTCTCGATGACGCGCCACTCGTCTGGCGGGTACAGATGCTCCGGCGGCAGGGTGATCTCGCGCTTGAGCATGATCTGAAGGTAGTCCGCCTTGCGTGACAGGGACAGATTCGCGGCAATCCCGATTTTCACCACCGTCGCCTCATTCGGGCGCAGCTTGCCGCCCCAGACGCGCCAGGGCGGTTCATGGTCCCGGCACGGCGATGAACACTAGGGTGGAAATTGTGAGCAGCCTTCCTGAGCCGGCCGACCCGCGATCCCTGCGCGTATCCGACGCGGACCGCGACCGGGTCGCCGAGGTGCTCCGCGAGGCCGTCGGCCAGGGCCGGATTACCTTCGACGAACTCGACGAACGGCTCAGCCAGGTCTACTCGGCCAGGACCTACGCCGATCTGGAGACCGTCACCCGCGACCTGCCGGGACCAGGCGCGGTCATGCCCCCGGCCACGTGGTCTGGCGGACCTGCCCCCGACCGGATCGGGGGCAGGCCCGGCGCGAACTACTCGCTCGCGATCATGAGCGGGGCGAGACGAAGAGGTCCGTGGGTAGTGCCGCGCACCTACGTTGCCGTCGCGATCATGGGAAGCGTGCAGCTCGACCTGCGGCAGGCACGGTTCAGCGAGCCCGAGGTGACAATTCAGGCATACACCATCATGGGCGGCATCGAGATCATCGTGCCCGAGGAGATCGAGGTCGACGTCGGCGGCGTCTCGATCATGGCTGCGTTCGATCACAGCGCGAACGGCGAGGGCATCCCGGGCGCCCCGCGGCTTAAGGTCACCGGCGTCGCCCTGATGGGCGGCGTCGACGTCCGGCGCAAGCCCGCGCAGAGCCCGCTCGGGCAGGGACCGCGGGCGCTCGGCGAGCAGATGCGGCAACTGCCGTGGCCGAACACGGGCGGCTCGGAGGCCGCCCCGTCGCAGGCCGCCCCGTCGGATGCCAGACCGTCGGATGCCAGACCGTCGGATGCCAGACTGCCGGAGACTGGCCCCTCAGGTGTCAGGCCGTCGAATGCTGCTCCGCCGGATGCCAGGCCGTCGGAGGCCGGCCCCTCGGAGGTCGCTCCGTCGCAGGCCGGCCCGTCGCAGGCCGGCCCGTCGGATGCCGGCCGGCCAGGGGCCGGCCCGTCGGGTAGTCGCTCCTCGTCGGAGGCCGGCTCTTCGGATGCTGGTCCGCCGGCACCGTAGAGCTGGGCCCAACGACTCTGGCCGCGCCGCTACCTGCCGCTGGATCATGGTGGGGAACGGGAGGATGAGGACGATGACCGCCGAAAGCAACAGCCACGACGCCGACGGTAGGACGATCAGGAAGGGGCCAGAGAGCGTGGCGTCCATCACCAAGGTGAACGTGGCGTTCCCCTTCTCGCAAGTCAAGATTGCTGAGCCCAGCGAGCACCTGGTGGCGCTGGCTGACGTCGTCGACGAGCTTGCCCGGCTGGTGGCCGATTCGGTGCCCGGGCCAGAAGCCAAGGACCTGCGACGGCGCGCTCACGAGCTGGTAGGCCAGTTGCGCTGATGCCAGCCGGGCTGATGCGAGCCGCGCTGATGCCCCAGCCGCGCTGATGCGCGCCGCGCCGGATCTGCCTCGTCGGGGTCGAGTGGTGTCAGGTTGGCTGCGCTGACGCCGGCGACGCGGGTCCGCATGGCTGGCAAATCTGGATCGCCGCCGCGCGGCATGCGCTGGTCAGGCCCGCCGTTCCGGTGCCGCCCGGAGCTGGCGTGCGAGGGCGGGATCGCGTCGAAGCCACTGCCCGCGACCGGGTTCCGCCACAACCTGGCCGTCCTCCAGCACGACTTCGCCGCGGCTCACCGTGAAGCGCGGCCAGCCGAAGACCTCTCGTCCGTCGTAGACGGAGTAGTCGGCGTTCGACTGCATCGACCTGCCGTCGATCGTGCGGCGGAGCTGCGGATCCAGAATGAGCAGGTCGGCGTCACTGCCGACAGCGATCGTTCCCTTCCGCGGGTAGAGCCCGAACAGGCGGGCCGGGTTCGCTGACGTCAGCGCGACGAAGCGCTCCGCGCCGATCCGCCCGGTTCGCACGCCGGCCGAGAAGAGCATGGGCATGATCGTCTCGAGATCGGCAACGCCCTGCCGGGCTGTCGTCACGTCCAGCGAGTCATCGATCTTGTCGCGCAGCAGCCAGGGCGCGTGGTCGCTGCCGAGCGTGTCGATGGACCCGTCGGCCAGGCCCGACCAGATCGCCGCCACGTCCGCCGGCTCGCGCAGCGGGGGAGCGCCTATGTACTTCGCGCCGTCTGGCTCCTCCAGGGCCGCGCTGGTCAGGTACAGGTACAGCGGGCGGGTCTCGACGAAGACCGGCAGGCCACGCGCCCGCCCGCGGCGCGCGGAGCCGAGCGCGGCCCGCGAGGACAGGTGAACGATGCAGATGGGCGAGCCGGTCGTCTCGCAGATCGCGACTGCCCGCTCGACGGCCGCCCGCTCGGCCAGCTCAGGTCGGCTAGCCGCCCAGCCGGCCAGGCCCCCGAGTCCGGCCGCCAGCAGATGCTCGCCGGCCGAGCGGATGATGGCCCCGTCCTCGCAGTGGATCAGCGTCAGCATCCCGAGCTGTCCGGCCGTCCTGATCGCCGTGATCATCTCCGCCGCGCGGGCATCGAACTCATCGTCGACCATGAACACCTTGAGGCTCGTGTGGCCGCCAGCGGCCAGCAGGGGCAGTTCGGCCATGGCATCGGGTGACGGGCTGGTCATGACGGCGTGCAGCACGTAGTCGACGGCGGCCGTATCCCTCGCGGAAGCCAGATCGCGGGCCAGCGCCTGCCGGAGCGACTGGCCGTCCGCGGGAAACGTCATGTTGCCGACCGTGGTCACGCCGCCAGCGATGGCGGCGCGTGAGCCGCTGCCGAAATCGTCCACCCAGGCCGGGACGCCCGGCTCGGGCGGATCCGACGACGAGAGATGAACATGCATGTCAACGCCGCCGGGCAGGACCAGAGCACCGGTCGCGTCGATCTCCCTGCGCCCGCGCGGGGTCCCTCCGATCTGGCTGATCCTGCCCGCGCTGATCCCCAGGTCGCACTCGCCCGAGCCGCCCGCTGTGACCACGGTGCCCCCGCGGACAACCAGGTCGTATTCGGCTGCGGGAACCTGTCTCACCTCCGTCGAGCGCTCATCGGCGGCCGTGACCGCCGGCTCTCGCCACGGGCGGCGGCCTCGCAGGGGGCGCGACCCCGACGATCGCCTTCGCCGGCCATCATTCTGGCACCAGGCAGGCCGCCGCGCAGGCTCAGCTGGCCTTGGTGGCATGACCGATGTAGGTGATCCGCAGATCGCTGGTGAGCTTGAACGCTGCCTTGCGGCCGAATTCGCCGTAGGAGAACTTTCCCTGCTTCAGGGGTAGCTCCTCGCCGGTGCCGGTGCTCGTCCCACCAGATATCGCCGGGTGAGTTGTAGATCTCGTTGTCGACTCCCATGACTGGCTCCTATCCGCCCTGGCCGGGCACTTGATCAACGGGTCTGGGTGGCACGTGGGCGCGGCTGAGCAGTCCCTTGGCCACGCCGAGCAGCCGGAGCAGTTCCTGCCGGTCGGGTTCGGGCAGATCGGCCAGCCACCGCGCCTCCAGGGCGTGCCGCCGCCGCAGGATGTCCTCGCAAGCCAGGCCGCCCGCTTCGGTGCTCCACCGGCACCGACCGGCGGCTGGTCGGATGCGGGTACCTGCGGACCAGCTGGCGCCGTTCATGTGCGTCGAGCACCGACGTGACCGTGGTCTTCCCGACGAAGGTCCGTCCGGCGACCTCGGTCGGGGTCAGCGCCTGCGCGGCGCCGCCGCGAGCCGGCGGAGGCCGCTGACCGGACGGCCGCAGGCGCCAGCCCGGCCCGCGGGCCGCTGGCCGGGCCGTCTCATCCTGGTAGCCACACGGCGCCGGCCCGTCGCGGCTAGGCTGGCGGATCGTGGTCGCAGCGCCAGACATTCCCGGGCATAGGGTTGCGGGCATCCTGGGGACGGGCGGGTTCGCGACGGTCTACCGGAGCTGGCAGCTAGCGGTCGGTCGCGAGGTCGCCGTCAAGGTCGACAACCGCATGCTGCTCAGCGATCGCGATCGGCGCCGGTTCATGCGCGAGGTGACCGCGGCCGGGCGGCTCTCCGGGCACCCGCACGTGATCGATGTCTACGACGCTGGAACGCTGGGCGACGGTCGGCCGTACCTGGTGATGGAGCTGTGCCCGGCCGGCTCACTGGACGACGCGCTGCGCAGGCACGGGCCGACGAGCCCGGCGCAGGTGCGTGACATCGGCGTCAGGATCAGCGACGCGCTCGCCGCCGCGCATTCGGCAGGCGTGCTGCACCGGGATATCAAGCCAGCCAACATCCTGATCAACCGCTACGGCCTGGTCGGCCTGTCGGACTTCGGGCTGGCGTCGATCATGGCGGCCAGCGGCGAGCAGTCGGCCACCCGCGAGGCGCTCACGCCGGCGTATGCGTCGCCGGAGAGCTTCCGGTGGGAGGAACCGACCGTTGCCTCGGACATCTACTCGCTCTGCGCGACCTTGTACGCCCTGCTCGCCGGGCGCCCGCCGCGCTTTCCGGCGGACGGCCGGTCGCCGGGCATCGCTACGATCATCAGGCTGCACGACGAGCCGGTTGAGGATATACCCGGCGCGCCACCGGAGCTGATGGCCCTGCTGCGCCAGGGTCTCGCCGCGGATCGGGCGGTCCGGCCGCCCACCGCGGCAGCGCTGCGGGACGCGCTGGCCGGCCTGGCCGCGCGACCTGGCGG
>DATNIU010000208.1:0-15360 GCA_035604275.1 Streptosporangiaceae bacterium | reverse complement strand
CGATCACCGGAACCCCGGCCAGCATCGCGCCGAGCGTCGAGGCCTCCCGCTCGGCGCGGTCGGTGCCGCCGACCAGATGCAGGTCGGAATGAAGGCCAGTAAGCCCGGCGACGACCGTTGCCTCGAACCGCCTGCCACGCTCGAACCGGCGTTCGAGCACTGGCGACGGCGGCAGCGGCTCGCACGGCCTGATGACATCCCACTGGGCGCGGACCGGGCACTGCTTGGCTACGTAGCCGCCCTGCGGCGGCACGGCTGACACGTCATAGCGGGCGCCCACGGTCCGATGGTACGGAGCCGGTGCGCTCCTGACCCCGCGAGCCGGCTATCCGGCCGTGCCCGGCTGACGGGCTGCCTGCTGCGAACCGCCAGGGTCGGCTGGCGGATCCGGCGGGATGACGCCTATCAGCGGGACCTTCTTGGCCGAGTCATTGTTGTCGATGGCCTTCTTCACCTCGTTGACGGTGCTGAGGAGCGAGGTGGCGATCAGGCCGAGAAAGATCTTGGTCCCGGGGTTCATCCCGGATAGCGCCTGCGAGCCGAATTTTATCTGCGAGGCAAACTGGGTCGCGGACGCGATGAAGATCCCGGCGATGCCGGCGGCCCAGGCGATTAGCTGGGTCACCGCGCCATTCCACTTTCCCGTAGAGAGGCCTGCACGGATATAGGTGAGGAAATTCACGAACGTGAACACCAAAGTCCCGACGGCTACCAGCGGGCTGAAACTCATCTGTCCGTCACCTCCAAGCCCAGATTCCTGCCGCACCAAACCGGCATCACTCATTGAGCAGCACTTGCCTATCCATGTCAAGCCTTTCTGGTGCAGGCCACCGCGGTCGGCCAGGACCGGAACGCCCGGCGATCCGCACCGGCAGACACCTCCGCGCCGGGCCGACGCCTCCGGCCCGGCGTTGGCCGGGGGGCTGCGCGCGGGGGTGGCGGGGGCTAGCTGGCGGTCATGGTTCTGGTCGGCCGCCTGGCGCAGGCCGGGTGGCCGGCTGGGAGCGCCGGGCTCGCCGCGGCTCGTCGGCGGGCGAGCTTTCGCGCCGGGTTCGCCGGACCCGCCGTCGGGAAGGCGGCGAGGGCGGGCAGAATTGGGCAATGGGATTCGACTTGCCTGGCCTCCTGGCCGCCCGGAGCGGACAGGGATACGAGCTGCACGCTCGCTACCTCAACCCGCAGCGGCCCCGCATGCTGCACACCATCGGTTTCGACAAGGTCTACGAGCGGGCGGAGGGCGCCTACCTCTACGACAGCGCCGGACTCCGCTACGCCGACTTTTTGTCTGGCTTCGGGGTGTTCGGCGTCGGGCACAACCATCCGGTGGTGCGCAAGGCCCTGCAGGACATGCTCGACGCCGGACTGGCCAGCATGGTCCAGTTCGACTGCGCCCTGCTGCCTGGCCTGCTGGCGGAGCGACTGCTCGCCATGGCGCCGGGGCTTGACCGGGCATACTTCTGCAACAGCGGGACCGAGGCGGTCGAGGCGGCGCTGAAGTTCGCCAGATACGCGACCGGCCGGCCACGGATCGTCTACTGCGATCACGCCTTCCACGGGCTGACCACCGGCTCGCTCTCGGTCAACGGCGCGGCGGAGTTCCGGCGCGGATTCGATCCGCTGCTGCCCGACGCCTGCATCCCGTTCGGAGACCTGAACGCGCTTGAAGCCGAGCTCCGGGCCGGGGACGTGGCTGCGATGATCGTGGAGCCGATCCAGGGCAAGGGCGTTAACGTGGCGCCGCCGGGGTTCCTGACCGCCGCCCGGACACTGCTGCACGACCGCGGTGCGCTGCTCATCTGCGACGAAGTGCAGACGGGCCTGGGCAGAACGGGGCGGTTCTTCGGATACCAGCATGACGACGTCGAGCCCGACATCGTGACCGTCGCGAAGACGCTGTCCGGCGGGTTCATCCCGGTCGGCGCGACGATGGCCAAGGGCTGGATCTTCGAGAAGGTCTACTCATCGATGGACCGGGTGCTCGTGCACGACTGCACCTTCGGCTCCAACGCGGCGGCGATGACAGCAGGCCTGGCCACGCTCGCGGTGATCGAGGATTCCCAGCTGGTCAGCAACGCTGAGCAGACCGGCACGGCCTTGCGGGACGCGCTCGCGGAGATGGTCGAGGAGTACGAGCTGCTCGTGGACGTGCGCGGCCGGGGACTGATGATCGGCCTGGAGTTCGGCAAGCCACGGTCGCTGAAGCTACGGCCCGGCTGGAACATGCTTCAGGCGGCCAGGCGGGGCCTGTTCGCCCAGATGGTGGTCGGCACGCTGTTCCGCCGCCACCGCATCCTGACCCAGGTGGCCGGCGACGACATGGAAGTGATCAAGCTGCTGCCGCCGATGACGATCACCGACGCGGAGGTGACGATGTTCCGCGAGGCGTTCGCCGATGTGATGCAGGACGCGCACCGGGGCAGCGGCCTGATGTGGGACTTCGGGCGCTCGCTGGTCAAGCAGGCGGTGACCCGCTGACGACTGGCTGGCTGGCGCCCGAATGATGGCCGGGCGCTACTTCGAGGCCGTGACAGCCCGGATGATGACAGCGTAGAGGTCGCGCCATTCGAGCGAACGGAATCCCGCTCTGGTGAGGAGGCGAGCGGCGCGGCGCTTGGTGCGCGCCTTACCCCGGCGTCCGGCCAGCAGGGTCGGCAGCAGCCAGGTCGAGAACTGGTCCACCAGGACGACCCGGCCGCCCGGCGCCAGCACCCTGGCACACTGAGCGAGCCCGGCCTGCTGATCCGCCCAGTGATCGAACGAGGTGGTGCTGACCACCAGGTCGAAGGCGCCGTCGGGCAGTGACAGGTTCTCGGCGGTGCTGACCGCGAAGCGCACCCGGGGGTCGGTGGTCCTGGCGCGGGCGACCTCGATCATCGCGGCCGCCGCGTCGATCCCGACTAGCTCGACCGCGCCCGGAGCGTCCGCGGCAATCCGTCGCAGCAGATAGCCGGTTCCGCACCCGACGTCGAGTACCCGCTCGGGCGCCGGAACGCAGGTCAGGGCCAGGTCAGCGGTGCGGTCGGCGATCTGGTGGTGCAGCTGGCCGCGCCAGCCGTCGTCGTAACCATGCGCGCGCACGCCGAATGCGGCGACGTCACGATCACGGGCCATACCTCATCCTGGCATCCTCGCGCGGCGGTGAGCGCTCCGCCATTGCCCGTGGCGGTCGAGCCGTATGCCCTCGGGTCTAAGGACCAATGGCCCTTTGGCATCGCTGCGGCGCGATACAGCCTGAGTCTGTACGGCGGGCCGGTTTGGCGCGTCAGAACAGGTAAGGCAGGTGGCAATCATGGCAATAGCACCGACCAGCTGGGCGGTCGATGATCTGGGCCCGGCAAAGGTCGTCTTCCTGCGACTTCCCACCGGGATCGACGCGGTGGTGGTGATCGACAACGTCGCGCTCGGCCCGGCGATCGGCGGCACGCGGATGCGGCCCGACGTGACAGCGAGTGAGGTGGCGCGACTGGCGCGGGCCATGACGATCAAGAACGCGGTAGCCGGGCTCCCGCATGGTGGCGGCAAGTCGGGCATCGCGGCGCCGCCGGAACTGGGGCCTGTTGATCACGAGCGAGTGATGCGCGCCTTCGCGAGGGCGATCGAGCAGCTCACCGACTACATCCCCGGGCCGGATATGGGCACCACCGAGAAGTCGATGGCATACGTTCACGACGAGATCGGCAGGTCCGTCGGGCTGCCGAGCGTGCTCGGCGGCATTCCCCTTGACGAACTGGGAGCGACTGGTTACGGACTGGGGGTCTGCGCCGATGTTCTCGGCGAGTCCAAGGTCCTCGATCTTGCCGGGGCCCGCGTGGTCATCCAGGGTTTCGGCGCGGTCGGCAGCAACGCCGCCAGGGCGATCGGCGAGCGCGGCGCGCTGGTGATCGCCGTCTCTGACATCCGGGGAGCGACCTGGAACCCGGACGGGCTTGACGTCGCGGCTCTCTCCGCGTACAAGGAGGCCAACGGCTCGGTTGCCGGATTCGACGGCGGCAGGGCGGTGCCGCGAGACGACATCCTCGGCTTTGACTGCGACATCCTCATTCCCGCGGCTCAGCCAGACGTGGTGACGACGGAGAACGCCGGGAAGATCTCGGCACGCGTGATCCTGGAGGGCGCCAACATCCCGGTGACCTTTGAGGCAGAAGCCGAGCTGGCCGAGCGTGGCGTGCTGTGCGTCCCCGATGTGGTGGCCAACTCGGGCGGCGTGATCTGCGCGGCCGCCGAGTACCGAGGCGCCGGTCATATCGAGGCGTTCGCCGAGATCGACGAGAAGATCCGCGCGGCTACGACCGAGCTGCTCGACCGGACCAGGCACGGCGCGCTCTCTCCGCGGGCGGCCGCGGGTCAGATGGCGCAGGCCCGGCTGGGCAAGGCGATCGCCCTCCGCCGCAGGTTCTGATCACACGGCGCCGCGGGGGCTGATCACACGGCGCCGCGAGGGCTGACAGCGCTGACATTGCCTGGCAGTTCCGCCGGGCAGTGTCAGGGCTTGCGGGCGAGGCCCCCCAGCACGGACACGGCGGCGTCGCTCGGCTGCTCGGCCAGGCCGAGCGTGCTCAGATCGGGTCGCCAGTGCGGCAGCGACACCACGCCGGGGTCGATCAGGTCCAGGTCGTCGAAGAACCGCTCGATCTGCGGGCGGGAGCGGACCTGCATGATCACCCCGCTGCGCCGAAACACCGCGGCGACGCCCTCCCACGCTGTCGGGTCGAAGTCGCCGGTGAGGTGCGACAGCGCCAGGTAGCTGCCGGACGGCAGGCCGGCCAGCAGCCGCCTGGCAAGCTCATACGGGTGGTCGGCGTCGGGCACGAAATGCATGATCGCGAGCAGCAGCAGCCCCACCGGCCGGCTCGGGTCCAGCGTTGCGCGCAGATCCGGCGAGGTCAGGATCTTGTCCACGTCGCGCATGTCGGCGTCGATGTAGGCGGTCTGGCCGGCTGGGCCGCTGGTGAGCAGTGCCCTGGCATGGACCAGCACGATCGGGTCGTTGTCGACGTACACGATCCGCGCCTTGGGGTTGACTTCCTGCGCCACCTCGTGCACGTTCGGCGATGTCGGGATGCCGGTGCCGATGTCGAGGAACTGGCTGATGCCCGCCTCGCGGGCGAGGTACCCGACCACGCGGCGCAGGAAGGCCCGGTTCTCCCTGGGCGGGATCCGCGAATTGGGGTTGGCCTGCAGCCCCGCCTCGGCAGCGGCGCGATCGGCCGCGTAGTTGTCCTTGCCGCCGAGCAGGTAGTCATAGACACGCGCCGGATGGGGCCGGTCGATCTGAAGGTCTACGCTCTCCTCCTGAGAGTCGGCGGCGCCCGAGTTCATCCAGTCTGTCTCTGTCATGGTGCTCCCCAGCCCGTCATCGCCTGACCATCGCCTGCCGCAATCCTGGGCGCGGCAAAATGCCAACGTCGGCCCAAGTCGTCTCCCGGATGGGGTCAATCGCGAAAATGGCGCAGTCAAGACAATACCAAGGGAGGCCGACTCGCGGCGCCAGCCTCACCGGCTGCCGTGCGGCACTTGGTCGTAACAGGATAAAACAGTTATATCACATGGCAATGTTGGATGGTCGGCTGACTTAGCACGGATTTCGTGGTCACATACTATCATAAAACGGGTGTTAACATGACTGAAAACCGTGCTAAGTCGGGGCAGGCTGGGAATCGCCGGGCTAGCGGGACCGGGCTAGCGGGACCGGGCTAGCGGGACACGGCGATGCCTAGCGACTCAGCGGACGCGAACTTCGGGGCGCCCGCGGAGTAGAAGACGTCGAGTTCGGTGATGGTGAATCCCGCCGTCGTCAGCAGGTCGGCAATCTGCCGGGTGAAGTGACAGCCGCCGGCGACCCGCTGCTGAAGCGGGTCGAGTCTTCGCTGCCAGCGGCGAACCCGCTCATCAGGCGCCAGGCCGTGCTCCAGGAAGTGCAGGGACGCTCCGGGCCTGAGCACCCGCCGCAGCTCGCCCAGGGCGGCGCCGACATCGGGGATGCTGCACAGCGTCCAGGTGGACAGGGCGGCGTCGAAACTATCGTCGTCGAAGGGCAGCGCCTGGCCATCCAGGCCGGACCGCCGCACAGGGCAAGCGGCTGCCGCGACGCGCCGTGCGGCTAGCCGCCAGCTCAGGCTGGCGGGCTCGACCGCGGCGACGGAGGTCACTTCCGCGGGATAGAACGGGACATTGAGCCCGGAGCCGAACCCGATCTCGACCACGGACCCGGCCAGACCCTGGCAGACCCGGCGGCGCAGCGGCTCGAGCGCTGTGCCGCCGCACGCGGCGCTGACCAGCCGCGGCAGGATCCGGTCCGCATAGCAACTCATGGCCGCACTCCTTACGTCATCTACGACAGGTACCCGGCCGAGGGAGATCCGCACCGGGCTCGGATCTGGCGCGGGCAGCGTCTGGAGTAGTCTGGGAGCCCGCAGCCGCGGGCGGGGCACGGGCTGCCATCGAGGCCGGGATCGAGCAGCCGCGTGCGGGCGGGCTGCGCGCGGGATAGGCAAAGACTGGCGATCGGGGTCTGTGATGAGTTCCCGGGAGCCGCCGAAGTCTCCGAGCACCCGAGGGGATTTGTCCTAATATCGCCCGTGATGGGTGGTGCAGAAACTTGGCATCGCTGGATGTCAGGCAAGGTCGGCACCGAATCGTATCCCCAAAGGGTACAAGCATTCCAAGACTTGCATTCAAATCAAAACTATGCAGAAATGGGGACCGTGACGCGCGACGGGACGCGGCTAGGCGCGGAACCAGGCCGGGCGGCCGCCGGGGGGTCGGCAGCCGTGCCGGAGGCGCTCGCTGCCAAGGCGGCAGCCGAGAATTTCCCTGTCGCGCTGAGGTTGCTCCCCCCGCGCAGGCGACGGCAGCTCATGGCCGTGTACTGGTTCGCACGGGTAACCGACGACATCGGCGACCGCGCGCCGCCGCCGGACCGGCTCCGCCTGCTCGACGAGCTCGATGCCGATCTCGGCCGGCTGTCCGCCGGGACCGCGCGCCGCGAGGAAGTCCGGGCGCTCGCCCCGGTCGTGGCGGAGTGCGGCGTGCCGGTCGGCCTGTTCGCTGACCTGATCCAGGCGAACCGGCAGGACCAGGTCGTCTCGCGCTACCAGACCTTCGACGAGCTGCTCGGCTACTGCCAGCTATCGGCCAACCCGGTAGGACGGATCGTCCTGCATGTATTCGGGGCCTTCTCGCCGGGCGCCGCCACCAGGTCGGACAGCGTCTGCACCGGGCTCCAGCTGGTCGAGCACTGGCAGGACGTGGCGGAGGACCTGCAGGCCGGCCGGGTGTACCTGCCGCAGCAGGATCTGGCCGATTTCGGGTGCACCGAGGCGGATCTGGCGGCCGCGCAGGCTTCACCGCGACTGCGGTCACTGATAGCTTTCGAGTCTGCGCGCGCGCGCGACCTGCTCGACGCGGGTGCTCCGCTGGTCGGCACCCTGCGCGGCAGCGCACGGGCTGCTGTCGCCGGCTTCGTGGCTGGCGGCCGAGCCGCCGTGGCCGCGATCGCCGCAGCAGATCACGATGTACTCAGGACCACCCCGCGGCCCCGGCGCAGCCGCCTGATCGCCGAGCTGGCGAGAACCTTCGTGAGGGGGCGATGAGCCCAGTGGCAGCGGCGGCCGGCATCGACGCGGCTTACCTGCACTGCGAGCAGATCACCAGGACACAGGCGCGCAACTTCTCCTACGGTATTCGCCTGCTGCCGGGTGCCAAGCGCAGGGCGTTGTCGGCCGTCTACGCGTTCGCGCGCAGGATCGACGACATCGGCGACGGCACGCTGCCGGCCGCCGACAAGATCGTCGCGCTCAAGGAGGCACGCGCGCTGGTGGCCGGGCTCGCTGACGGCGGCCAGCCCCCGCCGGACGATCCCGTGCTCGTGGCGCTCGCCGACGCGGCAGGCCGGTTTGACCTGCCGCTCGGCGCGTTCGGCGAGCTGATCGACGGCTGCGAGGCGGACGTTCGCGGGGTGAGCTACGGCACGTTCGGCGAGCTCGAGCACTACTGCCGGTGCGTCGCGGGCTCGATCGGGCGGCTGTCGCTCGGGGTGTTCGGCTCGGCCGAGCCGGCAGTGGCCGCGCCGCTCGCCGACGCGCTCGGGGTCGCGCTCCAGCTCACCAACATCCTTCGGGATGTCCGCGAGGATCTCGGCAACGGCCGGGTCTACCTGCCCGCCGAGGATCTGGCGCGGTTCGGCTGCTCGCTCGTGGCCGGTCAGGCCGGCGACCTCAGCGGCCGCGCCGGGCTTGAGCAGCTCGTGCTGTTCGAGGCCGAGCGCGCCAGGGGCTGGTATGCCACCGGGATGCGGCTGATGCCCCTGCTCGACCGGCGCAGCGCCGCGTCTGCGGGCGCGATGGCGGGGATCTACCTGCGGCTGCTTGAGCACATCTCGGCGAATCCGGCCGAGGCGCTGCGCCACCGGATGTCGCTCCCGGCGAGCGAGAAGGCGCTGGTCGCGGCGCGGTGCCTGACCGGCATGACGCGGCGCCGGTCGCACCGGCCCGGACGGCCGGGGTCCGGCGGCCCGGCGGCCGGACCCGAGACGATCGGGCCGACGCCGGGGACCCGGCCATGACCGGCAGGCACGTCGTGGTCATCGGCGGGGGCCTGGCCGGGATCAGCGCGGCGGTCGCGCTGCGCGACTGCGGCATCGACGTGACGCTGCTTGAGGCCAGGGGCTGGCTCGGCGGCGCGACCTGCTCGTTCTCCCGCGGCGGGCTGGTGATCGACAACGGCCAGCACGTGTTCCTGCGCTGCTGTACCGCCTATATCGAGCTGCTCGCCAGGCTGGGCATGACCGGATCGGTGGCGCTTCAGGACCGCTTCGACGTCACGGTGCTGACCCCGGGCGGCCGGGCCAGGCTGCGGCGCAGCGGGCTGCCCGCGCCGCTGCACCTGGCCGGGACGCTGGCCAGGTACCCGCTGCTGTCGCCGGCCGAGCGGCTGAAGGTGACCCGCGCCGTGCTGGCGATGCGCTTCGCTAATCCAGCAGACGCCGCCCTGGACCGGGTCAGGCTCGGCGACTGGCTCGGCGCCCGATGGCAGGGGGAGCGGGCCAGGCGGCGACTCTGGGACCTGTTCATCGTCTCGACGCTGAACATCGCGGGCGACGACGCCAACGTCGCGCTTGCCGCGAAGGTGATCAGGACCGCGCTGCTCGAGGACGCGAGCGCGGCGGACATCGGCGTGCCGTCGATCCCGCTCGGCCGGCTGCACGGACAGGCGGCCGAGCGGCTGCTCGCCGAGCTCGGCGCCGATGTCAGGCTCGGGGTCAAGGCGGTGGCTGTCGAGCCCGAGGCGGACGGCGGCTTCCGCGTCCGGGTGGTGGCGCGGGCCGTGACCGGCGAGCCGAGCCTGCGCGGCGAGAACGGCGCGGACGGGCAGGCGGCGCCGGAAGGTGGGGTGCTGCCGGACCGGCTGGCCGGCCCGGCCCGGCTGGCCGACCCGGAAACGGTCGACGGCCCGGCCCGGCTGGCCGGCCTGAACGGGCAGCACACGGTCGACGGCCCGGACGTGCCGGACGTGCCGGATGAGCTGGCGGTGACGGACGGGCACCCCCGCCCAAGGCATGGCGCACCCACCTCGGTGCTGCGGGCCGACGGCGTGGTGCTCGCCGTCCCCGCGTGGGACGCGGCCCGCCTGGCACCCGCCGCGGTAGCGGCAGACTGGGCCAACCTCGAACCCTCGCCGATCGTCAATGTGCACGTGATCTACGACAGGCGGGTGACGAACCTGCCCTTTGCCGCAGCGGTGGACTCCCCCGTACAGTGGGTGTTCGACAAGACCAGGCAGGCTGGCGTGGCGGACGGCCAGTACCTCGTGGTGTCACAGTCCGCGGCGGATGGCTACGTAGGCAGGCCAGCCGCGGCGCTGCGGGAGCAGTTCCTGCCCGCGCTGAGCGAGCTCTTCCCGGCGGCACGAGCCGCTGAGGTCAGGGATTTCTTCGTGACCAGAGAGCGTCGCGCCACGTTCCGGCAGGCGCCGGGATGCGGCGCGATCAGGCCGGCCGCGGCAACGTCATTGAGCAGGCTCGTGCTAGCCGGAGCGTGGACCGATACCGGCTGGCCAGACACGATGGAGGGCGCAGTGCGAAGCGGCCTCACCGCGGTAGCACAGATCAAGCGGGAGCTCGCCGGGGCGGCGGCCCCGGCCGGCCCCGGCCGGGCGCGCCGGATGGCCGCGCAGGAATCCGCCGGGACACGGTCATGACCGCGGTGATGCCCACGGGCGTGGCCGCCGCGCGCGACCTGGTAGGCCCGGCAATCGCGGCGCTGATCGAGCGGCTGAGCCCGGATGTCCGGCTCGTCGCGGCCTATCACCTGGGGCTGGCCGACGCCGACGGCCGGCCAGTCGGTCCCAGCGAGGGAAGCGGCGGCAAGGCGCTGCGGCCCGCGCTCGCCCTGCTCTCGGCCCGTGCGGCCGGCGTGCCGCCGCAGCGTGGCGTCGCGCCCGCCGTAGCGGTCGAGCTCGTGCACAATTTCTCCCTGCTGCACGACGACATCATGGACTCTGATACCGAGCGGCGGCACCGGCCGACGGCGTGGACGGTCTTCGGGATCGGGGCCGCGATCCTCGCCGGGGATGCCCTGCTCGCGCTGGCGCAGGATGCGCTGCTTGAGGATGCCTCACCGCAGAGCCCGTGGGCGGCCCGCTGCCTCTCCGCTGCCGTGCAGCGGCTGATCGCCGGGCAGGGTGCGGACCTGGCCTTCGAGCGGCGCGACGACGTGACGCTCGCCGAGTGCCTGGAGATGGCCGGCGACAAGACGGCGGCCCTGATGGCGTGCGCCTGCAGCATCGGCGTCATCCATGTCGGGGCGCCGCCGGGCCTGGCCATGGGCCTGGCCGGCTTCGGCGCTCACGTCGGGCTCGCCTTCCAGCTCACCGACGACCTGCTCGGTATCTGGGGCACCCCAGAGGTCACCGGCAAGCCGGTGCACTCCGACCTGCTGGCCAGGAAGAAGTCGCTGCCGGTCGTCGCCGCGCTGACCAGCGGCAGCCAGCCGGGACGTGAGCTTGGCGAGTGCCTGGCCGGGACCGAGCCGCTGAGCGAGGACGACCTGCTGCGCGCCGCGCGGCTGGTCGAGGAGGCCGGCGGCAGGCAGTGGGCCGAGACGGAAGCGGACAAGCAGCTGTCCCTTGCCGCCGGGTGCCTGGCCGACACGGAAATGCCCGACGACGTCCGGACGGAATTCGCCGCGATCGCTGACTTCATCACGGCGCGGCAGAGCTGAGTAAGCGGTGCTGAGCAGGCGGACCTGAAGAGGCGAGCCAGGAGCAGTGCTGGGTGGGCAGAGCTGAATAGGCAGTGCTGATGAGGCAGGGCTGAGCACGGCAGTGCTGGTCAGGCAGTGCTGGTCAGGCAGGGCTGATGGGGCAGGGCTGAGCACGGCAGGGCTGAGTATTCGCAAGGGAGCATGCCGATGACGGTTACGCAGGGCCGGGCCGGCGGCCGGGTCGCGGAGATGGCACGCACGGCGGCGGATCGCGCGGTCGGCCACCTGCTCGGGCTGCAGGACGCCGCCGGCTGGTGGCAGGGCGAGCTTGAGACCAACGTTACGATGGACGCCGAGGACCTGCTGCTGCGCGAGTTTCTCGGCGTCCGGACGGCCGAGCAGACTCAAGGCGCGGCCCGCTGGATCAGGTCCAGGCAGCGATCCGACGGCACCTGGGCGAACTGGCTCGACGGGCCAGCGGACCTTTCGACGACGGTCGAGGCCTACGTCGCGCTCCGGCTGGCCGGCGATCCGCCGGACGCATCTCACATGGCGGTCGCGGCGGCCTGGATCCGCGACGCGGGCGGGATAGCCGCTACCCGGGTCTTCACCCGCATCTGGCTGGCCATGTTCGGTGAATGGCCCTGGGATGAACTACCCGTTATGCCCCCTGAAATCATCTACCTGCCATCATGGTTTCCGCTCAACGTCTACGACTGGGCGTGCTGGGCCAGGCAGACGATCGTCCCGCTGACCATCGTGGGCTCGCTGCGGCCGGTGCGCCGGCTTCCGATCGGGCTGGACGAGATCCGGGCGCCTGCCAGCGCCGGCGCCGATGACGGCAGGCCCGCCGCTCGCAAGCAGGGGGCGCCCGATCCCTGGGCCAGGTTCTTCCTCCGGCTCGACCGGGTCCTCCAGGTGTATCACCGGAGCGGCCTGCGGACCGGGCCGGCCCGTGCCGTCAGGACGGCCGCGCTGCGCCGGTGTGCCGAGTGGATCATCGCCAGGCAGGAGCGGGACGGCTGCTGGGGCGGCATCCAGCCGCCGTGGGTCTACTCGCTGATCGCCCTGCACCTGCTCGGCTACGGGCTCGACCATCCGGTGATCGCGCGCGGGCTGGCCGGGCTCGACCGGTTCACCATCTTCCAGGAGACGCCGCAGGGTCAGGTCCGCCGGCTCGAGGCGTGCCAGTCGCCGGTGTGGGACACGGTCCTGGCCATGATCGCGCTCGGTGACGCCGGCCTGGCGCCTGACCATCCCGCGCTGGCAAGGGCGGCCCGCTGGGTGCTCGATGAGGAGATCAGGGGGCCCGGCGACTGGCAGGTGCGACGGCCGCGGCTGGCACCCGCCGGATGGGCTTTTGAGTTCGATAACGACGGCTACCCCGACATCGACGACACCGCCGAAGTGCTGCTCGCGCTGCGGAAGGCAGAGCTGCCGCCCGGTCCGGGCGCCGCGGCGGCCGTCCAGCGCGCGACCAGCTGGCTGATCGGCATGCAGTCAGCCGACGGCGGGTGGGCCGCGTTCGACGCCGACAACACCTCCAGGCTGGTGACCAAGCTGCCGTTCTGTGACTTCGGCGAGGTCATCGATCCTCCGTCGGCCGATGTCACGGCGCACGTGATCGAGGCGCTGGCCGTCGCCGGGCTGTCGGTCACCCCGGCGGTGCGCCGCGGCGTCGCCTGGCTGCTGCGGGCGCAGGAGCCGGACGGATCCTGGTTCGGCAGATGGGGCGCCAATTACGTCTACGGGACGGGCGCCGCCGTTCCCGCGCTGATCGCGGCGGGAGTGCTGCCGGGCAAGCCGCCGATCCGCCGCGCCGTCGGCTGGCTGATCTCGCACCAGAACGCCGATGGCGGCTGGGGCGAGGACATGCGCTCCTACACCGATGCCAGCTGGGCAGGCCGCGGCGAGTCGACCGCCTCTCAGACCGCCTGGGCGCTGCTTGCGCTGATCGCGGCGGGCGGGCCGGAGTCGGCGATGAGCATCGAGCGCGGGGTCCGGTGGCTGGCGGAGACCCAGCGGCCGGACGGCACCTGGGACGAGCCGCAGTTCACCGGAACCGGCTTCCCCGGTGATTTCTCGATTAACTACCACCTGTACCGGCTGGTGTTCCCGGTCAGCGCGCTCGGCCGGTATCTGCGGAGCGCGGTATGAGCCGGCTGATGGTCTGCTCGCCGCTCGGTTTTGAGGCTCGCGCGGTCAGGAAGGGCATCGGCGCCGATTGTGACGTGCGGCGTACCGGTTACGGTGCGCGGCGGTCGGCCCGCCAGGCGGACAGGCTCCGCGCTGATTCTTTCGAGATGCTCGCGGTCGCGGGTGTCGGCGGCGCTCTCACCCAGGATCTGGTGCCCGGCGACCTGGTCGTCGGCACCGAGGTTGACGGCCCGGATGGCCTGGTCAGCTCTCCGTCAGCGGTGCTGCTGGCCGGCGAGCTGCGGCGGGCCGGACTGCGCGTGCAGGCAGGGAAGATCGCCACCGTGCCGCGCCTCGCGCTCGGCTCCGAGCGGGCCAGGCTGGCCGGCGATGGCGCGCTCGCCGCCGACCTGGAGTCGGCGGTGCTGCTGCGCGCCGCGGCCGGTCGCCCGGCCGTCGTGGTCAGGGCCGTTTCAGACGGTCCGCAGCACCCGCTGGTCAGCCCGCAGGTGCTGGCCGGCGGCCTCGCCGCGCTGCGGTCGCTCCGGCAGGCCGCCCCGGCGCTGGCCCGGTGGGCGGCGGCCGGGGGCGCGCGGCGGGTGCTGCTCGCCGCGCCGCGATCGTTCTGCTCCGGTGTCGAGCGCGCCATCGAGATCGTCGAGCGCGCGCTCGACCAGAGCGGCCAGCAGGTCTACGTGCGCAAGCAGATCGTGCACAACAGCCGGGTCGTGGCCGGCCTGACCGATCGCGGCGCCGTCTTCGTGGATGAGCTTGGCGAGGTTCCCGACGGCGCGCGGGTGGTGTTCTCCGCGCACGGCGTGTCGCCCGCCGTCCGCGCGGAAGCGGCCAGACGAGGGCTTGACACCATCGACGCGACCTGCCCGCTCGTGGCCAAGGTGCACGCCGAGGCCCGGCGGTTCGCCGCCGAGGGCAACCTGGTCGTGCTGATCGGCCATGCCGGTCACGAGGAGGTCGAGGGCACCCTCGGCGAGGCGCCAGGCTCGATGGTGCTGGTCCAGAACGCCGCCGACGTCGCCGCGCTGCGGCCGGCCGATCCCGGCAAGATCGTGTACCTGATGCAGACCACCCTGTCGGCTGACGAGGCGGGCGAGATCGTGGCCGCGCTGCTCGAGGCGTTCCCTGCCGCTCGCGGCCCCGGCAGCGACGACATCTGCTATGCCACGACCAACCGGCAGCTTGCGCTCCGGGCCATTGCCGCGGAGTCGGATCTGGTGCTGGTCGCTGGCTCGGCGAACTCGTCCAACTCGCGGCGTCTGGTGGAAACGGCGGAGCGGGTGGGAACGCCCGCATACCTGATCGATAGGGTGGAGGACATCGAGCTCGGCTGGCTGACCGGAGCTTCGGCGATCGGGATCACGGCGGGTGCGTCTGCCCCGCCCGAGATCGTCTCCGAGATTGTGGCCGCCCTGTCTGGGCTTGGACCGGTCGAGCAGACCGAGCGCATAACCGCCACAGAGTCCATCCAGTTCGGCCTTCCCAAGGAGGTCAGGTAGACGTGTCCATGCCGCTGCGGTATACCCTGCGGGTCGGAAGCTACCTCTTGCGCCAGAAGCTGGCGCGGCGGGAGAAGTTCCCGCTGCTCGTTGAGCTTGAACCGCTGTTCGCCTGCAACCTCGCGTGCGCGGGGTGCGGCAAGATCCAGCATCCGGCCGGGGTGCTGAAGCAGCGGATGCCGGTGGAGCAGGCCATCGCCGCGATCGACGAATGCGGCGCGCCGATGGTGTCGATCGCCGGCGGCGAGCCGCTCATGCACCCGCAGATCGACGAGATCGTGCGCCAGCTGATCGCGCGCAAGAAGTACGTGTTCCTGTGCACGAACGCGCTGCTCATCCCGAAGAAACTGGACAAGTTCGCGCCGTCCAGGTATTTCTCCTGGGTGGTGCACATCGACGGGCTGCGCGAGCGGCACGACGAATCGGTCTGCAAGGAAGGCGTGTTCGACGAGGCCGTCGCGGCGATCAAGATGGCCAAGGAGCGCGGGTTCAAGGTCAACACGAACACC
>DATNIU010000207.1:0-21725 GCA_035604275.1 Streptosporangiaceae bacterium | reverse complement strand
GGGGCCGGGCGGGCGGCGCGGCCGCGCAGGCGGGCCGGGCCGGCGGCCAGCCCCGGTTCACGGCTCCCCGGCGGGCCGACGTGATCATGCGGCTGGACCAGGCGGCGCTGCTCCCCGCGATCACCTTCATCTTCAGCCGGGCAGGCTGCGACGCGGCCGTGCGGCAGTGCCTGGCCGCCAACCTGCGGCTGACCACCTCCGAGGAGGCCGATGAGATCGCCGCCATCGTGGCCGAGCGTACCGCCGAGATACCCGCCGCAGACCTGCCAGTGCTCGGCTACGACGACTGGCTGGCCGGCCTGCGGCGCGGCATCGCGGCGCATCACGCCGGGCTGCTCCCTGCGTTCAAGGAGGTAGTCGAGCAGCTGTTCGCCGCCGGGCTGATCCGCGCCGTGTTCGCCACCGAGACGCTGGCGCTCGGGATCAACATGCCGGCCAGGACCGTGGTGATCGAGCGGCTGGACAAGTGGAACGGCGAGAGCCTGGCCAAGCTGACGGCCGGGGAGTACACGCAGCTCACCGGCCGGGCCGGACGGCGCGGGATCGACGTGGAGGGGCACGCGGTCGTGCTCTGGCAGCCGGGCATCGACCCCGTGGCCGTGGCCGGGCTGGCCGGGACCAGGACGTTCCCGCTGAACTCGAGCTTCCGCCCGTCCTACAACATGGCGGTGAACCTGGTCGCTCAGCTCGGCAGCGAGCGCGCGTCGCGGCTGCTCGAGACGTCGTTCGCGCAGTTCCAGGCCGACCGGGCGGTGGTCGGCGTGGCCAGGCAGGCGCGCAGGATCCGCGACTCGATGGCGGGTCTCGCGGCCGGCTGCGACCGGGGTGACTTCGCCGAGTACGCGCGGATGCGGGCCGAGCTCTCGCAGCTTGAGAAGGGCGAGTCCAGGCACCGCACGGCGGCCAGGCGAGCCGCGGCCGAGGCGGCGCTGCACGAACTGCGCCGCGGCGACATCATCGTGATCCCCGGCGGCCGCCGGGCCGGATCGGCGGTCGTGCTCGAGCGCGGTCCCGACGCCGGCGCCCCGGCGCCCCTCGTGCTGACCGAGCACCGTCAGGTCAAGCGCCTGACGGTGGCCGACTGCCCCGATCCGGTGGCCGCGATCGCGGCGATACCGATTCCCGGCAGCTTCAGCTCGCGGTCGCCTCAGCACCGCAGGGATCTGGCCGCCACGATGCGGAACAAGCTCGCCGGCCAGGACGTGCGGCCGCACCGGCGGGCGAGCCGGGCGAACGGCGCCGACGCCGCGAGCGCCGCCGACGCCGCGATCGCGGACCTGCGGCGGCGGCTGCGCCAGCACCCCTGTCATGACTGCCCGGACCGCGAGCTGCACGCCCGCCAGGCCGAGCGGTACCTGCGGCTCGAACGCGAGGCGGCGGCTCTTGACCGGCGGGTGGCCGGCCGCGCCCACGTGATCGCCCGCACGTTCGTCCGCGTGCGGGAGGTGCTCACGCAGCTCGGTTACCTGGACGGCGACGAGGTCACCGCCGACGGCCGGCGCCTGGCCGCGATCTACTCCGAGCTTGACCTGCTTGTCGCCGAGTGCCTGCGGCGCGGCATCTGGGATGGCCTGGACGCGGCAGAGCTCTCCGCGTGCGTCTCCGCGCTCACGTTCGAGTCACGGCGGCCAGATGAGACCGGCCTGGTGCCCCGCCTGCCGGGCGGACGGGTTCGGGATGCGCTGCTGGCCATGACCCGGCTGTGGGCCGAGCTCGACGGCGTGGAACGCGACCACAAGCTGTCCTTCCTGCGCGAGCCTGACCTGGGCTTCGCGTGGGCATCGCACGCCTGGGCCCAGGGCAGGCCGCTGGATGTGGTGCTCGGCGACGACCTCACCCCAGGCGACTTCGTCCGTGCGACCAAGCAGCTGATCGACCTGCTCGACCAGATCGGCACGGCGGCTGGCAAGTCGCCCCTCGCGGCAACCGCACGGCAGGCCGTCGGCGCCCTGCGCCGCGGCGTCGTCGCCTACGCCTCGGTCCAGTAGGCCCGGCCAGCCCGGCTCCGTGCCGTCCGCCCGTGTCCGCGACGTCAGCGCCCCGCCACGACCGCTCACGTCACACTGAGTCACGCCCGATTCCGGGCATAACGGGCTCGCTGCTGGCCGCTCCGCACTTAGCACGGATTTCAGTCAGGTCAACACCCATTTTAATATGTTTTATGCGACGCAAATCCGTGCTATGCCGAGAGTGGCCGCTGGCTGATCCGGCCCAGCGGCGGAGCCATCCTGGCAAGATAGCCAGAATGGCTCCGCTGATGCTGCTGGACACCGCGTCGCTGTACTTCCGCGCCTACTACGGGATCCCGCCGGAGTCGATGACCGCACCTGACGGCACGCCGGTGAACGCGGTACGCGGGCTGCTCGACATGATCGCCAGGCTGGTCCGGGCGCGGCGGCCGGCCAGCCTGGTCGCCTGCCTGGACGCGGACTGGCGGCCCGCGTTCCGGGTGGCCGCGATCGGCTCGTACAAGGAGCACCGGGCCAACCCGGACGGCTCCGAGCAGATCCCTGACGCCCTCGCCGCCCAGATACCGGTGATCTTCGAGGTGCTCGCCGCGGCCGGGGTGACCATGGCCGAAGCGGCCGGCTTCGAGGCAGACGACGTGATCGGCACGCTCGCCGCCCGGGCCGACGGCCCGGTCGAGGTGGTGACCGGTGACCGGGACCTGTTCCAGCTGGTCGACGACGCGCGGGGGATCGCGATCCTGTACACGGCACGGGGGATCGGCAGGCTCGAGGTGATCGACGAGGCCGCGGTCGCCGAGCGCTATCAGATTCCCGGCCGCGGCTACGCCGCCTTCGCCGCGCTCCGCGGCGATCCGAGCGACGGACTGCCCGGCGTGGCCGGGGTAGGGGAGAAGACGGCGGCCGCGCTAGTCCGGGTGTTCGGCACGGTCGAGGCGATGCTGACGGCGATCGACGCAGGCCACGGCGGCTGGCCGGCCGGCAGCCGGGCCAAGCTCGTCGCGGCCAGGAAGTACCTGGAGGCCGCGATGCCGGTGGTGCTGGTCGCCACCGACGCGCCGGTGCCGCCGGCCGGCGGGCGGCTCCCGGCCCGGCCGCCAGATCCCGCCGCGCTGGCCGCGCTTGACGAGCGCTGGGACCTGGGCGGCTCACTCGGCCGGATGATGTCGGCGCTCTCGGTCCGCCCGGGCTGACCCGAGCGGCGCCCGTTCCCTGCCGCCCGCGGGCAGCCGGGCGGCGGCGTGCGATGCGGCCCGGCCGGGCGGCGGCCCCGCGATCCGGGCCCGGTGCGGCTGACCTAGCGAACGGACAGCGCCACCAGGCAGGTGTCGTCCTCGGGGTCGGTGGATCCGAGCGCGCTGAGCGCCGCGGAGATCACCAGCTCCGGATCGGTGATCCCGCGCGCCGCCCTGACCAGCATCTCCAGGCCTTCGTCGATGGACCGGTCCCGCCGCTCGATCAGGCCGTCGCTGTAGAGCAGCAGCAGGTCACCGGGCAGCAGCTTCAGGGTGGCTAGCTGATAGGAGCCGGCCACGGCGCCGAGCAGGATGCCGGCCGGAGGGTCGATCGGCCGCGCCCACGAGCCGCGGACGAGCACCGGCGGCGGGTGCCCGGCCTGTGCCCAGCTCAGGTCGCGGCTGACCGGGTCGAAGTATCCGGCGATCACCGAGGCGGTGTGCTCCGGCGCGATATGCCGGACCAGGTCGTTCAGCCAGCCCACCAGCAGGTCAGGGGAGGCGCCGGTGATAGCCAGGCCGGCCAGCGCGCCGCGCAGCCGCGCCATCCCCGCGGCTGCCTCCAGGCCGTGCCCGCCGACGTCCCCGATCGCCACGAGCACCGTTCCGTCTGGCATCTCCGCGGTGATGTACCAGTCGCCGCCGACCCGGCTGGCCCGCGAGGCCGGCAGGTAGCGCGCCACGGTCCGCAGGCCAGGCAGGTCGAAGGGCTCGTCATGCAGGGGCAGGATCGCGCGCTGAAGCTCGAGCGCGACGTGCCGCTCCTGAGCGAGCTCGGCGGCTAGCATGGCCTCGGTGGGACGCATGCCGAGCACGCGCACCGGCGGAACGCCGGACCGTGCCGGGATTCTCCGAGCACCTGGAGCCGTAGCAGCCTCAGTCATCTCTGCTCACATCTGGTGAGACACCGTTCACCCATCGTGAAGCATGTAGGGTGCGGCTGTCTAGATGCGGACACGGGACAACTAGGTGAGATGATTCGCTACAGGGGAGAGTTCGAGCCATGGGCCGTCGAGGGGGACCGGAGAGTGACGATGTCAGATGAGCTGTACCCGGCTGCCAGGCTGACCGTGGCCGCCGCGGCCGCGGCCGAGTCGGGCCTGGACGCCCTGCTGCTCACGCCAGGTTCTGACCTGCGCTATGTCGTGGGCTACGACGCCCACGCCCAGGAGCGGCTGACCTGCCTCGTGGTCCGGCCCAGCGGTGACCCGTTCCTTGTCGTGCCCCGGCTCGAGCTGCCGGCGGCCGAGGTCTCGCCGGCCGGCCGGCTCGGCCTGGAGATCATCGGATGGGACGAGACCGACGACCCTTACGCTCTGGTCGCCGGCCGGCTGGGCAGTCCCGCCGCCGTCGGCCTCGCGGACCGGATGTGGGCGCTGATGGTGCTCCGGTTCGCCGCCGCGCTGCCCGGAGCCAGGCAGGACCTGGCCAGCCGCGCGCTCGGCGGGCTGCGCGCGCGCAAGTCCGCGGCCGAGGTGGCCGCGCTGCGTGCGGCGGGCCAGGCGATCGACCGGGTGCATGCCCGGGTGCCCGGCTGGCTCCGCCCTGGCCGGACGGAGAGGCAGGTGGCCGCCGACATCGGCGACGCGATCCTGGCCGAGGGCCACGCCAGGGTCGACTTCACGATCGTGGGGTCCGGGCCCAACGGGGCCAGCCCGCACCACACCGCCACCGACCGGGTGCTCCGGGCCGGCGATGTCGTCGTCGTCGACATCGGCGGAACGATGCCGTCCGGCTACTGCTCGGACTGCACGAGAACCTACGTCATCGGCGATCCGCCGGAGGACGTCGCCGCGTACTACAAGGTGCTCGCCGATGCCCAGGAGGCCGCGTGCGCGGCCGTCAGGCCAGGGGTCAGCGCCGAGTCCGTGGACGCGGCGGCCCGCGAGCCGATCACGGCGGCCGGTTACGGCGAGTTCTTCGTGCACCGCACCGGCCACGGCATCGGGCTGGAGAGCCACGAGGACCCCTACATCGTCTCGGGGAACACCGCGCCGCTGCTCAGCGGCAACGCCTTCTCGATCGAGCCCGGCATCTACCCCGGGCCGCACGGCGCCAGGATCGAGGACATCGTGGTCTGCACCGACACCGGCTGCGAGCGGCTGAACACGCTCCCGCGCGAGCTGATCTCGGTGCCGGCCTGATGCCCGCCGTCGAGCGCGAGTACCGCGACGAGGCGGCCAGGGCGCTGTTAGAGCTCACGACGGAGATCGCCGACAAGGAGCTGCGGCCGGAGGCGGCAGCAGCCGAGCAGGCCGGCGCCTTCCCGCGGGACAAGTTCGCTCTGATCGGCCGGGCCGGGCTGCTCGGGCTGCCGTACGCCGAGCGGCTCGGCGGCGGCGGGCAGCCGTACGAGACCTACCTCCAGGTCGTGGAGGAACTGGCGGCCGCCTGGCTGACCATCGGGCTCGGCGTCAGCGTGCACGTGCTGAGCTGCTATCCGCTGGCTGTCGCGGGCACGTCCGAGCAGCAGGAGCGCTGGCTGCCCGCCATGCTCGGCGGCGAGCTGCTCGGCGCCTACTGCCTGTCCGAGCCGGGCAGCGGATCCGACGCTGCCGCGCTGCGCACCCGTGCCGACGCAGCGGGCTCTGATTTCGTTCTTAACGGCGTCAAGGCGTGGATCTCGCACGCGGGGCGGGCCGACTTCTACACGCTGTTCGCGCGTACGTCCGGCGAGCATGAGGGCCGGGACCGGGCACGTGGAGTCAGCTGCTTCCACGTGCCCGCCCAGACCCCCGGGGTCACCGCGGCTCCGCCCGAGCACAAGATGGGCATGCGCGGATCGGTCACCGCCCAGGTGCTCTTCGACGGGGCGCGAGTGCCCGCGGACAGCCTGATCGGTGAGCAGGGCAGCGGCTTCACGACCGCCCTCGCCGCGCTCGACGCCGGGCGCCTCGGCATCGCCGCGTGCGCGACCGGGCTCGCCCAGGCCGCGCTGGACGCGGCCGTCGGGTACGCGCGCCAGCGGCGCCAGTTCGGCAGGCCGATCATCGAGTTCCAGGGCCTGGCGTTCATGCTCGCGGACATGGCGACCTCGGTCGCGGCCGCCCGCGCCCTGTACCTGGCAGCGGCGCGGCGCAAGGACGCCGGGCTGCCGTACCGCCCGCAGGCGGCGATGGCCAAGCTGTTCGCCAGCGACACCGCGATGAAGGTCGCCACGGACACGGTGCAGGTGCTCGGCGGCTACGGCTACGTGACCGATTTCCCGGCCGAGCGCTTCCTGCGGGAGGCCAAGGCGCTCCAGATCGTGGAGGGCACGAACCAGATACAGCGGCTGGTGATCGGCCGGTCGCTGGCCGCCGATCGCGGTCCGGCCGACGATCGGCTACCGTGACGAAAGTGGAGGAGATCAACCGCAAGATCCTCTCGCTGCTCACCGGCGACGGCAGGATGAGCTTCACCGAGCTCGCCAGGAAGACCGGGCTGTCGGTCTCCGCGGTGCAGCAGCGGGTCCGCCGCCTGGAAGAGCGCGGGGTGATCAAGGGCTACGTCGCGCTGATCGACTCCGATCAGGCCGGGCTGCCGCTGACCGCGTTCGTGTCGATCAAGCCCTTCGATGCCGCGGCCGCCGACGATGCCCCCGACCGCCTGGCCCATCTGTCGACGATCGAGGCATGTCACAGCGTCGCCGGAGACGAGAACTACATACTCAAGGTCCGGGTTGCCTCGCCGGCCGCGCTGGAGGAACTGCTCCAGCAGATCCGGAC
Source organism: Streptosporangiaceae bacterium (assembly GCA_035604275.1). Taxonomy (GTDB): domain Bacteria; phylum Actinomycetota; class Actinomycetes; order Streptosporangiales; family Streptosporangiaceae; genus Chersky-822. The sequence goes on along the minus strand of DATNIU010000207.1, from coordinate 14,816 downwards.
GGCCGCCAGCGTCTCGACCCGCACGACGATCGTGCTGAGCACGCCCTTCGAGAACCGCCCGCCAGACATCTGACGGCCGCCGGCCAGCGGCCCAGCTCAAGCACGATCCGGCGGCGGCACCGGCCCGATCAGGCCGACCGGGCCGGCCCGGTCAGGCCGGATCGAGCTCCGCCCCCCTCGGTGACCCGCTGGCGGCTACCCATGCCTGCACCTGGCCGCGCGAGTTGAACCCGAGCTTGGCGAAGATGTTGGCGACATGCCTGGCCGCGGTCGACGGGCTGATGGCCAGCTGGCCGGCGATCGCCCGGTTGGACAGCCCGGCCGCGACCAGCGCCGCGACCTCACGCTCGCGCTCGGTGAGCGGCGGGGCGCCCGGCCGACCGGGCGCCAGCCCGGCCGCCGGGTCATCCTGGCGCGCACCGGCCGCGGGATGCGCCGGAGCAGGGCCAGGACCGGGCGCCAGGACGAACTGCGCGGCCGCGGCCGGGCTCATCGCCCGGCCCTGCGCCAGCGACGCGCTGGCCGCCGCCTGCCCGAGCTGAGCGGTCACCGCCTCGACGAGCTTGGCCAGGCGCTGCCAGGCCGGGGCCGAAGGAACCTCGCCGATCGCCTCGCGCAGCGCCAGCGACGCGCCAGCCAGCCGGAGAGCACCGGACGGGTCGCCCGAGGCGAGCTGCACCATCGCGAGCGCCGCAAGCCCGCGGGCCGCGCTCCGCCGCCGGCCGGTAGCCAGGCAGATCCGCAGGCTCTCGGTCAGGCTGGTTCTGGCGAGCGCGAGATTGCGCTGGGAGATCGCCACTGATCCGATGTCGGCCAGGCAGCGGGCCATCTCCGGCCATGTGTCGATCTGCCGGTAGATGGCCAGCACCTCGCCGAAGTACCGGAGCGCCGCCGCGTCGTCCAGCCGGATCCTGGCCAGATGGCCAAGTCCGTAGAGCGTCTGCGCCACGCCCCAGCTGTTGTTGTCCCGAAGCGACTCCAGCGCGGCCTCATAGGCGGCCTGTGCCTCGTCCAGCCGGTTCTGCCGGATGAGGATGACTCCGCTGACCACCTGCGCCAGGCCGAGCTGCCATTCGTCGGCAGCTGCCTTCGCCGCCCTGACGGCCTCTTCCGCCCTGGCCAGCGCCTCGTCATGGCGCCCGGCCCGCAGCGCGACCAGCGCCAGGGTGCGGAGCGCGGCAGCCGTGCCGCCGTCCGGTCCGGACCGGCCGGCGGCCAGGCAGGCACGTGCGTGCTCGGCGGCGCCGGCGTGGTCGCGCTGCTCGAACGCCAGCTGCGCGCGCACGGCCAGAGCCCGGGCGCGTACGTCGGCGGAGACATCCCGGTGCTGCGCAAGCAGCCGGTCCAGCCAGCCGCAGCCCTCGGCGGAATCCCCGGCGACCAGCCAGATACCGCCCATCGCACAGCAGAGCCTGAGCCCTTCCTCGGTGTCGCCGCGATCGGCGCAGCAGGCCAGCGCGACGCGGACGTTCGCGCGCTCGGCCAGCGCGCGGTCGTACATCGCCGCCCGCTCGGGCCACGAGGGCCCGCCGCGGACGAAAGCCCGGCCGGCGATCCCCTCGATCAGCCGCAGCATGAGATCCCGGTGCGCCACGCGCAGGTCGGCTACCTCACCAGCGACCGCTGCCTGATTCGCCGCATACTGCCTGACGATGTCAAGCAGCTTGTAGCGCACGTCTCCGTTCAGCTCCCGGTCCACGCTGACCAGGGACTTGTCGATCAGCGCGGCGAGCAGGTCCAGGACATCACGGGCCGGAAGCCGGCTGTCGGCGCACACCTGCTCGGCCATCTCCAGGCTCCAGCCGACGAAGACCGACAGGCGGCGCAGCAGCACCTGCTCGGCCTCGGTGAGCAGGTCATAGCTCCAGTCCACGGCCGCCCGCATGGTCTGCTGCCGGTACGGGGCGGTCCGGTCGCCCGAGGCCAGCAGCGCGAACCGGTCTGCCAGCCGGGCAGCGATCTGCTCGGCGGTCAGCGCTCGTACTCGCGCCGCGGCGAGCTCGATGGCCAGCGGGACGCCGTCCAGCGTCCGGCAGAGCCGCGCGATGTCCGCGGCGTTGCCCGGCTGAAGCGAGAACCCGGGCCGGGTCGCCGCCGCCCGGTCAAGGAACAGCCGCACGGCCTCGTAGCCAGCCAGCTCATCGAGCCTGGCGGCTACGTCGCCGTCGGCGTCGGCGGGCGGCAGCGAAACGGGCGGCAGGCCAAGCGGCGGCACCCGCCAGACGACCTCGCCGCGGATCCTGAGCGGCTCGCGGCTGGTGGCGATCACCTTCAGGCCCGGGCAGCCGGCCAGCAGCCCTTGCACGAGCATTGCGCAGGCTTCGACCAGGTGCTCGCAGGTATCGAGGATCAGCACCATCGAGCGTGCTCGCAGCGCGTCGGTGAGCGTCTCGGCCAGCGGGCGGCCACTCTCATGCCGGATGCCAAGCGCCGTGGCCAGCAGCTGCAGCAGCAGCTCAGCATCATCGATATCAGCCAGGTCGGCGAGCCATGCGCCGTCCGGGTAGTCAGCTGCCAGGCTCGCCACGAGCCGCACCGCGAGCCTGGTCTTCCCGATCCCTCCAGGACCGCACAGAGTCAGCATCCTGGCCTCGCTGAGCAGCTCGATCAGCTCGGCTAGGTCCCGTTCCCGGCCGATGAAACTGTTCGTTTCGGCCGGGAGATTGCCCGCTATGGTCACGAAGTCTGCGGTCATTGGCCTTCAGGATGCTCGAGGAGTGCCTCCAGTATGACATCACCGCGGCCCGCGGCCGCAGACTCCCGACGCGAGCATTCCCCGGCCGGCGACAGCCGTCCGGGTCAGGCCGACCCGGTGAGCTGGTGCGGTTCGCCGGGACCGGCCCCCCCGGTCCGGTCCCGGCGAACCGGGTCCCCCCGGTCCGGGTCGTGGTATCGGCTAGGCGGCGGTGAGCACCCGGATCCGCGCGGGCAGCCTGACTCGCGCGCCGTCGGGAACGATCACGGCCGCGCCGTGGTGCGCGGCAGCCTGCCTGGCCAGCTCCTGGGTCCGCGCCGCGACCACGGTTGCGCCGCAGAACAGGGCACTGTCGATCAGCATCGTGTAGGTGAGCCCGTCACCCGCGGGCGGGGCGGCGACCACGACATCGCGCTTGATCAGCCCGGCCAGCTCGTCCATCCGGCCCATCTGGTCGGCCATCTGGACGTGGCTGACCGGCGTGGGCCGCAGCCTGCCGTCCTGACCGCGGGAGAACACCAGCAGGGCGGCATCGTGCGGCAGGATCCGCGGCGGGCGCTCGATCCCGCGGCCGAGCAGGTCGCTGAACGGGGTCGTGCCCGCGGCGTCGCCGAACGAGAAGACCTGGCGCACCCAGGACCGGTCGGCCGCGGCGAGCGCGATGTCAGCCAGCGGCGGCGCCGTGATCAGCATCCTGGCGCCGCTCTCGGCGAGCTGGCCAGCCATCTCGGCGGCACCGAGGCCGTGGGCGACGGGAGTGGGCACGCCGCCGGCCGCGCGGACCGCGTGCATGGCGAGCACGAAGCTGACCGCGTCAGGGACGTACACGCCGACCACGTCCCTGGGCCGCAGGCCACGCCAGGCCAGCCCGGTCGCCGCGGCCTGCACGGTGGCGGCCAGCCGGGCGTAGGTGTACGTATCGGCTCCTGGCCGGCCGTCAGACCTGATCCCGCCGACCAGCGCCGTGAGCTCGTAGTGGCCAGCCGCGACGGCAACCAGCCGCTGGGTTACGGAGACCTCGGCGGCACTCTCTGGATTCGTCATCTGACATCCGTCCTTCGGCAAGCGGGAGCCTTGACAATGAACGGTAGGACCGGTCAGCCGGATGGCGCGTCGACAGATCTATGCACCTTGATATGTAGATGCGCGGTCCGGGTATGTAGATGCGCTGCGCCGCCATATGCAGGCGAGCCGCTCCGCGTATGCAGACGAGCCGCCAGACGGGGCTGCATATGCAGGGCCGGTCCCATGGCCCGGCGTTCCGGCTCAGGAATCGCTGCGCGGCAGCCGCTCGGCCACCCAGACCGCGAGCTGGGCGCGCGAGCTGAACCCGAGCTTGGTGAAGATGTTAGCGACATGCCTGGCCGCCGTCGACGGGCTGATAAACAGCTGGCGGCCGATCGCGGCGTTGGTCAGCCCGAGCGCGACCAGAATGGCGATCTCACGCTCGCGCTCGGTCAGCGTTCCGAACATAGGCTGATCAGGCGGGGACTGGTCCGCCGCGGCCGGCGGCTCCCGGTCCGGCCGGCCAGTACCGGGCTGTGACCGGCCCGCCGCGGTCATCTGCTCCGGCGGCGCCGTCACCAGGCGCACGGCCGCGTAGGCGCTCATCGCCCGGCCCTCGTCCAGCAGCGCATTGACCGTGGCGGCGCCCAGCTGGCCGCGCGCGGTTTCCAGCATGTCGTCAAGGCGCCGTCGCGCGGACGCGGACGGCGGGTCTCCGATCGCCGTGCGCAGCACCTGCGACGTGCCCGCGAGCCGCACCGCGTTGCCGAGCTGCCCTGAGGCCACCGCGAGCGCCGCCTGCGCCTCAAGGCCGCGGGCGACGGCCTGGCGCTGACCCGCCGCCAGGCTGCACCGCAGGCTCTCGGTCAGGCTGCTGGTGGCCAGCGGGAGGTCGGACCGCGACAGCGCCACCCGGCCGATGGCAGCCAGGCAGCGGGCTATGTCGTTCCTGGCGTCGATCTGGCGGTACATCACCAGCGCGTCCTGGAAGTAGCGCAGCGCCGACTCGGACTCCCCGCGTGCTCTGGCCAGCTGCCCGAGCCCGAAGAGCGCGCGCGCCCGGCCCCAGCCCCTGGTCTCCCCGAGCACCTCGATCGCGACCTCGAACTCCCGCCGCGCCTCATCCATCCGGCCCTGGAGGGCCATCGCTGTGCCCCTGACGATCAGTGCCACGCCGGTTTCCCACTCGTCCGCCGCCGCCCGCGCCGCGGCGATCGCGGCATCCGCGGTCTCCAGCGCCTCGCTGACCTGCCCGGACACCAGGGCCACCATGGCGATCTCGCGGAGGGCGCCAGGCTCGGCACCACCGGGGCCGGCCCGGCTGACCTCCAGGCTTTCGCGCGCGAGCGCACCTGCCGCGGCATAGTCCTGCTGCTCGAAGGCCAGCTCGGCGCGGACGGACAGGGCCCGGCTGCGAACGTCCGTGGAGACCTCCCGGTCGAGCGCGAGCAGGCGGTCCAGCCAGGCTGCTCCGTCGGTCGCATCGCCGCCGGTCAGCCAGATCGGGCGGAGCGCGACGCAGAGCCGCAGCCCGAGCTCGGCGTCGCCCCGCTCGGCGCAGCAGGCCAGCGCCGCGCGCGTGTTCGCCTGCTCGACCACGCCGCGGTGGTAGACGGCGACCCGTTCCGACCACGGCAGATCATCGCGGCTGAAGGCCCGTTCGACCCCCCGCTCCTGTAGCTGCAGCATGCAGTCCCGGTGCGCCACGCGCAGCTCGGGCATCTCGCCGCAGGCCACCGCCTGATCGGCCGCGTACTTCCTGACGGTGTCCAGTAAACGGTACCGCGCGATCCCGTTGAGCTCACCGTCGAGAGTCACCAGGGACTTGTCGATCAGCGCGGTGAGCAGGTCAAGAACGGCCGCGGCGGCGATCTGGCTGTCCGTGCAGACCTGCTCGGCCATCTCCAGGTTCCAGCCGGCGAACACCGAGAGCCGGCGAAGCAGCAGCTGCTCGGCGCTGCTGAGCAGGTCATAGCTCCAGTCGACGGTCGCCCGCAGCGTCTGCTGGCGTCGCGGCGCTGCGCGGTCGCCCGACGCGAGCAGCGCGAACCGGTCAGCCAGCCGGGTGGCGATCTGCTCAGGCGACAGCGCCCGCAGCCGCGCTGCGGCGAGCTCGATGGCAAGCGGCATGCCGTCCAGGGTCTGGCACACCTCCACGGCGGCCGTGATGTTGGCCGGGTCGAGCGTGAATCCGGGCCGCGCCGCGGCCGCCCGGTCGGCGAACAGCCGGACGGCCTCGCAGCTGGCCGGGGAGTCCACGCCGGGATCGGCGTAGTAGCCGTCCTCGGCAGCCACCGACGACATCGGCGGCAGCCCGAGCGGGGCGACCCGCCAGGTCACCTCGCCGCGGACCCGGAGCGGCTCGCGGCTGGTCGCGATCACCCGGAGGTCCGGGCAGCTGGCGAGCAGCTGCCGTACCAGCGCGGCGCAGGCGCCGACCAGATGCTCGCAGGTGTCGAGGATGAGCAGCACCGACCGGGGGCGCAGCGCCTCGATGAGCGTGTCGGCCAGCGGCTGGTCTCGCTCCTGGCGGATGCCGAGCACCGCGGCCACCAGCGGCGCGAGCAGGCTGGGATCACTGGCATCGGCCAGATCCACGATCCACGCGCCGTCGGCGTACCGCGGCGCCAGCGTCATGGCCAGGCGCAGCGCCAGCCTGGTCTTGCCGATGCCGCCCGGGCCGCACAAGGTGAGCACCCGAACCTCGCCGAGTATCCGGACGAGTTCCGCCAGGTCACGCTTGCGGCCGACGAAGCTGTTGGGCTCCGCGGGAAGGTTGCCCGTGATCGCGATGTCCGTCATCATTGGCCCTCACCAGGGTTGGCGAGTCCCGTCCAGTGTGGCACCGGCTTAGCATGCCGCAACACCCGTTGCGGCGGCTGAGTAAACCTCGGCCAGCGGCGACTGCTCATCGTTTCACAGGGAGTTTCAGCAATAGGTCAGGTGATGACGGTTATCCAGACCGGCTGACTGTACCGCAATCGGCCGAAATACATCACCTTGACCAGCGCCCACCACCGCTGGCCGGAGCGGGCGTCCTGCGGAACGGCGACGGTGAAGGCCAGGGTGGCCCTGCCGCCGGGCTCTGCCGAGAAGCCCAGGCTCCATGGCCCTGCCGCGGACCAGCTGGGAGGCGGCGAGATCAGCTGCGCCTCACCGCGCAAGGCGGATGCCGTGTTATTGCTCAGCTGGACGGCAATCTCGCCGCGCCCGCCCGGCTTCAGCTCAAGATCGCCGGTGAGCGCGATCAGCTCGGCCTCGGCGGCTTCCGCCTTGCTCAGCCTGTCAAGCTTCGAGGCCAGCTCCGGCGACGAACGGTCCGGCGAGGGAGGCTGGCCGTCGCCGACGGCGACGACGACGGCGTCCTCGAGCAGCTGGCCGGCCGCGTCGATGATCCTGGCTGCCAGGTAGTACCTGGCAGCTGCCGCGCCGGGGCTGACCCGCACGGTCAGGTCCCAGGCGGCGTAGCCGCCGGCGATCAGCTGGTAGGGCAGCAGCGACGCCGGTCCCCGGTCCGCCGCCGCCCGGTCCGGAGCGGCCGGGGCCGCGGGCGCGGCCGCCGCCGTCACGTGCAGGCCGGGCGGCACATCGAGAGTCACGGTTCCCGACGCCGGCTTCGACACGCAGGCCACGGTCAGCTTGAGCGTGCCGCACTCGCCCGGACGAAGCACGAGCATGGCGGGGGAGAGGTGCACGGCCACCGGCATGTTCCCGGCCGGCGCCGGTCCCTTGCCATGCAGCCAGTACCTGGTGAAGACCGGCTGGGCGGGCTCGGGCGCCGTGCCGGTCACCGCGGGGCGGGATACCGGGCGGCCAGCCGGGGCGGCCAGCTCAGCGGGCCGCACGGCCAGCGTGACCGTTCCCCGTTCCGGCACGGCGACGGCTGCCGCGCCGGCTTCGCAGGAGGCCGGGGCGCCGTCGTCGGCCTCAAGCAGCCCGGCGACGCTGGCGGCAGCGATGCCGGTGAACAAGCGAACTGTCGCGGTCCGCGGTCCGGGCCGCCCGGCGAGATCCCGCACCCGCACCGTGATCCCGTCGCCGGGGTCGGGCTGGGCGCCCGGCGCGATCGGATTGCCACGGGGCTTCAGCGCCATCAGGTCCAGATCGTCCGGCGTCACGCTGGCCAGGCTGATCGTGTCCGGCAGAGGTCCGTCATGCAGGCCGGTCTCGCAGGTCAGCAGCTGATGGTTGTATTCCTGGCCGGCCACCGGAAAGCCGGCGGTCCGCCAGTCGCCGGGCCCGGTGGCGAGCGCGTACTCGAAGGTATGGCTCCAGTGCTGCCAGGCGAAGCTGCTGCCGTCTGGGACGGTGCGCCGGTCGCCGTCCAGCCAGATGCCGCAGGGCCAGGCGCTGCACGCGCGCATCAGCGAGATGTACGCCTCGCCTGTGGTAGTCACCAGGCTGCCAGGCAGGCCGCGGTTGAGCAGCGCGACCGAGTAGCCGGCCAGGTCCGGATCGGCTGCCTCAGCCGGCCCGGGACGCGGGGGCGGCCCGGTGCGCTCCGGCAGGCCGGTGCCTGCGGCGTGCCCGGTGCTCTCCGGCAGGCCGGTGCTCTCCGGCAGGCCGGTGCCGACGGCGTGCCCGGTACCCGCAGCGGCGGTGCCCGCGGGGTCGGCGACCAGCACCGGCTCCTGGCCGGCCCGGACGGCCGCGTCACCAGCGGGCAGCGGCACGTCGATCTGCGCGTCAGCCAGATCATCGATCAGCGCCGCGATCTCCGCGCCGAGGTCGTGGCCGGCCACGATCAGCACCGGCAGGTCCGCGGAGCCGCGCAGATCCGCGGCGGCCGCCGGCGCCTGCTGGCCGCGACCCGCGGCTGGCACCCAGATCCGCGCCGATCCGCTCGCGGCAAGCTGCTGGCCGAACGCGGCGGCGATCTCGGATCCGGCGAGGGAAAGGACCCGCGCGGTGAACGCGTTCTGCTCAGGACCGCCCAGCGCGATCCGGAAGTCCGGCAGGTTGGAATCCAGCTCGATATAGCCGTACCTGGGACCATCGGGCACCGAGCAGGTCGCGGTGACGCCCTGGCGGGCCAGCGCGACCAGGAGGTCCCTGGCGGCCTGCCGGTGACCGCCCCCGGCCGCGGCGTCCCTGGGCGCGAACGGATCGCCGGCCGGCCCGGCAGGGACGATTACCTCGGCCACCCCGATGGCGCGCAGCCGCCGCCCGCCGGGGCCGGCCAGGGCGACCCGCGCGGTCGAGCCAACCCCGAACCACTCGTGCGCCGGATTGTCGAGCGTGTAGCCGTGCTCGGCCACGTCAACCTCGGCGTCGCCCGCGGCCCGGCCGATCACCGACAGGCCGGTCTGATAGACCGGCAGCCCGCCGGGGACGTCGGCGGCGAACCTGACTCTCAGCAGCCGGTCCTGGCCGATCGAGCCGTCGACATGGGTGCGGAACTCGACCTGCTCCGCGCCGTTCCAGAGCAGAGTCTCCTGGGTGACCCGGAGGTCACCGAGCGTGAATTCGGTAACAAGGCGGGCGCCGATCGGGCAGCGCTCGGCGCGCACCGCCGCTGGCACGCCGGAGGACCCGCGCGATGCCCCGGTCGGGCAGAGCAGCCACGGGCCCTCGCCCCACTGCGGGTGCGAGGCGTACTCTTCCTGCAGCACAAGCTCGTTCCCCGGGCCGGCCAGCAGCTCGGTGCCCGAGCGCAGGTCGGTGATCGACGCGAGTGCAGCGCGGCAGCCCGGGTCGGCGCTCACCCGCAGCGCCTGGTTCTCGATCACCAGGCCGTCGGCGAGCCGCCAGCCCGCCTGGCCGATGCCGGCCGGTCCCGGCCGCCCGCCCGGCGGGCCCGGCCGCTCCAGGTCACCGCCGGCCGGCGCCGGTTCCGGCGCCGCCAGGAACGTCCGGTAGCCGACCGGGGGGATGTCGCGCGCCCAGAACGTCAGGGTCGCCGTCGCCAGTGTGCCGTCGGAATGGCGAGTGACCCCCTCGGCAAGGTAGTCGGCCGCCGTCCCGGACCCGTCCGTCAGGCGCACCGATGCGATACCGGGCTCGGCGAAGTCCAGGGCGATCCTGGCCAGGCCAGACCGGGTCCGGGACAGCGTGTTGAAGACCACGACCGCGCGAGCCGCAGGAGGAGCATCGGCCCCGAGCGATGCGGCGGCCCCAGCCGACCCGGCAGCCCCAGCCGACCCGGCAGCCCCAGCCGAGGCGGCAGCCCCAGCCGACCCGACAGCCCCAGCGGCGGTCGCCGCCGTGTCGGCGAGGCCTGCCAGGTAGCTCATTGCCTGGCCGCGAGCCTGATCGCCGCGCTCGAACGCTTCCCGCCAGCCGGCCAGCAGATCAAGGTAGACCTGATCGCTCTCGGTTCCGGTGATCGCGTCATGGTGGGCGCCGAATACCAGCAGCCGCCAGGCCTTGTCCAGGCTCGCGGACGGATAGGCCGCACCCGCCAGCCAGGCCGCCGTCGACAGGCGCTCGCCGTCGAGCAGCGCTATCTCCGCGGCGCGCTGCGCCTGCTTGGTGTCGATATAGGTGACGTCCTTGCCCGGGTAGACCGGGTTCATGTCCCTGGTCTGGGGCATGAACCAGGCGCCGCTCGCCGTCGCCTCCGAGCGCGCTGCGGCGAAGAACTCGCTCGGCACGGCGGTGACGAACCGCGGCCAGACATAACGGGCGCCCCAGTCCCGGTGGATCGCCGTCGCCCATCTGGAGGGTACGACGTGATCGCCGCCGACCGGCAGGAGCACGTTACGGGTAGCGGCCACCTGGGCGAGCTCGGCGAACTGGGCGTAGGCGTCCTTCTGCGCCGTCGCCAGGTCGCGGGCGTGCTGGGTAATCCAGCCCGCCGAGTAGTGATTCGGCATGTAGCTGGTGAGAAGGCCCTGTCCGTCGGGCGAGAGCCACTCGAATTCGGACGGGAACTGCATCTGGGTGTTGCCGCCGGAGTTGCGGTCGGGGCCCCACTGGTGAAAAGGGCCGCGTGCCCACGATGACTCGGACATCCCGGCCGCGGCCATCAGCCCCGGGTAGGCCGGATCGAAGCCGAAGGCGTCGAGCATCCAGCTGGTCGTGGGATCGGCGCCCAGAACCTCCCGCTGGAACGCCAGGCCGTACACGGCGTTGCGGATGGTCGACTCGGCGCAGGTGAGATTCGTGTTCGGCTCGTTGTAACTGCCGCCGACGATCTCGACCCGGCCGGCCGCGATCAGTGCGAGCAGGTCAGCGCGGTCCTGCGGATGGGCGTCGAAATGCGGCTTCAGGTAGTCGAGCTCGGCGAGCACGAACTTGTAGTCGGGATCGGACAGCGCCTCGGCGAGGTGCAGCCTGACCAGCTCGAACACGGTCCGCACTTCGAGTTCCTTGCCGTCGTCCGGCGGCAGAAGCGGCCAGCTCTCGGTATACCGGCCCTGGGTGTTCCACCACACCGGGTCGTAGTGGAAATGGCTGACCATCCACATGGTCCAGCCGGGCTCGGCAACCGTGATCTGCGCGGACAGGTGCCCTCGCCCCGACGGGCTCAGCGCGGCAGCGGTGACCTGCCTCGGGCTGCCGGCCACGGCCGGCGCCGCGATCCTGACCGCCACCTCGACAGTTCGCTGCTCGCCGTGGCCCATGCCGGTCACCAGGGCCGGCTCGGGAGTGGTGACCCCCGCACCCGATACGCTGACGCTGATCACGGCCGTCGGGTCGCGCACCATGCCGGGACCGTCATTGGCCAGACTGACCCGGATCACCTGAAGCGGCCTGTCGGCCGTACCGCAGAACAAATCGGTCGAAGCAACCTTGGTGATCCGCATGCCTCATGGTGGCACGCGGCGACCTGAATGATCTACGGTCGCGGCGAGGCCGGTGAGCGCCTCGCCGGTCAGCCGGTGCACCGTCCACTCGCTCATCGGCTCCGCGCCGATCGAGGAGTAGAAGCCGAGCGCGGGCTCGTTCCAGTCCAGCACCCACCACTCGAGCCGGCCGTAGCCGCGCTCCACGCAGATCGCCGCCAGCTCGCCGAGCAGTGCCGTGGCGATACCACGGCCGCGCCGCGACGGCGTCACGTACAGATCCTCCAGATAGATGCCGTGCCTGCCCAGCCAGGTGGAGTAGTTGAGGAACCACAGCGCGAAGCCGGCCACGTCCCCTTCGTCGACGGCGACGTGCGCGAACACCGCCGGGTCGGGCCCGAACAGAGCGGCTCGCAGGTCATCGGCGGTCGCCACGGCCCGGTCAAGCGATCGCTCATAGTCGGCAAGCTCCCTGATCAGCTCGCTGATCCGCAGTACGTCCGCGGGCACGGCGGGCCGGATCAGCACGGTGGCCCGGCCACCGGGAACCGGTACCTGAGCTTGAACCGGTCGGCGGGCACCACCACCTCGCCGACCTCGACCGCCCGGCCGGCCGCATACTGGACTCGCTCGATGACCAGCACCGCCGCCCCGGCCGGAATGGCCAGCGCCGAGGCCTCGGCGCGCAGCGAAGGCCGGACCGACAGCTCCTCGACGACCTCGTCGACGAGCACGCCGATCGATCGCATCCGCTCGATCACTCCGCGTCCGGCCAGCGGCCCCTGCTCGGGCACGGCGACCGCGGTTCCGGCCGTCAGCTCGGCCGGCTCGTAACTGACCGCCAGCTGCACGGGCTCGCCGTCGGAGGTGAGCAGGTACCTGGTCACCATCGTCGCGGCGGCCCCGGCCAGGCCGAGCCGCTCGGCGATCCGCGGCGGCGCGGGCGCCTGCTCGGTCTGGTGTTCCCAGGCCAGGCGACGGGCCATGGTCTGGACCGGTTCGTCGGTCCGGTCGCCGGAGATCGTCACGGTCTCCTGTACGCCGAACGGCGAGCCGGGGAACTCCAGCCGGTCGTGCTCGAGGAACCTGGCCGCCGGCACCTTGCGCACGTAGGAGCCGGAGCCCGGCCTGGCCTCGATCAGGCCCTCGGTCGCGAGCACCTGGAGCGCGTGCTTTGCGGCCGTCTCTCCGACGCCGTAGTTGGTGATGATCGCGTTCCTGGACGGGATCCGCGCTCCGGGCCCGAGCAGGCCAGAGCGAATCCGGCTGCGCAGGTCCTCAAGCACCCGCAGGTAGACCGGCTCTGTTGTGGTGCCCATGGCCCCGGCTCCCTGGTGATCCGTCGGCGCTGCCGCCAGTCTCCGCAGCACATCGCAAGCCATTGTCACCGAACCGGGCGGCGGGATTCCCGTGATCTCGCAAGTTCAGGACGCCCCCAGCCGCCGGCCGGTTAAGTCAGATGCGTCTGGAGCTGCTGTGTCCCGGCGTCGCGGCTCTGTCCCTATTTGTGTGCCTAAGCGCTGCCTTCCTCAAGCAGCAGGTGATAGCCATTGGGCGTTCTGGCATGCAGCACGCGGTACTGCCAGTCCGCGCTCGGCATCATCAGCTCCTCGCGGTACGGAACGCCCGCGGCGTCGAACAGCTTCTTCGCCTGCTCGAGATCGCTCACCCCGAACTGCCAGGTGAGCACCCGATCCGGGCCAGCCGTGGAGAAGCCCTCGTGCCACTCGATGCCGAATTCCACCGATCCGTGGCCGAGCGCGAGAAAATACGGATACTCGGGGCCCTCGTACGTGACGCGAAACCCGAGGCGGAGGTAGAAATCCCGTTCAGCTCGCAGATCGCTCACGAAGAGAATCGGGATGATCCTCCTAAACAACACTGCCATAGCGCGACATAGTATCGAGCCGCGCGCACTAGGGTGGCATAGTGCCGACTCGTGTCGAGACTCGGCCTGTCGCAGTGGCCGCCTGCCAGGTCAGCCTGCATGTGGGCGAGCTCGATCAGAACCGTGCCGCAGCCGCGGCCGCGGTCACCGCGGCGGCCGGCCGGGGCGCCCGGATTGTCGTCCTGCCCGAGCTGACGCCGTCCGGCTATGTCTTCGGCGACCTCGCCGAGGCAAGATCGCTGTCGGAGCCTGCCGACGGGCCGACGGCCCGGCAATGGGCCGATCTGGCGGCCGGCACCAGCTCGTGATCGTCGGCGGCTTCAGCGAGGCCGGCCAGGACGGGCGGCTCTACAACAGCGCCATGCTGGTCGACCCGGGCGGCGTCCGGGCTGTGTACCGCAAGGCTCACCTGTGGGACGCCGAGGCCGACTTCTTCGCCGCCGGCGACCAGCCGTCGCCGGTCGTGGACACCCGCTACGGCCGGATCGCGATGATGATCTGCTATGACGCGGAGTTTCCCGAGTGGGTCCGGCTGCCCGCCCTGGCCGGCGCCGAGCTGCTGGCGGTGCCCACCAACTGGCCGGCCGAGCCGCTGCCTGCCGGGGAGCGGCCGATGGTCACGACGAACATTCAGGTAGCCGCGTTCGCCAACCGGATGTTCATCGCCGCGGCCTGCCGGTGCGGCGACGAGCGCGGGGTGAGCTGGACCGGGGGGAGCGTCATCGCGGGACCTGACGGCTATCCGGTCGCCGGGCCGGCCAGCACCCCCGGCCCGGCCGGGCCCGCGGGCCCGGCGTTGCTGCTCGCCGACTGCGACCTGTCCCTGGCCCGCAGCAAGACGACCGGCCCTCGCAACGACGCGCACGCGGACCGGCGTACCGACCTCTACGGCCCGGCCAGGTAGCCGGGCCAGCCCGGCGCGGATCAGAGCCTGCGGGCCAGGGTCAGCCCGTCACCGACCGGCAGCAGGACAAGCTCGACCCTGGCGTCGGCCCGGGCGTGGTCGTTGAACGCCCTGATCCCCTGGACATCGTCGTCCTGCTCGGCCGGGTCCACGACCCGGCCATGCGAGAGCGTGTTGTCGACCAGGATCACGCCGCCGGGGACGACCAGCGGGACGATCAGCTCCCAGTACTCGACGTAGCCGGTCTTGTCCGCGTCGATGAAGGCAAGGTCGAAGCTGGCGCCGGCCGGCAGCGCGCGCAGGGTCTGCGCGGCCGGGCCGAGCCGCAGCTCGATCCGGTCGGCGAGGCCTGCCCGCTGCCAGTACCTGCGGGCCACCGACGTCCACTCCTCGCTGACGTCACAGCAGATCAGCTTGCCGCCGTCGGCGAGACCGCGCGCCACGCAGATCGCCGAGTAACCGGTGAAGGTGCCGACCTCGATCGCGCTGCGCGCGCCGGTCAGCCGGGCCAGCAGCGTCATGAAGGCGCCCTGCTCGGGTCCGATCTGCATGCCGACCGACGCGCCGAAGCGGCTGGCGGTCTCGTCGGCCAGCTCG
>DATNIU010000206.1:0-36977 GCA_035604275.1 Streptosporangiaceae bacterium | reverse complement strand
CGGGTATGCGCATTGGAGCAGCCGGCCGCCGGATAGCAGCTGGAGCGGCCAGCGAGCCAGCTTCGCCGCCTGCGGCCGGGCCGCGTAGGCGCGCTGGGACTGGGCGACCGCGTCGGCCGGGACCGCGAAGACGTCCGTCGGCGTCGCGAGGTAGGCGAGCGCGACGTCGGCCCGGCCGGCCGCGAGCCGCACGGTGAGCGCGTCGACCGCGGCGGAGGCGCGCACGTTGGCCGCGCCGTCGGCATAGATGTAGTTGCCGAGCACCAGCTGACCGTCGAGCGAGGCAAGCCAGTCGCCGACGGCGGGGACGGCGCTGATCAGGTCGATGCCAGCGCGCCGCGCGGTTGTCTCGTCGCCGGGCACGGGCTGGCCCGGCCCCGGATGGCCGGGCGCGACGGGCACCAGAAGCGTCCCGCCGCTACCCCGGGCCAGGTCAAGGACGCGCTCCCAGATAGCGGGATCGGGCAGGTCGACGCCGACCACCCGGGCACCCCAGCTCAGCAGCGCGGGAAGCGGGCCCATCTCGGATCCGGCCCCCAGCACCACGACGGTGCGGCCGGGCAGGCTGAGCCACTCCGGGCTGGCCGCGACCACCCGGACGGCAGCCGCGCACGACGGCTCGATGACGCCGTCGGATACCCAGGCATCGAGCCTGCGCAGCAGAGCCTCGCCGGACAGCCGCTCACCGCGGTAGGGAATGCACAGCTCGCTCTCCGCCGTTCCGGTCCCCGCCACCATGACGGTGCCGAAGGACTGGCCAGCGGGCTCGGCGATAAGCGAGTCGAGCCCGGTCTCCGCGCCGTCCGCGGCTACTACGCGCATCCTCCGGTGCAGTGACTCCAGGCCGTCGCCGGCCACGCGGAGCGCGGCGTCGCTCGATGGCAGTCCCGCCTCGACGAGCCTGCGGAAGTGGGCCAGATAGCCCGTGTGCCAGTTCGCCTCGCGCTCCGCGTCCGCCGCGCCGGCCGGGTCTACCTGGCGCAGCGCGTCGCAGACCACGGCCCGGCCGAGCGCGGCCGTGCTCCTGCGCCCGTCCGCCGACGCGGGAAAGTCCACCCCGGCCATCCCGTCATCCCCCATCGCGCCTCCCTACCGCTACCGTACGCCGCCCGGATCCTCGGCCGCGGGCGGCGATTCCGCCCGGCCCGGCCCGGACGTCCGGCGCGCGGCCGGCCCGGCGGCCGGCCCAGGTCAGCGAAGCTGGCAAGAGCCGGCCGCCCGGACAGCGTGGCGCCGGCGACCCGGGCCACCGGAACCGGTCACGATTGGCGCCGAGCGGTGACGGTACATGACGCATACACCGGCTCGGCACGATCCGTAACGGCTCTGGATAACGGTTTGTCAGCGGCACGTCAAGAAGTCGCGATTTACCCGCC
The DNA here is from genome assembly GCA_035604275.1 of Streptosporangiaceae bacterium. Lineage (GTDB taxonomy): Bacteria > Actinomycetota > Actinomycetes > Streptosporangiales > Streptosporangiaceae > Chersky-822. The sequence continues at coordinate 35,601 of DATNIU010000206.1, read as the reverse complement.
GGCCAGAACCGCAAATGACTAGGGTCCTGGTCGGCAGATCTTTCCCGGCCGCCCCGGGGCGAGCGATGTTCAAGGGCGCCGGGGCTCATCATCCGACTACGGCGCGCGTCTATAAGGGGAGTTCGCTATGCGAAGACTCTTGTCTGCTCACCGGCCGTCCGCTCTCACGGCGCTGGTCATCGGCGCGGTCCTGTCCCTGGCTGGCCCGATGGCGGCGCAGGGACAGGTCACCACAGGAACGGCAGTTCCCCGGACGGCCAGCACCGGAGTACGGCCGGGGCCGATCGGCGGCCTCGACTGCAACGGCCTGAGCCCCATCCAGCGGCCGGCGAAGCCTGGGCTCCAGTGCGCCGACCCGCACGGCTCGGACGGCGGCCGGTTCGTCGACAACGGGTACTACATCGGCCACGACGAGCCGTCGGTCCGGTTCCTGTCGTCGGTCCCAGGCTCGGGCAGCGACACCACGATGACCGAGCGGCTGCCGATGGACCCGGCGCTCGCTCCGACCGTCGCCCACCCGGGGAAGGACGTCACGCACTGGGTCGAGCTGTCGATCGCGCCCTGGATCTCGACCGACGTCTGCGACCCGCAGTCCGCGCCGCTGCTGCCCTGCACGCCGAGGTCGGACGCGAACGCGCCGCACGGTCGCTATCCCGGCGGCGGGGCGGCCTTCGTGGAGCTGCAGTTCTACCCGCCCGGGTTCGCGCCGTTCGCGGACAGCATCAGTTGCGACAACACGCACTGGTGCTCGGCGCTCAACATCGACAGCCTGGAATGCAGCGGCAATGGGTCGGGACCCTGCAACCCGAACTGCGTCGAGCCGGTGAATTTCGCCTTCATCCAGACCAACGGCGTTCCAACCGGTCCGCCGAGCCCGCAGCTCAGCGACCTCGCGACGAACACGCCCAATTCGCACACGCTGCTGATGAACCCGGGTGACAAGATCACGATTCACATGTTCGACGCCAGGATTCCCGGTGGGCACGCGCTGGAGGTCATAGAGTCCGATCTGACGACCGGGAAGAGCGGCTTCATGATCGCGTCGGGCGCCAACGGCTTCATGAACACGAACCCGTTCGACTGCACCGGCACCAAGTTCAACTTCCAGCCTGAGTACTCGACCGCGCGGGCGCAGAACATCATCCCGTGGGGGATCGGTCCGTACATGATCAACAACCAGTTCGAGATCGGTCATTTCGAACCGTGCACGTCGCTCAGCGGACCGGCCAAGATCACCATCGGAAGCTTCACCGACACCTACTTCAAGCACTGCGCCGGACCGTATGAGTCGGCAGCGGACACCGGGAAGAGCTTCGAGCCAGACGACGCACCGTGCTACCCGGCGGGGGACACCCACGGCGGCACCGTGCAGCCGAACATCGTCACCGGCTGCGACGTGTTCTTCGACGCCATCGGCGACCTCGACTACGACGGCACGCCGTACTACCCGGACTGGCCGAACTCGCTGACGGCTGGGCGATTCCCCTCACCGTTCCTGCAGCAGCAGCCGACCACCGTCGGAGGCCGGAGGTACTCGGCGATCCAGTTCATGACCGATTCCAGCGCGACCCAGTTCAACACCAACTGCAACCTGGAGACCGGCAGCGGCTGCGTGCTCCCGCCGAAGGGCCCGGGTCACTTCTATCCGTTCTGGACGCTGGCCAAGGTCGGCGGCCGGTGCGTATGGGAGTTCGGCAACATGCGCAACGGCAACAGCTACGGCGGTGACGCCCAGTATGGCCGGGTCGGGCCGGGCACCATCGGGGCCTTCGTCGGGCCCATCCTGCGCAACCCCAGAAGCTGCTGACACCTCGGCCAGCTCGATGGCAGGTGCCCGTGCCGCCTGGGCGGCGCGGGCACCTGCCTCATGTGCGCCACCGGATGGGCGTCGTCGGCCCCGCCGGTGCGCCGAGCCCTCATTCGGGTGTGACCCACCGTGAGGAGGGCCGGCGGGTCAGGGGAGCCACCAGGTCTGGGCCTTGGTGTTGGCGCAGCTGGTGACGTTGACCGGGGTGCCGGCGGTGAGGCTGGAGTTCGGGTCGGTGAGGCACTTGCCGTCGGCGGCGTTGCGGAGCTCGGCACGGCCGTGCGGCTGCCAGGCCTGCGAGCGCGCGTGACCGCACCGGCTCAGGACCACGTTCGGGCTGCCCGACTTCGACGCGATGGTCGCGCAGAGCGAGCCGGTGCGCAGCTTGCCGCCGCCGATCGCCCACTGCTGGGTGTTGGCCCCGCTGCCGCAGTTCGCTATCACGACCTTCGCCTTGAGCACTGGCTGCGCCTGCGCGAGGCACTCGCCGAGCAGAGCGCTCGTCACCGTGCCCGCGCCGAGCCTGGTGACCGCGGACTGCACCACATCGAGGAACGGCCTGGCGTAGGTGTCCTGGTCGTAAGAGGCCCAGGGCGCGAACGATGTCCCGCGGCCAGAGAACAGGTACGCCTGCCCGGCGTTACAGATCGGGTTGAACGCGCACGCGTCGCTGACCGTGCTGGCCGCCTTGCTGTTGAGCTGCCAGAGCCCGCGATCGTAGGACGTCGTCCCGGCCGGGCAGGTAACGGGCGGGAAGTTGCCGCTGCCCACCACGGCGCCGTTGTCGTCGCAGACGTACAGCCTGGCATTCCCTGTGCTCTCGGCGACGCAGATGGCCGCGGCGGTGACCAGATCACCGCCGTAGTACCCGTTGTTCGCCCAGCCTGCCCTGGTCGCATAGGCCGCGCAGGTGGCGGCCGCCTGGCCGGCCTGCACGAGCGCGGCCGGACCGTACCCGGGCACGGGAGCGACCAGGCGCCACGCCGTGGCCGTCAAGCCCTTGCCCTGCGCCGAGGGAACGGATGCCGCGAGGACGGAGGCCGCGGGCGCCGAGCCGGGCGACACTGAGCCGGGCGACACCGAAGCAGGCGACACCGAGGCAGGCGGCACCGAGGCCCTGGGTGCCGAGCCCGAGGCGAAGGCTCCGGGAACGGAGGCCGCTGCGGGGACTGCGGAGAGTGCCAGGCCGACGGCGGCCAGCGGCAGCGCGATCGCGGTCAGGACGATGCTCACGGGACGACGGGTCACGGCCGGTCCTTTCTTCTGGCGACGCACACAAACACGACAATGCCACGCCGGAGGGGCTGCACGGCCGGTTCAACGCAGCGTTTGATCCGGCGACCGCTGCTCGGCGGCCGGCCGGAAGATCTGGCTAAGGCAGCCCTCATGCGCGCTCGAAGGTGATCTGGCTGCCTGGCGCAAGATCGACTGAGACGGCGAGAACCTCGCCGGCCATCCAGTCCTGGTAGCCGAGCAGGTCGGAGTCGGCGGCGGGCAGCGAGAGCCTGATCCGGTCCTGCAGGCCGAGCCCGGCGTCCTTCCGCATCGTGTTCACCTGGTGGATGATCTCGAAGACCCGGCCTTCCCGCCGCAGCTCGTCATCCAGGGTGGTGTCCAGCGCGACCGTGACGCCCTCCTCCGACGCGACGGCCCAGCCGGCCTTCTCCAGCCGCTCCACCAGAACCTCACCGGGCTCGAGCAGGTAACCCATCACCTCGAACCTGCCGCCGTCGCGCTCGGTGAACTCCCCGGCGTCGAGTGCCTTCTTCACCAGCGGCATGTCACGGCCCAGGCGGGGGGCCACGACCGGGAAGTTCGGCCGGACCCGCAAGCCGCTGGCCTCGATCCGCTCGATGGTGACCTCCTTGACCCGGAGCTCGTCAGCGATCTCGCCGAGGTAGCGATCGATGCCGTCGACGCCCTCCACGGCAAGCTTGCGCAGCGGCTGCCTGAGCCGGAGCTTCGAGCTGGCACGGGCCCGCCGGCCGAGGTCAACCACCTGCCGTACGGCCGCGACATCTGCGAGCAGCCGGTCATCGATCTGGCCGGCGGCGGGCCATCCGGCGAGGAAGACCGACTCCGGCGCTCCCGGGCAGGCATCGACGACCAGGATCTGCCACAGGTGCTCGGCAAGGAACGGCGCTACCGGGGCGATCACCCGCAGCGACTGCACCAGTCCGGTCCACAGCGTGCGCAGCGCGGCGGCGTCGCTGTTCCAGAACCGGCGCCTTGAACGCCTGATGTACCAGTTCGACAGGTCGTCCAGGTAGGACTCGAAGGCACGCAGCACGTTGACGGTCAGGTACTCCTCGTAGCCGCGGGTGGCATCGGCGAGGAGCCGGGCCGTCCGGGCGAGCAGCCACCGGTCGAGTAGCTGGAGCGCTGTGCCCGAAGCGCCGGAGGCGGCTGTGCCCGAAGCGCCGGAGGCGGCTGTGCCCGAAGCCAGGCCGAGATCGGCAAGATCCGGCGTGAAACCGGAGGTGTTCGCGTAACTGGCGAAGAACGACACGCTGTTCCACAGCGTGAGCAGCTTGCGCTGGATCTCCTTGCCCGGCCCGAACCCGAACAGCAGGTTCTGGTTCGGCGGCTGCTGGCAGTACTGCCAGCGCATGACGTCGGCGCCCATCCGCCGGAACGCGTCGTCGGCGTCGATCGCGTTCCCCCACGAGCCGTGCATCTCGCGGCCGCGCTCGTCGAGCATCTTCTCGTAGCCGAGCACCCTTCGATAGGGCGCCCGGCCCGTCAGCGTGACCGACATGAACAGCTGCGAGTAGAACCACAGCCTGATCTGCTCGCGCATCTCCGAGACCCAGTCGGCCGGGAACCAGTCTTCCCAGTAGGCGTGGTCGGGCAGGTCGGCCGTGGTCAGTCCGCTGGCGGCGCCGGTCGCGTATCCTTCCGCGACCCACTGCGGGTTCTGCCAGCCCAGCGTGGAGAAGGGGACGATCCCGGCGTCCAGCCACACGTCGCCCACCTCGGGGATCCGCGCCACGTCGCGGTCGCAGGACGCGCACCGGATCTTCACGGCGTCGATCCACGGCCGCCTGAGCTCCTTCAGGCCGGTCAGCGGGCTGGTCGCCCGCTCGGCCAGTTCCGCGCGGGAGCCGATCACGTTCAGGTGCCCGCACGGGCACGGGTAGAACGGCAGCGGAAGGCCGTAGTACCGGCGGCGGGAGATATTCCAGTCCGACATGTTGGCCAGCCAGTCATCCATCCGGCTGCCGAAGTAGGCGGGCGTCCACTCGATGCCGCGGTTCGCCTCCCGCATCGGCTCCCTGACCGCCTGGACCGAGATGAACCAGTCGTCGGAGATACGGAAGATCAGCGGCGTGTGGCAGCGCCAGCACTCGGGATAGCGGTGGGTGATCTCGCCCGCGTGGACCAGCAGCGAGCGCTCGCCGAGCGACGCGACCACGCGCCCGGCCACTTCGGACGTGGCCATGCCGGCCAGGTGCCCGTACTCGGGATAGAACCGGCCGGCCTCGTCGACCGGGGTCAGCACCGGCAGGCCGTGCGCCTTGCCCAGGTCGAAGTCCTCGGCGCCGCAGCCGGGCGCGATGTGCACGATGCCGGTGCCTTCCTCCAGCGACACCTCGTCCCAGCCGACCACCCGGTGCTCGACCGCGGATCCGGGCTCAAGATGGTCGAACGGTCCTTCGTACCGCCAGCCGACCAGCTCGGATCCGGGCCGGACCTCGGTGAAGGCACGCCCCTCGCCGCGCTGCACCGCCATCCAGTCGCCGTTCTCGCCGCGGCCGTACTCGGCATCGGGACGGACCGCGGCGGCTACGTTGGCTGGCAGGGTCCACGGCGTCGTCGTCCAGATGACCAGGGACTCTCCCGCGCGGTCGAGCAGCGGAAAGCGCACGAAGAGCGACGGGTCGGCCCGGTCGACATAGCTGCCCACCAGCTCGTGCGCCGAGATCGACGTGCCACATCGCGGGCACCACTCGGTGGGCCGGTGACCCAGGTAGAGCCAGCCCCGCTCGTGCACGACGCTCAGGAACCGCCAGATGTACTCGATGTTGGTATCGGAGAAGGTGTAGTAGTCCTTTCCCCAGTCCATCCACTGGCCGAGCCTGACCGATCCCTTGATCAGCTCGGCCGATGACCACTCGACAACCTCGCGGCATTTAGCGGCGAAGGCCTCGAGCCCGTACTCCTCGATCTCGCGCTTGGAGTTCAGGCCGAGCTCGCGCTCGACGCCGACCTCGATCCAGAGCCCCTGGCAGTCGAATCCGTTCTGGTACCGCTGCCGGAAGCCGCGCAGCGCCTTGTACCGCTGGAAGACGTCCTTGAGCGTCCGGCCCCAGGCCGTGTGCACGCCGAGCGTCTTGTTCGCCGTGACCGGACCGTCGATGAAGCTGAACCGCGGGCCGTCCGCAGTGCTGGCGCGGACCTTCGCGAAGATCTGCTCGCGGTCCCAGAAATCCAGGACCGCGCGCTCCAGCGAGTCCGCATCAGGCTTGTCAGGCAGGGCAGGGAACATGGCCGGGAGTCTATCGCCCCGGTCCGGCGCGGCTGGCCGGTGATCATGGCCAGCCAGGCGATCAGGCTCCGATCAGGCCTCGCAGGTACGCTGCCTGGCCCGCGTGCTGGAGGTCGTCGGCGAGCACGCTGACCAGCCGGACGCTCAGCGTGACCGGCGGATCCCAGCGCCGGTCGACGATCCGGCCGAGATCGGCCTCGGTGACGGTGCGCACGAACCGCAGCGACTGCTCGAATACCGCGTCGTGGTAGCCGGTCAGCAGGCCAGCGGATTCCACCCGCACGGCGGCGACCTCGTCCGGGCTCTGCCCGTAGCCGTGCGCCGCATCGTCGAACGGCAGGCCGAACCGCTTGGCCCAGCCGTCGGAAACCCAGACCTGCTCGGTACCGGCCACCCCGGCAAGATGATCATCTTGGATCCGGGTCAGGTGCCAGATCAGCCACGCGATCGAGTTCGCCGCCGGCTGCGGCCGGAACGCCAGCTGCTCCGGCGTCAGGCCCTCGACGACCTCGTGCACAACCTCGCGAATCCGGCCAAGCGCGTCGGTGAGCAGTTCGGCCGTCGTCATGATTGGCTCCTGGAGAAGAACATCGATGCCCGTGCTACGAGATGCCCGTGCTACGAACTGTAACGGAGGACGATGCCATGCCGGCCAGACGGAGCAGCATCGAGATCAACCCGCTCTTCTCGCGGCCCGGCGAGGCCACCGAGCGGCCGAGGTTCGCCCTCGCCGATGACCCGATGCTGCCGGAGACCGCCTATCAGGTCGTGCATGACGAGGCGATGCTCGACGGCAACGCCCGGCTCAACCTGGCCACGTTCGTCAGCACCTGGATGGAGCCCGCCGCCGCCAGGCTGTACGGCGAGACGTTCGACAAGAACATGATCGACAAGGACGAGTATCACGCGACCGCCGCCATCGAGGACCGGTGCTGGAAGATCCTCGCCCGCCTGTGGCACGCTCCCGACCCGCACGCCAGCATCGGCACGTCCACGATCGGCTCGTCGGAGGCCTGCATGCTCGGCGGCCTCGCGCTCAAGCGCCGGTGGCAGCAGGCACGCAGGGCCGCGGGCAAGCCGGCCGGCGATCCGAACATCGTGATGAGCTCGGCGGTGCAGGTCTGCTGGGAGAAGTTCGCCAACTACTGGGACGTGCAGGCGCGCCTGGTGCCGATCAGCGAGGATCACGGCACCCTCGACGGTCATGACCTGGCGTCCTACGTCGATGAGAACACGATCGGCGTCGTGGCGATCATGGGCGTCACCTACACCGGCAGGTACGAGCCGGTCAGGAAGATCGCCGCGGCGCTCGACCGGGTGCAGGCCGACACCGGGCTCGACATTCCCATCCACGTCGACGGCGCCTCCGGGGCGTTCATCGCGCCGTTCCTCCAGCCGGAGCTTGAGTGGGACTTCAGGCTCGAGCGCGTGCACTCGATCAGCACGAGCGCACACAAGTACGGCCTGGTCTATCCCGGCCTCGGCTGGGTGGTCTGGCGAACGGCCGAGTACCTGCCCGAGGACCTGATCTTCAAGGTCAGCTACCTGGGCGGCGAGATGCCGACGTTCGCGCTGAACTTCTCCCGGCCCGGTGCCCAGGTACTGCTCCAGTACTACAACTTCCTCCGCCTCGGCCGCGCCGGCTACCGCGCTGTGCAGCGGGCGTCGCACGATGTGGCCAGCTACCTGGCTGCCGAGATAGCCGCGATGGCGCCGTTCGAGCTGGTGGGCGACGGGCCGGACATACCCGTCTTCGCCTGGCGCCTGACGCCCGGGTACACCGACAAGTGGGACCTGTACGACCTGGGCAATCAGCTCAGGCAGCAAGGCTGGCTGGTACCGGCCTACCCGATGCCCGACAACCTCGCCCACCTGACCGTGCAGCGGATCGTGGTACGCAACGGCCTGTCGATGGACCTTGCCGATGGCCTGCTCGACCAGATCCGCGCCTCGGTGCGGTACCTGGACGGCCTCGACGGCCCGCTGCCGCACGAGGGCCGCGCCACGACCGCCTTCCACCACTGACACCCGGCACTGGGCCAGCGCTGGCGGCCGGGACCGGCGCGGGACCGGCGCGGGACCGGCGCGGGACCGGCCGGGCGCCCGGAGCTGGCGCTAGGTGCCGCGCGGGGCTGCGGCTCGCTAGGCGGGGAGCAGCCCGTCGTCGGTCAGCGGGAGCGACCGGCGGCGCTGGCCGGTCGCGTCGAAGACCGCGTTCGCGATGGCCGGCGCGACGGCGATCATCGGCGTCTCGCCGGCCCCGGCCGACGGCAGGTCGCGGCGGTCGAGCAAGATCACCTCGATCGGCGGCACGTCGGCCATCCGCGGCACCCGGTATGCGGAGAACGCGCCGTTGGAGATCACGCCGCCGTCGAACCGGATCGCCTCGAACAGCGCTCCTCCCATGGCCATCACCGCCGCGCCCTCGATCTGGCTGGTCACGGTCGCCGGATTGACGACCGCGCCGCACTCGTACGCGGTGATCAGGCGGGTCACCGTGAGCAGGCCGTCCGGCCCGACCTGGACCTCGGCGGCGGTCGCCACCCGCCCGTCCTTCTCCGCACCGCAGGCGATGCCCCAGCCGACCCGGATCTGCCCGACGGCCACGTCCCGGTCAGCACCGGCCCCCCGGTCGGCACCGGCGCCCCGGCCAGCACCGGCCCCCCGGTCGGCACCGGCCTCCCGGCCAGCACCGGCCCCCCGGTCGGCACCGGCCTCCCGGCCAGCTCGATTCCCGTGCTCTGCCCGCTCATCCTGGTCGGCTCGAAGCTCTTGCTCCGCGCTCGCCTCCCGGTCGGCTAGCAGTCCGCGGTCGGGCGCGGCGCGCCTCGCAGCCCACCCGGAACGCTCGGCGGCGGCTCGCAGGACAGCCGCGAGCCGCTCGTCGGCCAGGTTACGCAGCCGGAAATCCACCGGGTCCTGGCCGAGGCTGGCGGCAAGCTCGTCAATGCAGGATTCCCTGGCGAAATTGTTGGCGGTCGCGGCCAGCGCCCGGTAGGAGGCCTGGGGGAGCGGGCTGGCCGCCGGCTGGTAGTCCAGTCGCAGATGGCGGACCAGGTAGGGAACGCTGATCGCGGCCTGGCCGGAGTTGACGTTGCGGAACGTCCATGCCGTCAGCTCCCCGGCGGCCGTGGCGCCGGCCGCGACATCGATCACGGCGGCGGGCCGCAGCGTACCCTTGGTGAACTCCTCGTGCCTGGTCCAGGCCACCCGGACCGGCTGCCCGGCCGCACGGGCCAGGATGGCCGCCTCGGTGGCGACGCCGGCCGCGTGCTTGCCGCCGAACCCGCCGCCAGTCGCCGGGACGATGATCCTGACCTGATCCTCGTCGAGTCCGAGCGCCGCCGCGACCTGTGCCCGGACCGGGAACGGGGTCTGGGTCCCGGTCCAGACCGTCAGCCGCCCGTCATCGTCCCAGACAGCAAGGGCCGCGCGGGCCTCCAGCGACGCCGGGGCGATGTACGCGGCGGTATATGTGGCCTGGCATCGGACGGCCGCCGACCGCAGCGCGGAATCGGGATCTCCCGCCTCATGGTGGAACGCCCCGCCCCAGCCGCCGGACTGCCCGGCCGGATGCGCGCGCAGGTACTGCGAGATGGTGCGGTCGGACGGAGCATCGGGCAGCTCCCACTCGGCCCCGGCCTGCAGCTCGGCCAGGGCGAGCCGGGCCGTCCCCCGGTCGGGCGCGACGACGCCGGTGAGCGCATCGGCCCGGACCAGCAGCACGTCCTGGCGGCGTTCTACAGCGCGGGTGTCGAGCCGGCGCAGGGTCGCGCCGGGAGCCGGCGGCTGCAGCACCGCGCCATGTGCCATGCCGTCGGCCGACAGATCGGAAACGAACCTGCGGGCGCCCGTCACCGCATCCAGCAGTCCGGGTGGCACGTGCGGATGACCGGCGGTCCGCCATTCGGCCGGCGGTCGCAGCACCTGATCGCCCGCCACGACCTCGACGTGCCGGGTCCCGGCGGCCTCCGGCAGCAGGCTGCGGGCGGCGGCCGCGGCCCGGCGCAGCGCGGTGCCGGCGTCAGGCATCGAGCGGCTGCCGAAGGTGCCCATGTCGAACGGGCACAGATCGGTGTCGCCCATCGCCAGTCGTACCTGCGCCAGGGGCACGCCGAGTTCCTCAGCGACGAGCAGCCGCAGCGCGGTGCGGTTGTCCTGGCCGACATCGACCTTGCCGGTGAACGCGGTCACGATCCCGTCGATCCCGACGTGCAGCCAGGCGCCGCCGCTCGTGGTCCAGGTTCCCGGTGCGGCAGGCGGGGGCGGGACCACCACGACAAGCCCGTCGCCGAGCACGGCGAACCAGTCGCGGTCGGCTGGCTCGGTCAGGTCCCATGGCCGGGCCGGGCGGTACCGGACCGAGCCGGGCTCGGGAGGCCCCCACCGATCCGCCGCCCCGGCCGGCCCGGCGCTCTCGCCGCCCGCTGGCCGCCGCGCCAGCTCGGCCGCCTGGCGAACGGCACGGCGGATCCTGTCGTAGCCGCCGCACCTGCAGATGTTGCCTGCCAGCGCCGCGCTGATCGCCTGATCGTCCGGATCGGGGTCGCTCGCCAGCAGGGCTGCCGCCGCCAGGACCATGCCGGGAGTGCAGTACCCGCACTGAGCGGCGCCGATGTCGGCGAACGCCTGCTGCACAGGATGCAGCGCACCGTCGGCTGCCAGGCCCTCGATGGTCGTGACATGCCGTCCGGCGACCTCGGCGGCCGGATGCTGGCAAGCCCGGGCCGGCTCGCCATCGATCAGCACCGTGCAGGCGCCGCACGCGCCCTCCCCGCAGCCCGGCTTAGCTCCGGTCAGCCCAAGCTCCTCGCGCAGCGCCGACAGCAGCGACACCGGCGGCACTGACCTGGGCTTCCCGTTAACGACCAGGGTGATGCGCCGTGGCGCGTCACAGGGAACGGATGCGTCAGCGGACTCGTCTGCGACCATGACACCATCCTGGCAGCGTCAGGCCGGCGAACGAACCCAGGGCGGGCGGCGTTCAGCCGCCCGCCATGGCACCGACGATCAGCAGCGGCTCGGCGCCGGCCGCTACGGCCTGGGGCAGCGGAAACTCGGCCGATTCGTGGGACAGGTCCTGCTGGCACGCGAAGAACCGCACGAAGGCCCGCCGTCGCCCGGTCGCCTGATCCCTGATCGTGCCGCGGAGCACCGGATGACGCTCCTCCAGCGCGTCGAGCGCCATGCCGAGCGTCACCGCAGCCGCATCCGGGGCGGGACCTGGGATGTCCAGGGCCACCTCGCCGCTGACGCTGGCCAGGGTCCGCAGGTGCGCGGGCAGAGCCACTCTGATCATGGCAGCGTCTGGACCTCCACCGACAGAACGGCCGGCAGATCCCTGACGATCGCATCCCAGCTGTCTCCGCCGTCGGCTGACACGTACACCTGCCCGCCGGTTGTGCCGAAGTACACGCCGCACTCATCGAGCGAGTCCACGTCCATGGCGTCGCGCAGCACGTTGACGTAGCAGTTCTGCTGCGGAAGGCCGGCCGAGAGCGCCTCCCACTCGTTGCCGCCGGTCCGGCTCCGGTAGACCCGCAGCTTGCCTTCGGGCGGGAAGCGGTACGAATCGCTGGTGATCGGCAGGACATAGACCGTGTCGGGCTCGTTGGCATGCACGGATATCGGGAAGCCGAAATCGCTCGGCAGGTTCCCGCTGACCTCGTGCCAGTTCTCCCCGGCATCGTCGCTGCGCATCACGTCCCAGTGCTTCTGCATGAACAGCACGTCGGGCCGGGATGGATGCAGGGCGATCCGGTGCACGCAATGGCCGATCTCGGCCTCGGGATCCGGGATTCCCTCGGACTGCAGGCCGTGATTGATCGGGCGCCAGGTAGTTCCCGCGTCGTCGCTGCGGAAGGCGCCGGCCGCCGAGATCGCCGCGAACATCCTGCCCTGGTTGACCGGATCCTGGATGATGGTGTGCAGGCACATGCCGCCAGCGCCCGGCTGCCAGCGCGAGCCGGTGTCATGGCCGCGCAGACCAGACAGCTCCTGCCAGGTCTCGCCGGCGTCGGTCGAGCGGAACAGCGCGGCGTCCTCCACGCCGGCATACACGGTGTCCGGGTCCGTCAGCGATGGCTCGAGGTGCCACACCCTGGCGAACTCCCAGGGATGCGGAGTCCCGTCGTACCACTGGTGCGTGCCGGGTATCCCGTCGTAGGCGAACTCCTTGCCGACGGGCTGCCAGCTTCGGCCCCCGTCGTCAGACCGCTGGATCAGCTGCCCGAACCAGCCAGTCGACTGCGACGCGTAGATCCTGGCACGATCGACGGGCGAGCCCTTGACGTGGTAGATCTCCCAGCCCGGAAACTCCGGCCCGGCGACGCTCCACTCTTGCCGCGTCCCGTCCGAAGTCAGGACGAAAGCACCCTTGCGGGTGCCGACTAGTACTCGTACTCCGCTCATCAGCTCTCCTGGTGCTGTTGGCTGTCCGCCAGGCGCCTATCCGCCAGGCTCCGGTCTGCGCTGCTCATCTGGCATCCCGCGCCAGACGCCGGACCGCGTCGGCCGGGCATCTGGACTGCTATTCCTCCGACCTTAGACCGCAGGTCTGACACCGACACCGCAGCCGGAGTTATCGTTCCAGAATGCGGGTCGACATCACCGCCAGCGCCGCGGTGTTCGCGCAGGCGCACGGCGGCACGCTCTGGGTCTGGGCGGCCTATCCCAGGCTGCGCTGTGACGGAATGCAGGCCTGGATGCACGTCGCTACCCGGGAGCCGCCCGGGCGATCCGGCTTCCTGCCGCTGGCCGCTGACGGCGTGGAAGTGCGGTTCCGCAGGTTCGGCAGCCGCGACCCTGAGGTGCTTCAGATCGCGCTGCGCGGCAGGCGCCGCCCGCGGCTCGAGGCCTACTGGGACGGCTGCCTGTACGCGACCTGACGGCGACCTCTGCTACCGGTCCCTGCCGCTGCTACCGGTCCCTGCCGCGGGCCACGAGCCCGGCTGGCTCAGCGGTGCCGCATGGCGAAACCGGCGGCTGCCGCTGGCGACAAGGATCAGAATCCGCCGTTCCGGTAGCCCGGGTAGCCGTACGGGTCCAGGGCGTAGGGATCGGCGCCCGCGTAACCGCCGGTCTCGTGCCCGGGCACCGGGTACCCGGCGGGCTCGTACGGGGCGACGCCGAACTGCCCGGCAGGATAGCCGTCTGGCCCGGCCGGGTAACCCTGGGCGGCCGGGTAGCCGCTGTCGAACCCGGCGTTGCCGGGCGCCACGGGAAGCGGCGGCGCCTGGGTCGAATAGACGGCCGCCGGCGCGGCTGCGAACTGCCCTGGCTGGCCGGCCGGGAAGCCCGGATAGCCGCTGGCCTGCTCGCTGCCCTGGCCGGGTGCCGCTCCTCGCGAGCCCGCGAGATTCTGCAGGTAAGGAGACGACCCGCCGGGCAGGCCAGCGGAACCGTAGCCCGGATAGCTCAGTGGCGGCTCGGCCGGAACGGGGGAAGTCCTGGCCGTCGAGTAAGTGCCGCTCGCACCGCCAGCCGAGTAGCCGCCGACCTCGGGCGCCGGATACGCACCCGGGCCCGGACCCGGCGGATACCCGGCAGAGACCGGCGGCGCCGGCTGGGGCAGGACACCGCTTGAGCTCGCCGACGGGTAACCGCCATGGTCAGGAGCCGGCACCGGATAGCTCGCGCTGACCGGATCGGAGTACCCGGTTGCCAGGCCGGCCTGGTAACCGGTCGCGGCCGCGGCCGGCGCGGAGTACGCGCGTGTGACGGCGTCGGCCGGATAGACATCCCGGCCGCCGGACACCGGGGGAAGGTAGCCGCCTGAGGCAGTTACCGGATTGCCGCCAGCGGCACCGCTGGCCGGAGCCGGGGCTTTCCCCGGGTCAGGCGCCGGGTAGCTGCCAGTTGCAGCGGCTGGATAACCGCCGCCGGCAGCGGCCGGAGCCGGATGGCCGCCCGGGCCGGGCACCCGGTAACCGCCGCTGTCGGCCGGTGACGCGGGAATCGGATAGCCGCTCTGGCTCGAGCTACCTGACGGCACTGACCGGTACGGATCAGCGACCGAAGCCGCCGCGTAATCCGGCCCGTTCCCGGTCGGCCAGGAGTACCCCCCCGGGGGTGTGCTGGAGCGCTGACCCGGGTTATCGGGGCCGGTACCGGGCTTGCCTGACGGCCCGGCCGGGTAACCGGAGAGTTGCTGAGTCTGCGCACTGGCGCCTTGCCGGTGCCCGGCTTGCCCGTGGCCGTCGGGCCCCCGTGCGTCCTGACCACGGGCGTCCTGACCACGGGCGTCCTGACCACGGGTCTCCGACCGGCTGCGACGGTAGGACCTGCTGTCATCGGCGGCGATCCGCGGGAACGACGGACTAGTCAGCGGATCGTCGTCGGCCGCGCCGGCTGCCGGGGAGCCATCGCTCTTAGGTCCCATGCTCGCCAGCATGGCCAGGGTCGGCTCGCTGCTCGGCACGCTCAGCGCGCCGGGCCGCCGCGGTCCAGCCGCGCCTGGCTCGCTCACTGGCCCTACCGGCGCGGCCACCGGAACCTGACCGGCATAGGAGTGCGGGCGCGACGACCGGCTCGGCAGCTTCGATCCCGTATCTGACTGAGCGCCGCTGCCTGGCCTGGAATCGCGAGCCGGAGCGGAATCGGCGTCCCGCCGCGCGTCAGGGCGGCCCGGCCGGTCGGCCGGGGCGGCCGGCTGGGCCGTCGTCGTCAGCGGTTTGTCTGAGGCGACCTCAGCCCAGTAGTCGACGTCAGAAAGCTCATCCCACTCGCTGCTCGGCCACTCGCCATCGCCGTCCCGCTTGCCCCTGCCCTGCCTGGGGCGTACCGGGGGAAGCAGATCATCCCGCCGCGACTGGGCGCTGTCGTCCCTGCGGTCGCCGAGCCCGCGGTCGTCCAGCCGGGGATTCCCGCGCGAGCTGGCACGCTTAGCGAGATCGTCCCGTCCAGTGCGGGAATCCTGATCCCGCTGATCACGGCCGCTCCCCGTCGGCCGGGCGCCGCGCCCGTCCCTGGGGCCGTATTCGCGTGCGGGCATGGCCTGCCGCGGCCGGTCGTCGTAGTCGCGCGACCCGCGCCGGGCCATTCGGTCATCTGGCGCCGGACCTGGTCGCCGGCCGACCGGCGCCGGCTCGTCAACATCGTCCTGACCCCGTCGGTATGGCCTGCCGGAACGCTGCGGCGCAGAACCGCGGACGGTGCGGCCATGCGCCGTCCGGCCATGAGCAGTGCGGCCCTGCGCGGTCCGGGCGGCCAGCATGCCCGCTTCGCGCGGCAGGTCGTCCGCCTCGCGCCAGTCTCGATCGTCACCGCGCCGCGCGCGGCCCCGCCCGGCGGGCCGGTCGTCAGGTGCGGAACGACCGCTGTCACCGGACAGACCGTCGAAGTCGTCGTCATCGTCTGCCCGCAGGTATCGCATTCCGGTCAGCACGACGATCACAATCAGAACGACCACGGCAGCAAGAATGATCAGCACAGTCTTGCTCATCGCACCATCCAAACCGGCATGGCCTTGGTGAGGCGCTTACTAGTCCCGCGCGGCCATTGACGCGAGCCTCCCTGATGCTGCAGCACGCTGGACAAATCCCAGCCGATCGCCTGAAGGACGATTCTGTCGGACCGCTATGGCCCGTGTCACCAGATTCGTGAAGTTTAGCCGACTCTGTCTACAGTCAGTGACATTACGGCTACGGGTTGGCATATGCGGTGAGGCGACCGATCCCGATCACGTGACGGGCGATCGCTGACCAGGTCTCCCGCAGCCCGGCGCCGACCGGAAGGTTCAGCCTGGCATTGAGCGCATACACGGTGAATCGGTACTGGTGAGGGCCGCTGACCGGGCAGGGCGGGTCGTAGCTGGCGGCTCCGTGGCTGTTCATTGCCTGGCGTGCGCCCGGCGGCAGCTGGTTCTGCGGGATAGCCGTCGTCGCCGGGCTGATGTCGAATACGAGCCAGTAGACATACGGCGTAATCGGGGCCTGCGAGTCGTCCACGACGATAGCGAAGGACTTAGTCGACTGCGACGCTCCCGCCTGCGGAGCACCTGACCAGTAGAGCGGCGGGGTAAGGCCATGCCCGTGGCAGGTGTACAGCGCCGGGATCGTCACGTCGGGGCTGAATACCGGGCTGGTGACCGTCATCGACTGAGGGGACCCAAGCCGCTGCGTAGTCAGGCCGCCGAGCAGGCCGCAGCCGCTGGCGAGCGGCGCGAGCACGGCCAGGACCGTCAGCGCAGCGGGAGTCGCGCGGCCACGACGGCGTCTGGCGCGTGCATAACGGCCCAGGCGGCCCAAGAGGCGTCACCTCACCCGGCCAGTCGACGATGCCCTGCGGACCCGAATCCTACGCCGGGTACCGGGTGCGGCAGCCATCTTGCCGCGGCCGGCGGCGTCGGCCAGCACGGCAGGCTCGCCACCGGGCGTGCGCCGATGACCGGCAGCCTGGCCGCTGGCTGCCCTGCCAGGATCCAGCCCTGCCAGGATCCAGCCCTATTCAGTCTGACGGGAGTTGCCGAACATGATCTCGTCCCACGACGGAACGGATGACCGCCTCGACCGTCCGCCGGACGCCCGCCTCGCGGGCGGCGCTATCGCCTCGGCTTCATCGGCCGGCCCGGCTGCCGGGCCGCCCGCCAGGTCCTCCTGGCCCGGGCCGGTAGCGCCCTGGTGCCCGGCCGCCGCGGCGGCGATCTCCATGCTGACCCGGCCGCGTGCCGACTGCCGCGCCGCCGGGACCGGCGGGGGACTGGCAACCGCGGCTTCGATGTCGGCCTCGAGCCCGGGCTTGCGTCCCTGGCCTGCCGCCTGACCCGAGCTGGTGCCGCCCGGCGATGCCGCGGCTGCGGCCGGGATCTGCCGCGACGGGTGCAGCGGGCCCCGGTCAGCTGCCCGATCACTGCCCGGTCGCTGGTCGGCCTGATGGAGGCTGGCCGATCCGGTCCGCGATCCGATGGGCGTCACGGTCGCCGTCACCGGCCCCCTGGCACCTGGCCTGGCCGGCGGCCAGTCGGCTTCCGGCAGGCTCAGCCGCGCGGCCTGATCGTCGTCGGCCGTGACATGCCTGCTCCTCGGGTCGAAGACCCACTCGGCCAGCTGGAGGCGGCCAGCCACCGTATAGGCGATCTGAATCTGCCAGTTGCCGTCCTGCCGCTTGCGCGAGTCCCACTCCACCTCGTCCGTGCTGGCCCCCGCCTCGGCCAGCCGCTGCGCGACCACCTCGCCGAGCCGGGGCCCGGGACCGGAGTCTCCCCGGCCGCGGACGGTCGCGCGCTGAGCCTCCTGCGCCCGGAACTCCCGCTCAGCCAGTACCGGGCCCTCGAACCTGCGGATCCGGTCGACTGGCAGGCCGGCCGCGTCGGCGATGTCCTCGGCTGTCTCGCCAGCGCGGATGCGGTCCTGGATCTCCTTGGGTCGCAACGGACTCTCCACTTCGATCTCGTACTGGGCGAGCCGGGAGAACTGGCCGCGTGCGACCGTTCTGAGCCGCTCGTCGATGGGCAGCGCGAAACGACCGCTCCGGCCTGGCACCACGAGGACCGCGTAGCTACCGTCCTCGCTGACTGCGACGAGGCGCAGCTCCTGCATCGGCGTCCCTTCCGCGCTGCCCGGCCGCGCGAAGCTCGGACCTCCCCAGAGGATGAGTCTGGCTGGCCTGGGCCCCACTGGCCAGTACCGCCCCCGGCATGTCCCGGATCAGCCCGCGGATTCGGCAGGCTGATGGCCAGAACATGCCGGGCCGGTCCGCTGGAGTCCCCGTGGCCGGCAGTCCCCGCGGCCAGCACTGATGGGCAGGGTATTCAGCTCAGCCGGCCGGGGTGGGCCGAACCTGGATAATCGCCGCGCTGACGGTCCCCGCTGGCGGACCGCTGACCGTTGATGCCGCTCTGTCTGGCCGGCCAGCGCCATCCTGACCGGCCAGCGCCATCCTGACCGGCCAGCGCTCGCTCGCTGCCGAGCCCGTGGCCCGTGGCATTGCGGCCTGCGGCCAGGCCAGCCGACCAGCCACGTGTTCGCACCGGCAGGATGAACCGCCGGTCACAATCCCCACTTAAAAGCATGAATTTATTGTTAACATATAAATTTCGGCGTATATCGCCAGGCTCTCGGCGGGGTCCGAACCAGACGGCAGGTCCCTATCTACTACGCTCACGACCATGCATGTCGACGCGATTTTCGGTGCCCTCGGCCGCTTCAGCGTTCGTTTCCGCTGGCTGATGACCCTCGTCTGGATCCTGGCAACCATTGCGACCGCGCACTTCCTGCCGTCGCTGTCCAGCGTGACCCAGAGCGACAACACCAAGTTCCTGCCCGCCAGCGCGCCGGTCGAGCGGGCCGCCGCGCTGGCCGCGCCGTTCGGCACCGCGAACCTGATCCCGATCCCCGTGGTCCTGGCCAGCAGCTCAGGACCGCTGACCCCGACCGACACCGCGGCGATCGGCACCCTGCAAGCCAAGCTGAAGGCCGTACCTTCCGTGCACCGCGTGATTGACCTGGGGCGCTCCGCGGTCAAGGGCTCTCCGGGCGGCCAGGCCGAGCAGCTGCTCGCGCTCGCCTCGCAGATCGCCGGTAACCAGAGCACGGTGACCAACCTCGTCGACGGCCTCCGGGTGGCGATCGCGCACGCCGGGCTGCCGACCGGGCTGAGCGCTCACGTGGCGGGCAGCCTCGCGGTCAGTGTGGACCAGCAGAAGGCCAGCGGCAACCAGGGCAACAAGGTTCAGGACTTCTCGTCGCTGTTCATCATCGTGCTGCTGGTCCTGATCTTCAGGTCCCTGACGCTGGCGCTGGTCACCCTGCTGCCTGCCATCGCCTCTGTGCTGATATCCGGGCCGCTGGTCGCCGAGGCCGCGCATCATGGCCTCCAGGTGTCGCCGATCGCCCAGCTTCTGATGATCGTCCTGGTACTCGGCGCGGGCACCGACTACGGCCTGTTCCTGGTGTTCAGGGTGCGCGAGCAACTGCGCATCGCCGACTACGACGGCGGGCCGGTGCCCATCGAGGACGGCCGCGGGCTCGGCCGGGCACTGGCCGGCGACCTGCGGCGGCCGCGGGAACCGGCCAGGGAAGCGATCGTGACCGCCGTGACCAGGGTCGGCGAGTCGATCACGTTCTCGGCGGCGACCGTGATCGCCGCGGTCCTGACCCTGCTGCTGGCATCCTTCGCGTTCTATGCCGACCTGGGAGTCCCGTTCGCGATCGCGATCGCGGTAACGCTCGTCGCCGCGCTGACCCTGCTACCCGCGCTGCTGTCGATCAGGCTCTCCCTGCTCGGCGTCAAGCGGACGCTGTTCCAGGCGTGGTTCGGCCGGCCGAAGCTGCTGCCCTGGGATATCCAGGGAGCCGGCAAGCGCGGCGTCTGGGGCAAGGTGGCCGGGCGCATCGTCCGGCGTCCGGTGCCGACCATGCTGGCGGGCCTGATCTGCTTCGGCGCGCTGGCTATAGGCGTGACCGGATACAAGGGCGCGGGCTTCGGCGGTAACACCACTCCTCCGGCCGGCAGTGACTCGGCGGTCGGCCAGGCACTGCTGACCAAGTACTTCCCGCAGTCGGCGGCCAACCCGACCGACCTGATCTTCCGGTTCAGCCATCCGGTCTGGACCGATCCGGCCGGTCTTGGCATCGCGACCACCCGGCTGACGGCGAGCAGGCTGTTCACCCAGGTGGCCGGGCCGCTCAACCCGGTCGGCGTGGAGCTGACCCCGACCCAGTACGCGGAGCTGCACGCCGCGCTCGGCTCGGCCAAGGCACTGCCTCCGACAGCGCCCAAGGGCGGCAGGATCCCGCCGCTCGCCTATCAGCTGTACCGTGCCACAGGCAACTACGTCAGCGCTGACGGCCGCACCGTGCAGTTCTCCGTCGGACTGGCAGCGGGTGATCCGGGCAGTACCCCGGCGCTCAACGCGGTACCGGCGATCCGGGCCGAGACCACCAGCGTCGCCAGGGCGGCGCGGGCCAGCGCGTCCGGGGTTGGCGGCGAGGCACCGGCGCTGTACGACATCAACAGCATCTCGAACGGCGACCTGAAGAAGATCATCCCGGTCGCGATCCTGGTGATCGGCCTGCTGCTGGCCATCGTGCTGCGCAGCCTGGTGGCCCCGCTCTACCTGATCGCCTCCGTCGGCCTGTCCTACCTGGCCGCGCTCGGCCTGTCCGTGCTGCTGTTCGTCGATCTCGCCGGCTCTGGCGGCCTGGTGTTCTTCCTGCCGTTCCTGATGTTCATCTTCCTGCTGGCGCTCGGCGAGGATTACAACATCCTGGTGATGACCAGGATCAGGGAGGAGGCGCGCAAGCTACCGCTGCGCGAGGCCGTGTCCCGTGCGATCGGCGTCACCGGGACGACGGTCACCTCGGCCGGGCTGGTGCTGGCGGGCACCTTCCTCGTGCTCGCCATCGTCGGCGGCACAGGTCCGGCAGGAAGCAGCCAGATCCTCGACATCGGGATCGGCCTGGCGCTCGGCATCCTGATGGATACGTTCCTGGTCCGTACCCTGCTCGTGCCGTCGACTGTGGTGCTGCTCGGACGGTGGAACTGGTGGCCGTCGAAGCTGGTGATGGACCGGGCGGAGACGTTCCAGGCGAGCGGCGATCCGCAGCTGGCCGTGACGCATGCCGATCGCGCGGCTGACAGCGCCGACCGCCGGTGACCCGACCGCCGGTGACGCGAGCGCAGTGACGCGACCGTCGATGACGCATCCGCCGCTGATCAGCGTGGTGCTGCCGGTCTACGGCGTGCGTCAGTACCTGGGGGAGTGCCTTGACTCGGTGCTCGGCCAGCCGGCGGACGGCCAGCCAGGGAACGGGTCGGCCGACCTGGTCCGGCCAGCCGACGGAATCGAGGTGATCGCCGTCGATGACGCGTCACCGGACGGGTGCGGAGCGCTGCTCGATGACCGCGCCAGAATCGACCGGCGGCTGACCGTCATTCATCTGGACGTGAACCGCGGGCCTGGCAATGCGCGGAACATCGGCCTGGCCAGGGCGACGGGAAGATACGTCTGGTTCATCGACGGTGACGATCTGGTAGCGGCGGGCGCGCTCGCGGCAATCGCGGACCGGCTGGCGGAGGACGGCCCCGACCTGCTGCTGATCGGCTACCAGGACCTCTACCCGGACGGCAGCACGGTCCCAGGCCCCGGCGCCGACCTGCTGCGGTCGGCGCCGTCGGGCACCTTCCGGCTCGCCGACGCTCCGCTGCTTGTCAACCTGACCATGACGTCGTGGAGCAAGGTGCTGCGCCGCGAATTCCTGATCGAGCTGGACGAGCCGTTCCGGCCAGGTATCCACGAGGACGTGCCGGTCAGCTGCGCGGCCCTGCTGGCCGGCCGGCTCGGCGTGCTCGCTGTAGTCTGCTACTCCTATCGCAGGTCGCGGCCAGGGTCGTTCATGGCCACCAGGGACAGCGGCCACCTAGCCATCTTCGATGCCTACGAAGAGGTCTTCGGCCTGCTCGCCAAGCGGCTCGCGGCGGGCGACGAGGCCGTGACCGAGGCGGTGCAGGCCGCGTTGTTCGAGCGGGCGATCTGGCATTACACGTCCGTGCTTCAGGCCGGCTTCGGGATCGGCCCGCTGCGGCGGGGCGGGATGGTGCCCAGGAGCGGCCGGCGGGCGTTCTTCAACCGGATGCACGCTGATTTCGTGCGGTACGCGCCCGCCAGCTACCGGCATCCGCCCGGGGCGCGCGGCGCGAAGCTGCGACTGGTCGAGCGCGGCGCCTACCTGACCTATGAGGTGCTTGAGCCGCTGAATCAGTTCCGGGTCGCCGCCCGCCGGGCCGTCAGCCGCGGTGGTGCCCGCTAGGTCAGTGACCAGGCATCCGGGCAGCGATCCGGCCGGGACCGGCGGCACATATGGCCGATTAACGGCGTCTATTGGGTATTTCCAAGTAGCCATCCCGGCCGGCGGCGGGTAGGTAATGTGGTTTCTGGCTGAGCCGAGTTCCGGCGGATGGAGCTTCAGTCCGGCGCCGGTGCAAGGCTGCGGGTGCTGCCAGGAAGGCAGCCGCCGGCCGACCGGCATTGGCAGGCCGGGTCGGCAGGTGCAGGGGAGCCAGGGTCCTCGGAAGCGATGTCTGACCGGAGGGTTGTGGCGAATGCGGCACTGGTTTGGTTTCATTCTGGCCCTTGACCTGTCCGCGGCCCTGTTCTTCGGCGCAGGCTGGGGCATCTGGAACATCGACGCCGCACGCGGAACGCCGGGCGCGCACCTGCTGAGCAGCGTCCATGGCGAGCTCGCGGTCGCAGCGCTGGTCGGCACCGGCCTGCTGCTCGGCATCCTGCTTGCCGTTCCCGCAGTCTCGCCGCTAAGCACCGGCCTGCCCGGTCTTGTGCTGCTCGGCTGGTCGGCCCTGGTGGTGCTGCACAGCAGCTACGCGCTGAGGTACCTGCCGCTGCCGGCCAGCCATTTCGCAGCTGGCTTCACCGTCATGCTGGTCAACGGCGTGCTGGCGCTGGCTGGCGCCGCGATGATCGTGCCGCTGCTGATCCCGTCGAGGTGGCGCCGCAGGCAGCGCTACGAAGACGAGTTCGACGACGACGAAATTGATGTGCCCGCCGTGCTCGGGCTGGTCCCGTAATCAGGCTGGCCACCGTATCGCGGCCTGAGATGGTGCAGGATCCGCCGCGGATTCCGCGGCAGATCCTGCACGAATATGGAACCGGCCGTCAGTGCGCCGCCGCGAACTGGGCGGCCTCGGTCGATCCGGCCAGCGCGGTCGTGGACGCGTCCGGGCTGATCGCGGATGTGACCAGGTCGAAGTAGCCGGTGCCGACCTCGCGCTGGTGCCTGGTGGCCGTGTAGCCCTCCGCCTCCGAGGCGAACTCGGCGTCCTGGAGCCTGACGTAGGCCGGCATGCCTTCCTCGGCGTAGCCGCGCGCCAGGCTGAACATCGAGTGGTTCAGCGCGTGGAAGCCTGCCAGGGTGATGAACTGGAACTTGTATCCCATCGCGCCGAGCTCGCGCTGGAACTTGGCGATCGTCGCCTCGTCCAGGTTCGCCCGCCAGTTGAACGAGGGCGAGCAGTTGTAGGCGAGCATCTGATCCGGGTAGACCGAGTGGATCGCGTCGGCGAAGTCGGCCGCGACCGACAGGTCCGGCGTTGACGTCTCCATCCACAGCAGGTCGGAGTGCGGCGCGTAGGACAGGCCGCGGGCGATGCACGATCCGATGCCGTTGCGCACCCGGTAGAAGCCCTCGGCGGTCCGCTCGCCGGTCACGAACGGCTGGTCCCGCTCGTCGACGTCGCTGGTGAGCAGCGTCGCGGCCTGGGCGTCGGTCCTGGCGACGATGACGGACGGCACGCCGCAGACGTCCGCGGCCAGCCGGGCCGCGTTCAGCGTCTTGATGTGCTGGCCGGTCGGGATCAGCACCTTGCCGCCCAGGTGACCGCACTTCTTCTCGGAAGCGAGCTGGTCCTCCCAGTGCACGCCGGCCGCGCCGGCCGCGATCATCGCCTTCATCAGCTCAAAGGCGTTCAGCACGCCGCCGAAGCCCGCCTCGGCGTCGGCCACGATCGGCGCCAGCCAGTGCGGCGCACCCGTGTTGCCGGACTCAGCCCAGGTGATCTGATCAGCGCGGAGGAGCGCGTTATTGATCCTGCGTACCACCTGCGGAACCGAGTTGACCGGGTACAGGCTCTGGTCCGGGTAGGTCTGGCCGGCCAGGTTGGCGTCGGCCGCCACCTGCCAGCCTGATAGGTAGATCGCCTGAAGCCCGGCCCTGACCTGCTGCACGGCCTGGTTGCCGGTAAGCGCGCCGAGCGCGTTCAGGTAGTCTTCGGTCCGCAGCAGCGCCCAGAGCCGCTCGGCGCCGATCCGGGCCAGGGTGTGCTGTTCCTGCACTGAGCCGCGGAGCCTGATCACGTCGGCGGCGGTGTACGTCCGCTCGGTTCCTGACCACCGCGGGTCGGCTGCCCAGCTCTGCCGCAGCTTGGCCACCTGATCGTCGAAGCTGATCGCGGCGGGAACGCCTGTGGCACCCGCGCTCCCGTTCTGCGCGCCCTCGGGGCGACGAGTGTTCACCGGACCTCCTGATAGTGCTATCCCGAGCGTGTGCCACCAGTCTGCGGACCGCGGCGGCCGCAGCGCTAGGGACGAAGGTTCTGAAGATTTCTAGATCTTCGTGTAGCATCAACTTATGACAACTTTCGTTGAGAAAGAATCGTCATCTTTGCCAGATAGTGAGCTAGATCTCATTCTCTTCGGTCAGCGTCTGCGCCACCTGCGCCGTCTCAGGGGGATGACGCTGGCGGACCTTGGCGCCCAGGTCGGCCGGGCGCCCTCGGTGCTCTCGCTGCTCGAGAACGGCCGCAGGGAGCCGAAGCTGTCACTGATCGAGGCGCTCGCCAGCGCGCTCTCCGTGCCGTCCAGGGAGCTGCTGCGCAGGGAGGCGCCGAGCCGCCGCGCGCAGCTTGAGATCGCCATCGAGGAGGCTCAGCGTGACCCGGTCTACGCCGGGCTCGGGCTGCCCTTCCTGCGCCCGGGCGCGCGGGTGCCGAGCGACGTGCTCGAGCACATTCTCGCCCTCTACGCCGAGCTGGGCCGGCGGAGCGCCAAGCGCACCGCCAGCCCGGAAGAGGCCAGGGCGGCGAACGCCGTGCTCCGTGGGACGATGCGTGATCGCGGCAACTACTTCGCCGACATCGAGCGCGCCGCGGCCGCCGCGCTTGCCCCGGTCGGCTACTCAGGCGGCGCGCTGTCGCAGGGCATGCTGCTCTCGGTCGTCAGCCATCACGGCTTCTCGGTCCGGTACGTGCAGGACCTGCCCCGTTCCGCCCGGTCCGTGACCGACCTGCGGAACCGGCGGATCTACCTGCGGCAGGAATCACTCGGCATGCACACGCCGCGGGCCGTGCTGCTGCAGACCCTCGGCAACTTCGTGCTCGGCCACAGGGCACCGGCCGACTTCGCCGACTTCCTGCGGCAGCGGGTCGAGGCGAACTACTTCGCCGCGGCGGTCCTGGTGCCCGAGCAGGCCGCGGTCTCGTTCCTGCGGCACGCCCAGGAGGCCAGGAACCTGTCGATCGAGGATGTGCGCGACGTGTTCTCGGTGTCCTACGAGATGGCAGCGCACAGGTTCACCAACCTGGCCACCCATCATCTGGGCCTGACCTGCCATTTCGTCAAGAACGACGCCAGCGGCATCATCTACAAGGCATACGAGAACGACGGTGTCATCTTTCCCGCCGACGCCTCGGGAGCGATCGAGGGCCAGCGGATGTGCCGGTACTGGTCCGGCCGGCAGGTCTTTTCAGCGGCCGACCGGTTCAGCCCGCACTACCAGTACTCCGACACGCCCTCTGGCACCTACTGGTGCCTCGCCTCGGTCGATCCTGGCAGCGACCGCGGCTACGCGATCACGCTCGGCGTGCCGTTCGACGACGCGCGCTGGTTCCGCGGCCGGGAGACGACCAGGCGCAGCACATCGGCCTGCCCGGACCCGTCGTGCTGCCAGCGCCCGCCGGCCCGGCTGGCTGCCCGCTGGGACGGCATGGCCTGGCCGTCGGCCAGAGCACACTCGCACGTCCTGTCCGCGCTGCCGTCCGGCAGCTTCCCCGGGGTGGACGAGGCCGACATCTACGCCTTCCTCGACCGGCACGAGAAGGAGTAATAACCCGAGATGCCCGGTCTGGATAGTTATCAATAAACAAGCTCGGTATCCGTGCCGAAAGAGCAGCAGCCGCGCTGTCCGGGTAATCCATGGAAAAGGTCGGGCATGACGCTGCTGACAACCAGACTGCAATCGATTAGCCTGACACTGAATACTGAGCACGTTCATCCGGGGAGGAACGGGTCGTGTCGAGTTTAGCGCCAACCATCCCGCTGGGCCGAGCCCAGCCAGTCCCCATCGCCGATCTACGTGACGTTCCGCTTGACCAGCTGCCCGCAGACCCTGACTGCGGCCGTATCGTGCGCATGATCATGAGGGGACAGGAGAACCCGTCGCGCGCAGGTGTCGCGATGTTCAATTCCGCCATCTGAGCCGATGCGATGCCGGGGTCTATAACGCAATATGTCCTGAAAGTTCACAGTCGCTGCGATCTGGCCTGTGATCACTGTTATGTCTACGAACATGCCGACAAGAGCTGGCGGGTGAAGCCAAAGGCTATCTCGAAGGACGCGGTGCGGGCCGCCGCGGCGCGGATCGCAGAGCACGCCGCGACCCATCAGCTGACCGAGGTGCGGATCATCCTGCACGGAGGCGAGCCGTTGCTGCTCGGCAGGGACGGGATGCGCATGGTGCTGAGCGCGCTCGACTCGGGGATCACGCCCGTCGCCCGGACCGACATACGGATTCACACGAACGGGGTGCTCCTGGACAGGTTCTGGTGTGCCTTATTCGACGAGTACGGGGTCAGGATCGGGGTGTCGCTCGACGGCGACCGGGCGGCCAACGACCGGCACCGCAGGTTCGCCGATGGCCGGAGCAGTCATCAGCAGGTCAAGCGGGCACTCGCATTGCTGCGCCAGCCCGAGCATCGCCATTTGTATGCGGGGATTCTGTGCACCGTCGACCTCGGCAATGATCCGGTCGCGGTCTACGAGGCGCTGATAGCCGAGGACCCGCCCATCCTCGACCTGCTGCTGCCGCATGCCACCTGGGACAACCCGCCGGCTCGGCCCGCCGGGCCGGCCGAGCCCTACGCGGCCTGGCTGACCAGCATCTACCAGCGCTGGGTCCGCGACGGCCGACCGGTGCCCATCCGGCTGTTCGACTCGCTGCTGTCAGCCGCGCGCGGCGGGCCGAGCTGGAGCGAGGCGGTGGGCCTCGAACCTGTTGACCTCCTGGTCATCGAGACGGACGGAACCTGGGAGCAGCCCGATTCTCTGAAGACCGCCTACGACGGCGCCCCGGCCACCGGCCTGGACGTGTTCTCACATTCAGTGGACGAGGTAGCCAGGCTACCCGGGTTCGTGGCACGCCAAGGCGGCCTTGCCACGCTGTCCGAGGTCTGCCAGGCCTGTGCCGTTGTCCGGATCTGCGGCGGAGGCCTGTACGCGCACAGGTACCGCTCGGGCAGCGGGTTCGACAACCCGTCCGTCTACTGCGCGGATATCAAGGCACTCATCGGCCAGCTGACGGCTGGCCGCAGGGAACCGCGACCCCCGGCCGTCCCGCGACCCAGGCACGTTCTGCCTGAGGCTTCCTTCGACGCCCTGGCCGCGGGTCCCGGAGATATCGGCGCGATCATGTTGCTGGCCGATATGCGGCTGTCACTTACCCGCGCGCTCGTCGCCACCGTGGCGTCGGCAGACGACGGCTGGCGGAACCTGGAACTCCGGCAGGCCGCGGCCGAAGGCTGGGCGCTGCTCTGCGCGCTGGATGCCGAGCATCCTGAAGCCGTGCGGGAGATCTTCCGCCATCCGTACACGCACCTGTGGGCGGCGCGCTGCCTGCGGCCTGACGCGGACGCCGACTACGACCTCGACCGGGCGCACCTGGCGGGACTGGCCGCCGCGGCGGCGCTTCGAGCCGGGGCCACGGCGAAGCTCGGCGTTCCGGTACGAGACGGGGCGATCTATCTGCCAACGGCCGGCGCGCTGAGAATCGAGGCCGGACCAGCCCGCACCGCGGTGGTCTGCGTCTCGCCGGGCGGGGTGACCGCCGAGGGTCACCGCGGCAGGTGGCAGCCGGCCCGCCGAGTGGCCGGCGGGGTTCTCCGGGTCGCCGTCGAGGATCTCGACCCGTTCCGGGACTGCCAGCAGTGGCCCGCGGCCGGCCGGCTCTCCGCCGCGCAATGGCGCGCCTGGCGCGAAGGCCTGGGTGCGGCCGGGGCACAGCTGATGGCTGCCGTTCCCGCCTATGCGAGTGTTCTGCGCACCGGGCTGCGCAGTGTCGTTCCGATGCGTCGGTGCGCCGCACCTGGTCACAGCAGCGCGGCGAAGCGTGCGTTCGGCGCCGTGGCCATCGCGCTGCCCGAAGATCCGGACGGCATCGATGCGCTGCTCCTGGGTGAGTTCCAGCGCGTCAAGCTGGACGCTCTGGCATACCTGCATGACCTGTTCGACCCGGAGGACCGGCGGCGGCTGCGGGTACCATGGCGGTCACAACCCTTGCACGTCGAAGGCATCCTGTATGACGCTTACGGGTACCTGGCCCTCGCCCATCTGTGGCAGTCCCGGCGGATCGCAGCGCCCGGCCTGTGCGAGCGATACCGGTCATGGGTCTGCGACGCGACCGCGGCCCTCTCCGCCATGGGCTCCTTGACCAGCGACGGCGAGCGTTTCGCTGCCGGAATGAACGCCGCTGCGCAGGCAGTCCCGTGATCGAGCAGCCGGAGGCGATCCGGACGCCGCAGGCGCCCCAGCGCGACGTCTCGCCCGCGGGCGCTGGGGTGGTGGCACAGTTGCCCGGCGAGGCCGATCCGCGGGCCCCGCTGTTCTTCCTCAGCTATGCGCATTCGGTAGACGGCTATCAGGCCAATGGGCCGCCGCAAGAGCCGAACCGGCTGGTCGTCAAGCTCTTCGACGACCTCTCCGTGAACGTTGCCGAGCTCGTCAGCCGGCCGGCGGGTTCGGATCCTGGCTACATGGATCGGTCGATGCACGGTGGCGTCCGCTGGACCAGTGAGCTGCTGCGGGCTATCGGCACGTGCCACGTCTTCGTCGCCCTGCTATCCGCCTCCTACTTCGTCAGCAGCTGGTGCAGCAGAGAATGGTTCGCCTTCTCCCAGCGCACGGTGGTCAGGCAGTCGGGGGACGGGTCCGACCATCAGACTGCCATCATCCCGGTTATCTGGGCGCCGCTGCCGCACGACCGGATACCCGCGATAGTCAATTCCGTCCAGCGGTTCTCACCGAGCGGCCTGGTCAATGCCGACATCACCGCGCAGTACGAGGAGAACGGCGTCGTCGGACTTCTCCGAATGCAGCAGGAGTCCGCCTATCAGACGGTCGTGTGGCGGCTCGCTCAGCGCATCGCCAGAATTCATTACAGTCACTGGGTAGAACCATGCCCGCTCCCCGAGAGCGAGCTCCGTGACATCTTCCGGGAGCAGGTACCGTGAGCGGCACAGACAAGGCACAGAACGGGACCGGGCAGCGCGGCAGCTACTTCTTCCTCAGCTACGCGCATTCGCCGCCGCTGGCCGGTACCCAGCAGGCCGACCCCGACCAGTGGGTCCGCAGGTTCTTCCGCGACCTGACGGACTCGGTCGAGCACCGGGCCGCACCGCATTCCCGGCTCGCACCTGGATTCTTTGACCAGGACATCGCGCCAGGCGCTGACTGGAAGGCAGCACTGAACCGTGCGCTCAGCACCGCCGAGGTATTCGTCCCGCTGTACTCGCCCGGCTACTTCGCCCGATCGTGGCCCGGCCGCGAATGGGCCTGCTTTCATCAGCGGATGAGCCGTGCCGGGCTCGCCGACCCCGAGCACCGTCTCGCGCCGGTGCTGTGGATTCCCCTCCCCGGCGAGCAGGACCGGCCTGGCCTGCGGCAAGCCATGGCGTTCGGCGCCTCGGAGGTGGCATACGCGGAGAACGGGCTGCGCGCATTACTGCGCCTCACCCAGTACCGATTGTCGTACCAGCTGGTCGTGGACCGGCTTGCGGCGCGGATCGTCGAGCTAGCCGAGACCGCCCCGGTTGCCCCGTCGGCCGCACCGGACATCGACGACGTGCAGAGCGCGTTCAACCCGGAGGCATCCGCGGCGGTCTTCGCGGTGGCAGTGGCCGCCCCGACGCTCTTGCACCTGCCCGCCGATCGCGATCCGGCCGGATACGGCGAGCGCGCCATCGACTGGCGCGCCTACCCTGACGATCAGGAGCTTCCGCTCGCTGAGTACGCGGCGCAGGTGACTGAGCAACTCGACTTTGCCGTCGTGGTCGAGGGAATCGAGAAACCCGGGAGCCTGCCCGATAGCATGCCGGGGGTCATTCTCATCGATCCGTGGTTCATAGCCGACGGCCGGGGCCTGGATGCCCTTCAGTCGCTGGTGACCGGACTGCCATCCTGGATTCTGCCGCTGCTCGTCTTCGAGTCCGTCGCGGATGCGCGCGCCGCTGAACTCACCGAGCGGGTCAGGACCATGCTCGGCACCGCCACGGTCGGCCGCACAGAAACCGCTCGGCACGCCATCAGAGGCGTCAGCTCACTGAAGGAATTTGTCTTGCTCATGCCCATCCTGGTCGCCGAGGCTGAGCGGCAATATCTCCGCCACGGCCCGGTCCTGCGCTCGATAGCGCGTCCGGGCTCGCGGCGACGGCTGGCCGGTGACGGACGGCCTGCCAGTGCAACCTCGCCGCAGCCCTCCGAGGAGAAGAATGCCTGAAACACCCGTGGACACTCCGGAGTCTCGCGACGGCCGGATCGTCACCTTCTATTCGTACAAGGGCGGCACTGGCCGGACAATGGCGCTGGCCAACGTAGCCTGGATCCTCGCGGCGAACGACAAACGCGTCCTGGTGGCTGACTGGGATCTGGAATCACCCGGACTGCACCGGTTCTTCCACCCTTTCCTGGACGGGAACGAGGTGCGGGACGCGTCGGGCATCGTCGATCTGATCCGCCAGTACGAACGTGCGGCGGCCAAGGCCGCCGACCATGACGAGGCGGCGAGCCTGGTCGCCGAGTGCGCCCGGGTGCAGCAGCACGCGTTGTCGCTCAACTGGGATTTCCCCGGCCGCGGCAGCCTGGCCTTCCTGTCAGCGGGCCGGCAGAACCGCGACTATGGGCTCACCCTGGCAGCCCTGGACTGGGACAACTTCTATGAAGGGCTCAGAGGCGCTGAGTTTCTCAAGGCTGTTCGCGCGGACATGAAACGCCATTACGACTACGTGCTGATCGACAGCCGCACCGGGCTGAGCGACGTCGCCGACATCTGCACCGTGCATCTGCCGGATGTCCTGGTGGACTGCTTCACCCTGAGCATCCAGGGCATCGAGGGCGCGGCGCAGGTAGCCAGGCTGGTCGAGGAACTTCACGAGGATCGCGGAATCCGGATCCTGCCGGTGCCGATGCGCGTCGACCAGGCGGAGAAGGAAAAGGTCGAGGCAGGCCACGCGGTCGCGGTCCGGCTATTCGCCGGTCTCCCAGCCTCCATGTCGGGCACGCAGCGACGGGAGTACTGGGCCGCGGTCGAGGTTCCCTACCGCGCGTTCTACGCCTACGAGGAGACGCTCGCGGTCTTCGGCGATCCGCCGGGCTCCCCGGCTTCGCTGCTGTCGTCCTTTGAGCGCATCGCCGCCCAGATCACCGAGGGCGAGGTGACCGGCCTGCCGCCGATGGACGACCAGCTGCGAAGCCGTACCAAGCAGCTATTCACTCGCCGGGCGCCGATGACCGGCGACCAGATCATCGTCGAGTTCGACCCGCAGGACGAGGTATGGGGCGAATGGATCACCAGGGTTCTCCAGGAGGCCGGGGTCACCGTCCGCGAGCAGAGCATGGACGAGCGCGCACGGCAGGAGGCCGAGGACCAGACGTCGGTCCGCACCCTGACCGTGGTGTCAGCCACCTACGCCGGGCAGCACCGGATCAGGCAGGCCAAGCAGGCGCTGCCCGATCTCGCCGTCTACCTCACCGCCAGCCGGCCGCTGGTCGAGTTCTCATCGGTGCCCTCGGCCTATCTCGCCGGGGTCTCTGAGAAGGAGGCCGTCGGACGGCTGCACAGGCTGCTCGGCCTGACCAGTGGCCCGGCTAATGACGGTCCCAGCAGCCATGGGATCCGCTATCCGGGCGACGAGCCGAGGATCGACCGTGCGCCTGCCCGCAACTCGCGGTTCACCGGCCGGGAGAATGACCTCAGGCAGCTCCGCGAGCAGCTCCGCGACTACGGCACGACCGTCGTTCTCCCCGTCACGCTCCAGGGCCTCGGCGGGGTCGGGAAAACCCAGGTCGCGATCGAGTACGTACACCGGTTCAAGACCGACTACGACCTCGTGTGGTGGGTTGACTGCGGGCAGCCGCAGTTCATCGACGCTTCGCTGGTTGACCTCGGGGCTAGTATCCAGGATGCCTTCGGCATCAGCATCCCGCCGACCTCCAGCCTGGACGAGTCGGCTCGTCAGGTGCTCAAGATCCTCGACCATGCCACACCCGGGCAGCGCTGGCTGCTGGTCTTCGACAACGCCGACGAGATCGAGGCGGTCAGGCCCTACATACCAGAAGGCGGCGGTCATGCCCTGATCACCTCACGCAATCGGGGCTGGGCCGAACACGCCAGGTACCTCCCCGTCGAGGTGTTCACCCGCGCGGAGAGCGTGGCGCATCTCCAGCTCCGGGTCCCCATGATCACTGCTGAGGAGGCCGATCAGGTCGCCGAGGTTCTCGGCGACCTGCCGCTCGCGGTCGCGACTGCCGGCGCCTGGCTGGCGGAGACGAGCTTTACCGTCTCCGAGTACCTGCTCCAGCTGGAACGCCAGGCGCCCAGAACCCTGTCGATCAGCCAGCTCGCCGACTACCCGCAGCCCGTCTCGCAGACCTGGGACCTGTCGCTCAACCGGCTCCAGGAACGATCACCCGCCGCGGCGCGGCTATTCGAGCTGTGCTCCGTCATGGCGCCGCGCATCGCGCTCGACCTGCTCTACAGCCCGGCCATGGCCCGCGTGCTCGAGCCGTTCGACGCCCGACTGTCCGAGACGATGATCATCGGAACCATCGTCCAGGAGATCAACCGGCTGGCGCTGATCAAGCTCGACCCTAGCGCGGGCCGGATCCATGTTCACCGGCTCGTCCAGGCCGTCGTGCAGGACCGGATGTCGCCGGAGCGGATCGCCTCGGCCCGGCGGGACGTGCACCAGGTCCTGGCCGCCGCACGACCGCGCGGCGAGGTCGACGACCCCGACACCTGGAACCGCTTCCGGCTGATCTGGCCGCACCTCACGCCATCGCAGGCCATTACGTCACGGGAGGAGTCCGTCCGGCAGCTGTTCATCGACCGGGTGCGGTACCTATGGCAGCGTCACGATCTGGAACGCGGCCGCGAAGTCGCTGAAGAGGTCGGGGCTGCCTGGGAGGCGATGCTCGCCTCCTGGCCCGAGTCGAGCGCCGACACTCTCCGCAGGCAATTGCTGCATCTGCGCTTCAACCACGCCAACATCCTGCGCGACCAGGCCCGCTTCGAAGAGGCCAAGGAAGTGGACGAACTGGTCCTGGGAGAGCAGCGGAAGCTGCTTGGCTCCGACCATCCGCACGTCCTGATGACGGCGGGGAGCCTGGCCGCGGACATGAAAGCGCTCGGCCGGTACCGTGCGGCGCTGGAGATGGACAAGCTCACCTACCCCGCATGGACGGAGCTGTACGGCGAGGACCACGCCCGGACTCTGGCAGCGGCCAATAACCTGGCTGACTCCTACCGGCTCACCGGGGACTTCGCCGACGCGCTGCGGCTGGACGAGGACACTCTGGCGCGGCGCGGCACGACCCTCGGTCTGCTGCATCCGCGGACGCTCGGCTCCACCTCCAATGTCGCCCGCGACCTGATCGAGGCGGGAAGGTACGCGGAGGCAGCGGTGATCATGGAAACGGCCCGGGCGTCGTGTATCGAAGCGCACGGCGCCGATTCCCTCGAAGCGCTGAACGCGCAGATGCTCCTCGGAATCGCCTTGCGCGCAGCCGGGCGGCTCGATCAGGCCGAGCGGCACTTGCGCGAAGCTTCGGACGGGCTCAGCCGCAGGTTCGGCAGCTCAAGCAGCGAAGCACTGGCCTGCAGGCTGGGCCATTCGGTATGTCTGCTGTCGCTTGAGCGGGCGTCCGAGGCCGAGGCGGAGATCCGTGCGGTGCGGGCCGTCTACGAGGAGCGGCTCGGGCCGTCCCATCCGCATACGCTCGTCTGCATGGTCGACATGGCCTGCGCGCTGCGCTCGGGGCAGCGGCAGGACAGCGCCATGAAGATCGCGCAGACGGCGGTCCAGCGCCTGCAGGCCGGTCTCGGCGACGACCATCCGTACACCCTCGCCGCGCAGGCGGTCCTTGGAGTCCTGCTGGCTGACCAGGATGAGCCGGACCGGGCCGAGCAGGTAGAGTCGCAGGCCGTCCACCGGATGGCGGCGGTCCTCGGCAAAGAGCACCCAGACACGCTGCGAACCCGGGCGAACCTGCTGCTCACCGCGCAGCAGCGGGCGACCGGCGGCGCTGCCGCCGAGCGCGATCGGGTGATCGATCAGCTGGTGGCGATACTCGGCGCCGACCACCCGCACATCGGGCTGCTACGTAGAGAACGCCGGCTGATGCATACCCTGGAACCACAGCCCTTCTGACCCGCGGGCACGCTTGATCCAGGCGAGAACGCTGGGAAGAATCTCGACCGAGCCGAAATGCGCCGCGCCCGATTGCACGGCGACGATCGAGGTCGGGACCTGCTTTGCCAGCCAGTACGTGTGACCGACCGGGGAGAACGCGTCTTCCGCTCCGTGCCAGAGCAGGACGGGAAGCTGGATCATCGACAGGTCGAACCCCCACGGACGGCGGATCGCAAGCACGTCGTCGATCCAGCCGTCCGCGCTGTCGCGCAGCGCCTCGGCATAGGTGTCGGTCAGCAGCCGGCGGATGGCGACGTCATCCACGACCCTGCGGTCTGGGGGAGTGAGCTCGGGCAGCAGGAATTCAAGCAGGCTCTCCGGATCGTCACGGATCCGGTCGGCGAATTCGACGAGCTTGCGCTCGATCGCCGCCAGACCCGTATCGGCCTTGCTGTACTCATCGACGTTTGACCCGGCCATTCCTTCGTACCAGTCGAGACCCTCGGCATCCGACGGCGCCAGCCCGACCAGGACCGCCGCGCTCTGCACTCGATCGCCGAGCAGCGCCGCGCAGGCCAGGGCGTGCGGTCCGCCGCCGGAGCGACCGACGATACCGAATCCGTCCAGGCCCAGCGCATCGGCGATGGCGCTCACGTCGCTGGCCGCATCCGCGACGATGCGGCCAGGCCGACGGCTTGAGCCGCCGTATCCTGGCCGGTCATAAGAGATGAGCTGCACGCCAAGCCGGTACAGAACGCTGGTGCGCGGTCTCGGCCCGCTGCGGCAACCGGGAGTGCCGTGCAGCAGGAAGATCGGCATCCCGTCAGGTGCGCCCCAGCTCTCCACGGTCACGCTGTGCCCGTCGGCAAGACGAACATCCTGCGTCACCACGGCCTCCCAGAACCTAGCTGGCCACGATGGCCGTAGCGGGCCCCCCGATCAGCGCGCCAGACGGCGCTCGCACAACGACTAACCCCGCTAAATCGCACGCCAAAGCTAGCCCCATGCAAAGAGTTTAATCCCAGAATCGCGAATCGTGCAGTTCCTCCACGGCTAGTAGTCAAATCGTGACCTTCTGACATCGTCATTTCGTCCATTTCAGGAAGTGTGCCGACCATCGCGCTACTCTCAGTAACTGCACGCCGTATGCGGTCCCGGCCGACGGCTATTTCGCTAC